>NZ_JAYGIN010000004.1:0-379308 GCF_034931005.1 Arcicella sp. LKC2W
AATGGTAAAAGAGACATTTCGTAACAGACTAAAAAATATTGCACAAGTTTGGATTATCGTATGTGGTCTTGTAAACCTAAATCTTTGAATAATTATATATTATTTAGGAAAGTTATCTAATAGGCTTGTTTTTAAAATAGAATTCATTTAGGTTTTTATTTTTTGTTTAGTGTATTTTATATAAATCAAACAATTAGTGTAAAAGATGCTATCATTTTTATTCATGTACCAATGTTAATCTTCCTTCAGTCGATGGCATAGCTGAGAAAAGTTCTCTTTTTTGGATTTCAACCCAAATTTCCTGCTCCATTTTTTGTTTCTGAATTAAGCTTTCTTTTAACTCAAGAGCTGGGTTAAAAGCGTTCTCTTGTGTCTCAATAGATGATTTTAACGCTGCAATATCTCTACGTACCTGCTCCAAGCTATTCTGTAACATTTGGTTTTGTTGCTGGCTAATTGCTGACTGTTGGTTTGTGTCTAAAACAGAAAGTGCTGCCTGATTAAGTAATTCATTAAAAGTTGTCATAATTGTGTAATTGGTTTAAATTTTAGAATAATATATAATGTAGTAGGCGTAAAAGTCAATAAAGTTACTCTTGACAAATAGGTAACGGAAATATTTAGCAAAATCTTATTTAATTGCTAACGACATTTTTTGTACTATGCTCAGCTAATACTTGCATTGTCGATGAATCCTTTGATAATGTGCAAGTCGCTTTGTGAAACTCATTGAACATATTTAATCTGTATTCTGACACTTTGTGGTCTGGATTGGTCATCAATATCATTTGAACATCAGCAATCGTTATCATTAACTCTTGCCAATCTTCTAATGGATTAACGTTTTCTATTGTGATTACAATAGTATTATCTTTAAACTGAACCATAATATATTGAGGTTATACTGATTTACTTTTTATTCATTTATACTCACCTGAAACTCACCTTTCTGATTTCTTACCTCACCTATAAGTAACCAAATGTGAGCTTCTCAACTTCATAACTCACCTTTAGCTGACATACACTTGAGTTATTTTTTGCTAATTAAAATTCACAAAACACTGATTTTAAGAACATTATAAAATCAAGTACCTGTTTTCAAAGGCTCAAAAAATAATGTTTTCTTTCGTGATGCTTTACGACGTTGTTCTGCATTTTCTGCTTCTAAAAATCTGACCTGCTGGCTTAACGCTTGATTTTCTTGTTCATATTCACTCACCTTAACCTCAGCTTTTTCTAATTTTTGGTCAAGTAAATTCAACTTGTCTTTTAAATAACTCACTTCATTGAAAGATTGACTGAGTTGTAACTCAACTTGTCTAAGCATTTCAACGGACTCGGCTTCTAATATTTGTGCTTTGTTTTTTTCTACCAAAATTTCACAAAAACTATATAAACTATAACCCGAAACAAGCGATAAGTAAGTGACATTAATGTAAAACTCTATGTGAGGAAATGATTTCAAAATACCTAAAAACAACATAGTCATGATGATTGATGATACTGCATAAACCACATGATTATATTTAGCCGTGAATCTTGAATTTACTGTGACCATCAAAATACCCCATTCAATGCCAATAGCCATTGCCCATGAAGCAATTAATCGACTCTCTCCAGTTAACGCTTCGGGATATACTTTATTAAAGAGTTATTGGGTTTCAAATTCATAAAACCAAATTAAGATTTGTAACTCTAAATTGTTGCCAATATTTTTATGAGTAAATTGAAATATTGACTAAATCATTAGCCTTTTTGATATTTATTGAATTATTTCGTCTGTTCTAACGATATATTGCAGTTATATATTCGTTAGCTGGCATTTTCAACACTGACCGTGAAAAAACAACTTCGTAAACCAGAAAATTGGCAAGACTTTGAAGGACTCTGCAAAAAATTGTGGGGGGAAATTTGGTGTGTTCCAAATAAAATAAAAAAGAATGGAAGACTTGGACAGCTACAAAGTGGAGTTGATGTTTATGCAATACCTAAAGGGAAAGAAACCTATTGGGGAATACAATGCAAAGGCAAAGACGAATACACAAATGCAAAACTTACTTCTGACGAAATTGATAGAGAGGTTGCAAAAGCAAAAACATTTAATCCTAAATTAGGCGTTTTCATAATTGCAACGACTGCAAATAAAAATGTTTCAATTGAAGAGTATGTAAGGATAAAAGATATTGAAAGTAGGAAAAATGGCGGATTTGAAATCCTACTTTATTCTTGGGAAGACATTGTAGATTTAATTGAAGAGAATAGAGAAACATTTAATTTTTACGTTAATCAACAACAATATGCTGACAACTTTTCTTTTAACGTGTTTCTGACAGATTTTAAAACAGAAATTACAATTGAACCAACTTGTATTAGAAAAATCAGACAATATAAATTAAAAAAAGCTAAGACAGATATTTATCCTTTTGACAATGATCAATTCTTAAAGAAACTTTCTGCTTTGAATGATTGGAACAACTTCGGTAATTTTAATAATATCAATTATGCACTTTGTGACTTTGAAATTATTATGGTAAACGAAGGAAATAAAGTGATAGAAGATTGGAGACTAAAAATTGAATTTGAGAAAGAAAATTTTACAAAAATAACCGACACCGTTAGTAGTGGATCTTCAGGAATGGTTAAACGGACATACTGCGAAGACAATGAAATTAAGTACAGACCTTCAGACAACAAACCTTTAGTTCAAATTTTTTAAAGCTTGGATTGAGCCATTAGCAAAAGAATATGAACTAAAAATAGTTTGGACACTTATTGCCAGAGATTATAACAATCAAGGAGAACTAAAAATGATTGTAAAACCAAAATACGAAGATGAGTACATTGATATTGAAGTTGACAACGAAAGTGAATTGAAACCCAATGAGGTAATTGAAATAAAAGCAAAAAAGCATTATCCAAAAGAAAGTGATAATAATTCAAGAAAGTTTAACTATAGGAATAGACTGTAGACAAAGCTGCCACAATAAGACTACTTGCATCATGGCTTGCAGTCATGATGCAAGTAGTCTTGAACTTAACATTGTGCAGTCCGTTTAGCTAATTTCTCTTATGATTTGCCGTTCGACTTGAAGATTTTGGAAGAGAAGGTTTTATAATTTTCAATAAAAACTACAAAAAAACAGGAGGTAATCTTTCGACTACCTCCTGTTTTTATTTAATCACAACATCTCCATTTCGCCATTGTTCAACCGTTGGAAACCAAATGGATTGATATTCTGCATAACGTTGAAGTTCGTAATGGTCATCTACGAATTGATTGGAACGCTTCGTAAAAGTAAAATTCAATTCTGAATATTGTGTTGCCCGATTGTATGTCCAAATTTCCCGGTCTTTAGTTCTGCTGATTCTTACGGGGTCGCCCATGATGATAAAAACCATTCCTTTGTCAGTTTTCCAACCTTCTTTGTATGTTGTAAACAATCGATTGGCTTGCTCTACTCGCTGATAAAAGGCTTTTATGGTACGTTTAGCCGTTGATTGATTTCCTTGCATGATGTTCAACCAATAGTTATCGAGTGTTCGCTTTGGCTCTTTTGAATTATATAAATCTGCCGTTTCAGCGTTGGTACTCATATAAATTAATGGACGAACTAATTTTTCAGGACGGGTTAACTTAGGAAATCGCTTATCAGTAACAACCATGCCTATTCCATAGGCTTCTGTGGTATCTCTCGAAAAATAATAAAGAGCATCATGTGCTAAAACAATGGGCGTATTGGCACTCACAGTAAAGGCAGAATCTACATAAAGACTTTTAGTCGGAATTTTAGGCGTTGTTGACATTGGCGACAAAGCTGCTTCAAATTCATATTTGTAACGATACGCTTTAAAAGTCTGAGGGCGATTATCCAAACTTCTCAAAACAACGGTATCTTCTACTGACAGAAAGTTCTTAGGAAGTGGCTTCTTTCCTGCTTTATCAAAAAACATAAAATAGTCTCCTACTTTTCCCGACTGAAATCTCAACAAACAATCATTCGTTGTTTTGTTATTAGTTTTCAAATCTTTTATCTCGGTCAATAACAATCCTGTAAAATTGCCTTTAGGTTTTGGCACATCAAACCATACTGTAAAAAGCTCGTCATTCTCCGATACATTCTCTGTACTTATTACAACTGTACTCGAACTTAAAGATTGTTGCTTTGCCGTATAATCTGGATATAGATTATAACTTATCACATACTCCTTCAAAAAATCACTTATCGTCAGGTTTCTGTCAGCATTAATACTGATATAAACTCTTGATGATGAGCCATTATCTAAAAACCTACTTTTACTAATTAATCTTTGTAGCGTTACTCGGTTCTCAGCCAGATTATTAGTTTTTTTATTATTGGAATTGGTAGCGGTACAACCTACCAATAAGGCAATAGAGATACAGGTAAATAGTATTTTTTTCATAAATTAAGAATCAATTTTTACTTATAACGAATTCAATTTAGGAAGTATTTTTCTGATGTCAAGCAAAAGCGGTAAATTTGGCATAAAATTGTAAGATAAATTCATAATATATCTTTATGGGCAGAATCCTGTGAAGTAATTGAGCAAAATATACCCCAAGAATCATGTACAAAACCACCGAAATTGCCTCCTCTGAAATCATTTCTGACAATCCTGTTCATCAGCGTTTGTTATTTCCATATATTGAAGCTGCCAAAATGGTTTCGGGAAATTTACTCGAAATTGGCTGTGGAACGGGACGTGGAGTTGCAGTTTTAGCTCCTTCAGTTTCTAATTTTACGGGCGTTGATAAAAATGAGCCGTTAATGACTAAACTGACAGCAGAGTATCCGAATTTCAAATTTATTGATATGTTTTTGCCTCCACTGAAAGGTTTGGCAGATAATACCTTCGACTATATCGTTACTTTTCAAGTAATTGAACATATTGAAGACGACAACGAATTCATCAAAGAAGCTCACCGTGTGCTAAAACCTGGAGGAAAGTTGATTTTGACGACCGTAAACCGTAAATATTCATTATCAAGAAATCCTTGGCACGTGCGTGAATATTTGGCGAGTGAGTTGAAAAACTTAATTTTAAAGCATTTCGGAAGTATTGAAACGAAAGGTGTTCACGGAAACCCCAAAGTGATGGCATATTATGAAGAAAATAAGCGTTCTGTCGAGAAAATTACTCGTTTCGACATTTTCAATCTTCAATACCGCTTGCCAAGATGGATGTTACAAATTCCTTATGACATCGCTAACCGAATGAGCCGAAATATTATCCAAAAATCAGATAATCAATTGGTTACAGGTATTACACATGAAGATTATTTCTTGAATAACGACGCAGAAGAATGCTTTGACTTTTTCTATATCGCTACGAAGTAGAGATTAGAGATTAGAGATTAGAGATTAGAGATTAGAGATTAGAGATTAGAGATTAGAGATTAGAGATTAGAGATTAGAGGAAATGGCTTTCTTAGAATTTAAGTTCACTTTCCAGTATAAATTATTGACATTAAGCAAAAAAGGCTCAAAATTGAAATTCAATTTTGAGCCTTTTTATTTTTACAAACATCAAATGCTTTAACTTCTTGGCATCATTTTATAAGTAATATTTACTTTTTCAGTTCTTTCATCAACAATGCCTGCATAAAAACCCGCAAAAACGGCTGCTGTCTGAATGTCTATATCATTTAGATTACTGATGTCCCATTTTACTTTCTGAGCATCAATACTTAAATGTAAGACCAAACGGTTTTTCCCTTTTTCAAGAATATCCCAAGCTACTTCTTGACCATCTTCAAATTCCATTAACAACTTTGTGTTGTTTTCTTTCAAATCCCAAGTACCAATATGCTTCTTTCCGCTTTCATCTGTATAAACTACTTTTTCATCAGCAGAAATTTTAAAAGACTCTTTTGAGAAGTCGTGTAAATTAGCATCAATACCACGTTCATACAATACGTTTCTACGAGCGTCAGCTTGATAATTCACGACATTTACAATCCAATTTCTTGATAACATTTTCACTAATGTTTCGTCATCTACTTCTTGAACTGTTACTAATTGGCTTTTCTGGGGAGAAAGATTACTTTGTTGTTGCTTGACTTTACAAGCATAAACTACTGAGCCAAATACTAAAATGGCAACAGTTAATTTAACGATTTTTTTCATCTCCTTACTTTTTGTTTATGTAAATCTCTTTTGATTTACGTTAATAGATAATTATCCCGAGACTTCGACTGGAAGCCTTTTTAGAAGTAAATAATTATTTTCGAGTGGTTAGTAATATTAGGATTTTTTCGTGGAAATGTTTTCCTGTGATACGTCAGGAATGAGAAAAGAAACTTGACAAGCTACTGTATTTCAGTAGTTTAAGATTAGCAATATTTGTGCGACTTCAAAGAACGAATTGTACATTTCCACAAACAGTGTACAAAGATAGCACAAAAAAAATCAAAAAAACAAACCGCTTGATAAAAAAGCAAAATTGTACTTTAACTTGATTCATATAATTATGCTAATTAATCGGATTGTCCAATTTATTAAAATGAACACTTGAAATACTAAAAGGATTCATCCTAACGAAAAAAACCGCTTCTTCACAGAAACGGTTTTTTGTATCAAATTACTACAAATGAGTAAAATTATTTTTTCAAAATGGGAGCTAAAACTTTCAATTTTCCGTCAATTTCATGTTCATATTTTAATCCCAAAATTTCAGTTATCATTGGATAAACATTCACATTTTCAAAACCGCTAATTTTTTGTCCTTGATTAAAAGCTGGCCCCCAAGCGAAGAAAGTTGCGTGCATATCCTCTATGGCTGGGTCAAATCCGTGTTTCCCAAGTGTGGTTGATTTACCTGTTATTCCAAAAACTTTTGGCAAATGTGGTACTAAAAGTATATCTCCAATTCTATTAAATTTATCGTCTTTGGTTCTATAATGCCAACGCTTCGGAATACGTTTTGCCAAATAAACATCAAAATCTTTGGCTTCTTTTTTCAATGCCTTATAAGTTGGTTTAATATCATTTTTATCTTTTGCATAAAGGTGCAAAAGTGCATCTCCACGAGGAATTGTAAATTTTGCAGGGTCAATTGACTTTGGTAAAGGCATGGTATGCTCATTATCAACTTTAGTCATTCCATGGTCAGAAACAAAGACAAAATTGACTGGCAAATGCAATGAATCTACCGTTGTCACTAATTTCGCAATGCTATTATCAACAAAATGTACTGCTTCTTCAACTTGTGTTGCATCTGGACCAAAAGTATGGGCTTCGTGGTCAACTTCTGGAAAGTAAAACGTAATAAGGTGTGGACGTTTTTCTTCTGGCAATTGTAACCAATTTTTTACAGTTTTGATACGAGTATCAATATCTATTTTTTCGTTATAATTGTAATAATAGGTTGGCAAAGTCCCCTGAATATTACTTTCGGAAGCCACCCAATAAAAACTGGCACTTAACATTTTTTGCTGTTCAGCCAAAACCCATAATGGCGTACCTCCATACCAAGAACCATCAGCAACGGCTTTTTTATTGCCCATACCATAACCTTCATTTCTTTGTGGGTCATAAAAAGAGTTATCCACCAAACCATGATGAGCAGGATACATTCCTGTTACAATAGAATAATGATTAGGAAAAGTTAAGGAAGGATACGAAGATTGCATAAATGTCGCTGATATACCTTCATCACTCAATTTAAGAAGATTTTGGGCTTGATATTTCTTGGCAAAATCAGCTCGAAAACCGTCCGCAGAAATCAAAATAACATAAGGTTTGTGTGTTTGTTCTGGACTATTTGTTCGGTTAGGAATTACTTGTTGGGTTAAATCTTGAGAAAAAGATGTGAAAGAACTCAAGCAAAGTAAGACAGAAATAAATCGTTTAATCATGATTTCATTTAAAATAGCTGACATTTCAGCTAAAGAATTTTAGTTTGGATGAATATATTAAACCCACAATTTAGCCCATAACAATACAAAAACAAAAGACATTTATAAGTATCGACCTCATTTAATGTCTTCAAAAGGCAAAAACACCCTATTTTTTGGAAGAATTTAAAAACGAAAAACATAAACATAGAAAAGACAGCGAAAACTTTACGAACTTTGTAACAATTATTCACGTGTGAGGCAGACTCATAGATTTACGATTCCTGATATGACAACAGAAAATAAACCAGAAGGATACAAAAAACCAGAAGGGTATAAAAAGCCATTTAATAATTATTTTAGCCAACCCAAACCAGACAATAAGGATATTGTATTTGGTGTTCAGTCGGTTTTGGAAACCCTTCGTGCTGGAAAAGAAATAGATAAAATACTCGTACAGAGAGAATTAGGTAGTCTTGAAGTATTAGAATTTGCTCGAATGAGAGGAATTCCTGTACAGAAAGTTCCTTCTGAGAAATTAGACAGAATTACCCGCAAAAATCACCAAGGCGTAATCGCTTTCGTTTCAGCAATTAATTATGCCAAACTTGAAAACGTTATTGCTGATGTTTATGAGAAAGGTGAAGTCCCTCTCCTACTCGTTCTCGACCGCATTACAGACGTGCGTAATTTTGGGGCAATCGCTCGTACTGCTGAATGTACTGGTGTTCATGCCATTGTTATTCCAAGCAAAGGAGGAGCTCAAATTAATGCAGATGCCATGAAAACATCATCGGGAGCATTAAACTTTTTACCAGTTTGTCGTGAAGACAATTTATTTTTGACGGTAAAATATCTTCAAAACTCAGGTATTCAAGTAGTTGCTTGTTCGGAGAAATTATCTAAAAATATTTATGACATTGATTTCACCGTTCCAACTGCCATCATTATGGGATCAGAGGAAGACGGTATTTCGGAAGAATTATTACGTTCAGTTGATGAATTAGCCACTATTCCAATGGCAGGGCGTGTTGGTTCACTTAACGTTTCGGTAGCGACAGGCGTAATTCTTTACGAAGTAGTAAGAAAAAGACTTTAGTTCTCAGGGTTTAGTACTCCGATTCAAAATTTTAAAACTCCAATCAGCATTTCTCTGATTGGAGTTTTTTTTGCGTTTTATCCGTGTAATCAATATTGACAACCGTTCACTAATTCATCACTTGTCATGGATTTTATTTCCATAAACTTCCTATATATTTGATACATCAAATCATTCTTAAAATAACTATGAAAAAACTACTTACTGTATTCACCATTATTTCTGTATTTGCCAGTACAGTTTATTCTCAGACTTGTGGTTATTTATTGTTAACCAATAATGCTGAAGTAGAAATGTCGATGTTTGACAAAAAGGGAAATCCCTCAGGAAAGGCTGTCTATAAAGTAATTTCAAGTAATGGAACAGAAGCTAAAGTGCTATCAAAGGTCTTTAACGAAAAAGGAAAAGAATTGAGTGGCGGAGAAGGTACTTATAAATGTGACGGCAAGAACTTTTCTGTAGATATGAAAGCACTTCTTCCAGGAGAACAAGCCAAATCCATGAACATGAAGGATATGGAAGTAAAAAGCAATAATGCTTCTATTTATTATCCTACCAATGTAAGTGTGGGTGCAAGCCTGCCCGACAATGAATTTACTGCCGAAACTTATGCAGGTGGCATGAAAATAATGAGCATGACTTTGAGAGTTACTGACCGTAAAGTAGAAGGAAAAGAAAGTATCACCACAACAGCGGGGACTTTTGAATGTTATAAAATCACGAGTAACCAAAATATAAAAGCCATTTTCAACATGAGTATTCAAGTGACAGAATGGTTTTCTCCTAATATTGGAGTAATTAAAACAGAATCATATCGTAAAGGCGATTTATTTTCTTCAACCTTAATTACTAAAATCTCGAAATGATGATAAAAATTGTTACCATAAATTAATATTCCCGAAAGCCTGATACTCATAGACTCAGGCTTTTTTTTGACCTCTAAACATAAAAAAAAAGCATCGCTATAAGCAATGCCTTTTCCTGTCTTACCTCTAAACCTATTTAACTATGAAAAATTTCTAAATCAAAAACTAATCCAATACTCCATCATCCAATACCTCTTACCTTGATTGATTAGCTTGAAAAAAGTGGCGTTTCCAAGGGAAACGCCCTTTCCCGTCTTACCTCTAAACCTATTTAACTATGAAAAATAACTGCACTAATCTTCTTAATAACTAATCAAATACTCCATCTATCAAAACCTCGACCTTGAAATGATTAGTTTGAAAAAAAGTGGCGTTTCCAAGGGAAACGCCCTTTCCCGTCTTACCTCTAAACCTATTTAACTATGAAAATCTTTATGTCTTTTCCCGTATTACCTCTAAAGCTATCGGGCGACGCTTCGCTTAACTATGAAAATCTTTATGTCTTTTCCCGTATTACCTCTAAAACTATCGGGCGACGCTTCGCTTAACTATGAAAATCTTTATGTCTTTTCCCGTATTACCTCTAAAACTATCGGGCGACGCTTCGCTTAACTATGAAAATCTTTATGTCTTTTCCCGTATTACCTCTAAAACTATCGGGCGACGCTTCGCTTAAAATCATTTTTTTTATACTTATTTCAATGCTTTTAAACCTTGAAATGTATCATCTTTATTGTATTATTTTGAATAAAAGTGGTTAGGTATTTAGTCAAAATAATCACAAAATTAAACTTTCAAATCTTAATTTTTCTTGACAAAAATCAAGAAAAAACTTTCAAATTCACTTATTTAATTTATAATGTGATAACACTAATTAAATAAAAAAAAGTTCAATTATTTAAGTGTTAATCTTTTATATACTTGTAACGTAATGTTAATTTAAAAGTCACACAATTTAGAAATTATTTTTAAAACTATTCTTAGTTTTGTCTAAGTGTTCTTACGACTTATTTAACGATGCAAAGTTCTGCAATATTTTTCATTCTTGCAAATTTTTCTTGCAAATGTCTGATTTTACTAAGTTATAAATACCTAAAAACCAAGACAAAACATATAGTTTAGCCCATTTATAGGTATTTATAACCAAATAATATTTTGAAAAAAATGGCAAACAATTACAAAAATTTTGTTTTACTTTTTTTTAAAATATTTTCAAAATATTAAAATAGTACAATTACTGATTAAAAGCGTTCATGGTCTTATCTAAGCCTTGTAAACAGAAGCTTAAAATCATTTCTGAGGCACGGTCGAGATACTCAGGAAGTTGTTCAATTTGTTGCCCTTCAAAGTTCCCTAAGACATATTCCACTTGTCTTCCTTTACCAAAATCATCTCCTACTCCAAAACGCAATCTGGGATATTCTGGAGTGCCTAAAATTTCCTGAATATTTCTCAAACCATTATGTCCTCCATGCGAGCCTTTGGGCTTCATTCTAAGTTTTCCATAAGGCAAAGCAATATCATCGGTAATAATAAGGACGTTATCTTTCTCAATTTTCAGTTCTTTCATCCAATAATTAACAGCCTTTCCACTCAAATTCATAAAGGTGGTAGGTTTTATTAGATGTATTTGTTTGCCTTTATGTTTTATTTCGGTATGATATGCGAGACGCTCCATCGAAAATTTCGTCTCAAAACTGCCACTTAGTCTATCAAGTACCATAAAACCAACATTGTGACGAGTGAGAAGATATTCTGGTCCGATATTTCCCAGACCTACGATTAGATACTTCATGTGGATTCGATTTTAATTTATTGAAAATTTATTAATTCTAAATGTATGAGCAAAGTAAAGTAAGAATAAACCGATAAGGTTTGACAAATAAAAATCTCATTATCAATTTATTACTCGTACTTATATGATTTAATTATTAAAATTATGAAAGCATTTTATCAATTATGAGAGTAACTAAATGATTTTCAGCACAATCCTTTAATTTACTATCAAAACAATTGCTTGATATTTTACGTGAATGAATCACTAAAAATGAGTAATTTTGTTTTTTTAATTAACCCATGAGAAACCGTACCACTAACATAAATATTCTTGCTTCATCAATACTGATTCTGTGCTTGGGAATTCAAAATGTTTTTTCTCAAAATGAGAAAGCAATGCCCGCCCCCATTAATACCGCCAAATTTACAGAATACGCTCCATCGGTTAGTGCTGATGGAAGAACCATTATTTTTGAATCTGACCGTCAAGGAGACTGGAAACTTTTTGAATCAAGACGAAATGGCAAAGTTTGGTCTGTTCCAACTGCAATCCCCAAAATTACAACTACTTTTTTTGAAAAAGCACCTTTGGGAGGTCCCTGCCTTAGTTATGATGGCAATTTATTATTTTTTTCTGCCAATGGGAAAGATTCAGATGGTCACGAAGATATTTATTATTCTGTTAGAGAAAAGAATGGTTGGTCATCACCCATGAATTTGGGAACGCCCGTCAATACTGTCGATTATGAAGGCTATCCATCATTATCTGCCGATGGAAAATATTTATACTTTGCCCGAGCCAAATATATTTTTGGGGAGAAAAAAGATGCCCAACAAAGATGTTATAGAATAATGCGGGCTGAGCGTGGAGCAGATGGCAAATGGCAAACGGCGGTAGAATTACCAAGTCCTGTCAATTTAATATGTGAAAAAGCTCCTCGAATTATGCCTGATGGCAAAACTTTAATGTTTTCGTCTATCAGAAAAGATGGACAAGGCAATTTTGATATTTATAAGTGTGAACTTCAAGAAAATGGCACTTGGACAGAAGCCGTAGCCTTAGAATTTTTAAATACTTCTGGTGCAGACCAATTTATTGCCGTTCCAGCCTGCGGAGATGTTATGTATTATGTGCATGATGGCGATATTTATAATGCAGAAATTCCGATGAAAGCCGTTGCCACTATTCAAGGATATGTGACAGATTCGAGTTCTAATAAAGCTTTGGTGGCTAAAATAATGGTTTCAGAATTTAGCAATCCTAATAAAATAATGGCAGAATTTACCTCAAATGGCTTAGATGGGCGTTATTCGGCAGTTTTAAGTCAAAATGGAAAATATGTCTTCGAAATCAGTGAATCAGGCTTTTACAGAAAGAAAATTGTCGTTGATTTGTCGGAACAAAATGACTGTGAAACCTTCGAGCAAGATGTTAGATTAATCCCTTTGGGTGGCAAGTCTCAAACGAATGATATATATAAATTGAGTTTTTTAGCCATTGACGCTCAAACTAATCTTTCTATTCCTGCCAGTTTTGAAGCCAAAGAAATCAATACTGGGCAGTCGATTGCTCTTCAATATAACCCACAAACTTTACAAAATCAAGGAACGTTTAGACTCAAAGAAGACTATTCAATTGAAGCTTCAATGAAAGGCTATAAAAGCTCAAGTCTTTCGTTGAGAGTAGATGACAGAGCAGAATTACTGCCTGTGAGTATCATCAAATTAGACCCAATTTCTACCAACTTTGTTGTACAAGCTTTTGATGGCAGTACCAATGATTTATTGAAAGACACTAAAGTTACCATTACCGAAATTGCGACCAATCAAACAGCCATAGTAAAAGCAAATCCTGAAACAGGTGAATGTGGCACAAATTTATTGACAGGAAAGCAATATAAAATTGTGGTATCGTCGGAGTTTTGTGAAGAAAATGAGCAAACAATAACCAAAACGGACCAAACAAATCGGATTTCTGTTAAGTTAATTCCAAAGAAAATTTCAACGGTCAATTTTACGGCTTTAAATGGAGAAACTGGAGAGCCAATCAGTGGTGACTTTACGGTAACTTCCGAAAAAACTGGAAAGATATTTAAAGCAAGTAATGTAAAACCTAAAGAAACTTTTAGCGTAAAATTAGCCCAAAATGACAACTTAAAATTGGAGGTTGTTTCAGATGGTTTTGCAACGGCACGTAAACTTATAGAAATCAGCGACTTAGTTTTGGGAGACCGCCGTGACTATGAAGTAAAATTAGTTGTTGACCGTTATCCACTAACCATCAAAGTAATTGATGCTGAAACTCAAAAAGCCATTAAAGAAGCAACTGTAAAAATTGCTGACTTGAAAACTTCTGAAATAAAACAAGCTACCAAAAATAAGACGAATGATTTTTCAGCAAATCTAAAGCGTTCGGGTTTCTATGAAATCATTATTAAAGCTGAAGATTATGTGGAAGTAAAAGAAAAAATTGATAAAATGCCAGATGGCGGAGCAATCAATTTTATGCTTTTGAAAAAAAGACGTTTGCCTGTCAATTTTGTGGTAGTAGATGGCACAACGAACAAACCAGTAAAGGCAACACTTAATGTAAAGTTAGAAAAGGAACAAAAATCTTTCTCTTTCAAAGATGAATCTGAAAGTATTGTGAAAGTGGCTGAACGTGAAATATTTACTGTTGAGACTTCTGCTGAAGGTTATAAACCAAAGCAAAGCACCTTCAACATGGCTGATTTTAGTTTAGATAAAAAATATTCATTTGATATTCGTTTGGAAAAAGCAATGTTTGTTTTAGACATTAAACCAATCAATAAAGCCAATAGTGAAATGGTAAAAGTGGGAAATTTTACCATCACGGATTTAACCACGAAAAACAATAAAGTTGACATCGTAAAATTACCAAGTGGCAATGCAACGGTAAGTTTAATTCCTGAAAACAAATATCGTTTAGAGATTATCGCTGAAGGATTTGAAAAATATGAACAGGAATTATCAAAAATCACTCAAAATGAATTGATTTGTCAATTGAGTCCAAAACCACAAGAATCAGCCTTAGTATTTTCAGCAATTGATTCTACCAGTGGGCGTATTTTAGAAGCAACATTTAAAGCGACTCCTTCAAAAAGTTCTATTTTAGTACAAGGCAAAACAACCGAAAACAACCCAGAATACAAGTTGCCATTAGTAGAAGAGGATGAATTTCGTTTAGAAACTTTTGTGAAAGGTTATTATTTAAAAACAGAAAAAGTTAAATATAATACTTTAGGGAAACCACAAAAACACGTGGTAACAATGTCTCGAAACTTTTCAGTTTTAAGTTTAAAAGCTTACGATGCCAATACAAATCAGCCTATTAGAGAAGTATTTTATAGCTTAATTGATGCTATGAATAATAAACCAGTAGCTGCGATGATTACCTTACCAAACGGTGAGTGTAGTGCAGACCTTAAACCTGGAAGAGAATATTTAATTAAGGCAAAATTGGCAGGTTATGACGATTATGAAAGTCGTTTTACTGCAAGTATTGATGATGTAAATAAGGCAATTAAAATGCGTACTCTAAGAAAATACAACCTCTTTTTGTTTGCTATTGATGCTTTGAAAAAGACCAAAGTTTCTGCCAATTTTACGCTCCATGACCCAAGTGGGGAAGTTATCGCTACTGGAAAAACGGATGCCCTACGTGAACAAATAGCAGTAATTTTAACGGAAAAAACAAATTATACCATCGAAATCATGGCTACTGGTTATAAGCCCTATGAGGGCAAAATCATGCCAGATAGTACCATGAAAGGTGAAAAAGCTCAAATTGCTACTTGGTTAACCAAAGATGAAAGTAAATTTACTTTTCGTGTTTTAGATTCTCAAACACTTAAAGTTATTGAAAAATGTGCTGTTAAATTGACTGATGTTAAATCAAATCAGGAGTTAATTTTAACCAAGAAAGGAGATGAATATTCGGCTGAATTAAGCCCTGTGGCAAGTTATATTTTAGAGATTGAGGCTTCGGGATTCACAAAAGCTATTAACCGAATTGACCCCAATTCTGACCGCAAAAAGGACATCCAGCTTATTCGTACTAAAGAGCCTGTCGTGGCAAAACAACCTTCATTATCTGCCTCAACAGTGAATCCTAAAGAGAAATTACCTACTTCAAACACAAAAAGTTTTGATAAAATTGAAACAGGAAAAGCAATTACACTAAACAATGTGTACTTTGAACAAAGTAGTTTTATCATGAAAAAAGAGTCATATCCTGAATTAGATAAAGTTGTTGCCATTCTTAGAAGTAATCCTAAAACAAGAATTGAAATTGGTGGTCATACCGATAATGTTGGCGACCAGCGGTTAAATTTAGCCTTGTCTGAGAATAGAGCAAAAGTGATTCTGAACTACATCGTCAGTAAAGGAATTGACGAAGAACGCCTGCTTTACAAAGGTTATGGAGGGACAAAACCTGTTGCACCAAACGATACCGAAGATAATAAAAAGAAAAATCGTAGAGTGGAAATTGTTGGAATTCAGTAAATATCGTTGCATAACAAACAATCAAAATATATTTAATATGAAAAAGCAATTATTCCTTTTCCTCTTTTTAGTTATTACCTGTTTTAGTATTCAGGCTCAATCAGATGCGAATAATCGTTTGTATGAACTACGAACGTATTATGCTTCAGAAGGAAAAATGCAAGACCTGATGAATCGTTTTCAACAACATACGTTGAAGTTTTTTTATACTTACAATATGCGTTTAGAAGGCTTTTGGTTGCCTTTGGGAGAAAATAAAGAGAACAAATTAGTATATCTTCTATCCTACCCTTCACGTGAGGCAAGAGATAAATCATGGAAAGAGTTTATGAAAGATAAAGATTGGGTTGCTGTAATGAAAAACTCTGCAATCAACGGTGAAATTGTTGCCAAAGTAGAGAGCATTTTTCTAAAAACAACTGATTTCTCACCCAATGATATGAAATCTGTCGGTGATAGAGTTTTTGAATTAAGAACTTATAAAACAAAACCAAATCTTTTACCCAACCTTTTAGAGCGTTTTAGAAACCATACCCTAAAAATCTTTGAAAAATTTGGTATGACTAATATCATTTATTGGACTCCTACCGATAAAGAGCAAGGTTCAGAGGATTTATTGGTTTATTTCCTAACTCATAAGAGCAAAGAATCTGGTTTGGCATCGTTTAAAGCTTTTGGTGAGAGTCCAGAATGGCAAGCTGTTAAAAAGGCTTCAGAAGAGAAAGCTGGTACTGGATTAACGATTTCGGTAAAGTCTGAATATTTTGCTCCTGCCGATTTCTCTCCGTTGAAATAGGTTTTAGGAAAGTGCTTTTCTAAAACCTAAGTTCATTAAGCTTGTCTTTAAACATTATTTTATATAGAACGTTTACAAGTAACTGTTCATTCAGATTACAAAAATATCAATAAAATTATGTCAAAACTTGCCCTTATTACGGGAGCTTCTTCTGGAATTGGAAAAGCTACTGCTGAAGCTTTTGCTAATTTAGGAATTAACCTTATCCTTTGCGGAAGACGTTTAGACCGTCTTTACGAAATTCAAGAAGCCCTCTCTGAAAAAGTAAAAGTAAATATTTTAACATTCGATGTTCGGAAACGAGAAGAAGTCGAAAAAGCATTACATACATTACCTGAAGAATTGCAAGCTATTGATATTTTGGTAAACAATGCAGGAAATGCTCATGGCCTAAATCCAATTCAAGATGGTAATCCTGATGATTGGGATGCCATGATAGATGGAAATGTGAAAGGACTTCTTTACGTTTCAAAAACCATAATGCCGTGGATGATTGCTCGACAAAAAGGACATATTGTCAATATTAGTTCAATTGCAGGAAAAGTAACTTATCCAAATGGTAATGTTTATTGTGCATCAAAAGCGGCGGTAGAGGCAATTTCAGAAGGAATGCGTTTAGACTTAAACCCTCATGGAATTAAGGTAACCAATGTAGCTCCTGGAGCTGTTGAAACCGAATTCTCATTAGTTCGTTTTAAAGGTGACGACAAAAGAGCAGAAGCCGTTTATAAGGGGTTCATTCCATTAACACCTCAGGATGTAGCTGAAAGTATTACATTTGCCGTAACTCGTCCAGCACACGTTGTTGTTGCAGATATGACGTTATTTCCTGTTGCACAAGCATCAGCGACAGTCCTTCGTAGAGATTCTTAGACTGTTTTTACAAAATTGATGTGGTGTCTGAATTATCAATTTATCTGTATGTACATCAATTTTCATTTTTCATCACTCAAAAAGGCTTATTCGTCAAATAATAGAGTAAAAATCCTTACTCTTAACAGTAAGTTAATGCTGAAAAAGTATATATTTGTATCAATTTTCATAGTTAAATAGGTTTAGAGGTTAAACAGATAAGGGCGGGGGTTTCTCCTGTCCTTATTTTATTTTTAGTTATTTATGCAAAAAAACAAAAAAAGTTGCAGCAATAACGTCTCCATTATTACTGCAATTTTTTAAAATCTGTATTATCTATTTATTAATATTTTACCATTTAAACGCTACTGTCAAAGAAGCCATTCTTGGGGCAATTGGATTCACTGAATTATCATCGTGAACATTATAGCTCATCTCATTTAATAAGTTAGAAACTTTACCACGAACTGAGAATTTAGAGAAATTATATCCTGCACTTAAATCAATCTGTGTATAAGCATTCACTGGTATTAATTTATATACATCGTTTGCAACTGTCAATCGAGTAGAACGTCCTGCCACTCTTTCTCCAAAATACATGGCTGTTAAACCAAGATTCAAGCCTTTCAATTTTGTACCTGAGAAAGTATAATAAACACTTGCATTAGCTGTATGATTTGGATTATATCTCAATAAACTATTGATGATATAGATATTACTTTTTGTATAGCGAGTTTCATTGTAGCTATATCCTGCCATTAATGAAAAACCTAAAAATGGCTTACTTTTCAAATCAACCTCAATTCCTTTACTTGTTACTTCGCCTGCTAATTCTCTAATATTAGTGTTTGTATTTCCATTAGCTAAACTGGTTTGAGCTAAGTTACTATTCACAATTTGGTAAGCAGTAATGTTTGCAGAAAGTAAACCATTCAATAATTCGTTTTTCATACCAACTTCATACTGATTGATAAATGATGGTGGCAAAGCATTTCCAGATACGTCAACGCCTGTATTCAATGTGAATGAGTTTGAATAACTACTGAATACTGACATTTTTTTGGTAGGCTGATAAACTAAGCCAAAACGTGGTGTAAATGCTCCATCAAAATACTTTGTAGATACTGTTTTGTTAGTTGATAATGTCAATACATTACTACCTGTTTCTTGATAACTGTATCTTACACCTGCCAAAAACTTAAATTTATCACTTAAACTAACTAAGTCTTGAACATAAGCTCCGAATCTATAAACTGGAGCAGTAGTAACGGTGCTGGCTGCCAAAGTAGGAATATCCGTACGAGCTACATACAAATTAGGTTGATAAATATTGATAGAGTCATATTTTACTAAGTTGGTATAAGCTGACGTTTTGGTATCATAGCTATCAAAATCTGTTCCTACTAATACGTTATGATTGATATTTCCAGTTTTAAATTGTCCTGTTAAATCAACTTGACCCATCAAATATTTTTCTTCAACTTGTGAACGTTGAATATTTCTTACCCATTTCCCAGAAGTGGCAATCGTTGTTGGACGAACATTGGCTAATAATTCACTGGCGTAATCTCTATAAGCACCCGTTGCAGTTACTTTCCAAGCATTATTTAATTGATGAGAGATAGTTATGTTAGCAGATTTCTGTTTAATGTCATAATATGACCATTTCGTTCCAATAAAACGTTCACGAGGAAGGTCAGTAATGGTATAATTGATAGCTCCAATTCCAAAATCTGCCGTTCTACGGTCTTTCATATAATCACCTTCTAAGGTAATTTCTGTTTTATCGCTCAATTTGAATAATAATGAAGGGTTTACATAAACTCTTTCAGAATTGACATCTTCTCTGAAACTATTTCCTTTTTCGTAAGTTCCATTGATACGATAAGCCACTTTTTTACTTCCTAATACTGAACCATACACATCAACTGATGGTTTATAAAAATCATAAGAACCTACTCTCATAGAAACAGAACCACCTGATTCAAATTTTGGCTTTTTAGTAACCAAGTTTAAAATACCTCCTGCTGCTACGTTTCCGAATAAAATAGCAGAACTTCCTTTCATAATTTCTACTTTCTCTATTGATGACATCTCAGGCATTGTACCATTAAAATATCTTGCACCATTTTTAAAAGTATTAGAACTACTAAACGAGAATCCACGACCAGCGATTTCTTCTTGATAACCACCTGTATTACCCATAATATAAATACCGTTGGCATTCATTAAGGCATCGCTCAAACGTAAAACTTGTTGACGTTCCAAAACAGTACGGTCAATTGTTGCTACGGCTTGAGGCAAATCCATTGGTTTAATAGCCACTTTACCAATATTAACAGTTTTTTCATTGGCTGACTGTACACCAGAAACGGTCACTTCTGAAAGTTCATTGGTAGATTCAAGCAATTGGAAATCCGCAGTGATTACATTATCTCCTACAATTTCAATAGATTTCTCTTGAGTCTTCATTCCTACAAACTTAATAACCAAGATATAATTACCCGATTTTAAGTTCTTTATTTGGTATTCGCCATCTTCATTTGAAGTAGCACCAAATTTTGTATCTTTAAGGCTCACGTTTACAAATTGTAAACCTTCTCCATCTTTTGATGTAATTTTCCCTTTAACTGTTCCACCTTGCTTGTTATCATCATTGATGGCAATAACAGCTTTCGATGGTTCTTCTTGAACAGTTGTTAAATTCTGAGCATTTGATATATTATTAAAACCAACTACCATCATCAACGACAGCAAACAGACATTTTTGTCAAACTTCTTCATTCTATATTTATTTGGATTATTTCTAAATAATACACAAAACTATACCCTATTTAGAATCTATACAAATAAATACGATGATTTATTTAGAATGGATTTAAACAAATATCAAATAATGATACTTTTTATCGAAAAAAGTCAAATTTAAACCTATACATCAAAAAAAATCCCCAACAAACGATGTGTCTATTGGGGATTTCATTCAAAATATTGTATAAATATTTTTAAGCAACAATGGCACCATTCCAAACTTGTTTATCAGGTTGAATAAAGCTTAACGAACCATCTTTGTCTTCTGCCATTAAAACCATTCCTTCCGATACCATTCCCATCATTGGACGTGGAGCAAGGTTTGCTAAAAAGGTAACTTGCTTACCAACAATATTTTCTGCTTGAAAATGCTCGCCAATACCGCTCAAAATGGTTCTTTCTTTCAAGCCATCATTAATCGTCAATTTCAGTAATTTCTTACTTTTCGCTACTTTTTCGGCAGCCACAATTGTTCCAATACGAATATCCATTTTAGAGAAATCGTCATACTGAATTTCTTCTTTAATGGCTGTAACTTCTTTTCCTGCTAAAAGATTTTGGCGTTTGGCATCTTCTAATTTTTGAACTTGTGCAGCTACTACGCTATTGTCAATTTGGGTAAATAAATGTCCCAAATTCTTGATTGGCTGACCTTCGGCTAATAATTTACCATTACCAGCATTTGACCAATTCACGTTTGAAAGCCCAAACATTTCTTTCAATTTCTGAGCAGTAAATGGCATAAATGGCTCACAAAGAATAGCTAAATTTGCCGAAATTTGTAAAGCTATATTCAAAATTGTACCTTTTCTGAGTGGGTCGGCAACTTTCCAAGGTTCAGTTTCTGCCAAATATTTATTCCCCAAACGTGCCACTTCCATCATCAAAGTAAGAGCTTCACGGAATTTATAATGCTCAATTGCCTCCGCAATTTGTTGAGGATATGCGGCTAATTCATTGAGTACATTAGTGTCAATTTCTTCCAAAGCACCCAAAACAGGCACTTTACTTTCAAAACCTTTTTCGGTAAGAACAACCGCACGATTAACGAAATTTCCGAAAATATTTACTAATTCTGAATTGTTACGAGTCTGGAAATCAGCCCAAGTAAAATCCGAATCTTTCGTTTCTGGAGCAGAAGCTGCCAGAACGTAACGCAAAATATCTTGTTTCCCTTCAAACTCACGGAGATATTCATGCAACCAAACCGCCCAATTTCGTGAAGTTGAAATTTTATCGCCTTCCAAATTCATAAATTCATTGGCAGGAACGTTGTCCGCAACGATAAATCTACCATCTGCCATACACATCGCAGGGAAAATCAAACAGTGAAAAACGATGTTATCTTTTCCGATGAAATTAACCAAACGAGATTCTGGATCTTTCCAATACAATTCCCATTGGTCGGTCAATTCTTTGGTCATTGAGATATACCCAATCGGTGCGTCAAACCAAACATACATTACTTTTCCTTCGGTATCGGGCAGTGGCACTTTAATGCCCCAATCCAAATCACGAGTCATAGCACGAGGTTTCAAGCCATCATTTAACCAAGATTTTACTTGTCCTAATACATTTGGCTTCCATTCTGGATGACTTTCAATGTATTTTTCGAGCATTGGTTGCATAGCGTCCAAAGGCAAATACCAGTTTTTGGTAGCCTTCATAATCGGTGGTTCGCCACTCAAAGCAGAACGTGGATTGATTAGTTCAGTTGGTGAAAGGGTTGAACCACAACGTTCACACTGGTCACCGTAAGCACTTTCGTTTCCGCATTTCGGACAAGTACCAATGATATAACGGTCAGCCAAGAAAGTCTTTGCTTTTTCGTCATAATATTGTTCAGTAGTTTCTTCAGAAAATTGACCTTTCTCGTAAATTCTCTTGAAAATATCTTGCGACATTTCGTGGTGAACTTGATTAGAAGTTCTTGAGTAAATATCAAATGAAATCCCAAATTCTTCAAATGAATCTTTGATAATTCCGTAATATTTATCGACTACTTCTTGAGGAGTTACACCTTCTTTTTTAGCTTTAATGGTAATTGGCACACCATGTTCGTCAGTTCCAGAAATGAATTTAACGTCTTGACCAGTGGCACGCAAATAACGCACGTATATGTCGGCAGGAAGATAACAACCCGCAATGTGTCCGATATGAATAGGCCCGTTGGCATAAATTAAAGCTGCCGTTACGGTGGTTCTTTTGAATGATTTTGTCATAATTTAATATTTGTTTGAGGTTTTACTCCTCCTCTCTATCTTTAATTTCTTGTAATAATTCTTGATACCAAGCTTCTCCATATTTTCTAATAAGTGGCTCTTTTAGAAATTTATAAACTTCTACGCCCAAATTTTCTCCATGTGTACAAGCGTCTGAACAGATATGCCAGCGGTCATAATTTAGGGCTTCGTAATGTTCATATTTTGTAATTCTGATAGGATAAAGATGGCACGAAATTGGTTTTTTCCATGATATTTTCCCGTCAAGATAAGCTTGTTCGATACCACATTTCAAGATATTTCTTTCGTCATAAATGGCATAGGCACATTCACGTCCTTCAATCACGGGTGTTGAATAGTCTCCTTCCCAATCTTTTACGTAAACTCCTTCTTTTTCAATGGCTTGTATGCCAATTTCTGAGAGATACGGCTTTACAGTTTCATAAATTTGCTCCATGATGGGCAATTCATCATCATTGAGAGGAGCTCCTAAATCACCTTCAACACAACAAGCACCTTTACATTTGAGGAGGTCACAAACGAAAAATTTTTCAGCTATATCATCACTAATGACGGTATTTTCTATCAGTATCATTTTAAAATGTTTATGTAGTAAGCAATAAATTAAAGTCTTTTTGAGTCTATATATTACTTCACTAATTTCATTATCTCAAGCTTATCACCTGACTATTGCAATAAATAATCTCACAAAATTACGCTAAATCTGGTACTTTTAAACGACTTGGCATTTTTATTGACTAAGTTTTAAAAGTTACGGTTCGGGCAAAGTTTTTACGAATGAATATTTTGCTTTTTTTTATTTATTTTTGTATTAACCTATCTAATAAACCGCCAATGATTTAGATAAAGATGCTATTTTATTTTTATTGAAAATAGAATAACTATCACCCATAAAATATTCCTTATTTATGAAAAAGCGTCTTTCGCTGTTAATATTGGCTTTTCTTCCTTGTGTCTGGACAATGGCACAAGACCTTCCACGCAGCCTTTTTGTGGGTTCTGTCAATGTGAAGATTGAGTCAGATGCAAAAGCTATCATTGAACGAGAAATCGATAATCTAAATACTAATCAAAAATATTTAAGTTCATTAGTCGCAAAAATGAACTTATACTTTCCCATTATTGAAAAAATATTGGCAGAAGAAGGCGTTCCCGACGAATTCAAATATTTATGTGTTCAAGAAAGTGCTTTTAATCCAGAAGCCATTTCTACCTCAAATGCTATTGGTTATTGGCAATTTAAGCGTGAAACCGCTCAAGAAGTGGGTATGCGAGTTGATGGTGTTATAGACGAACGTAAACACATTGCAGCAGCTACCAAAGGTGCGGCGGTGTATCTTTCAAGAAATAATTTAATTCTGAAAAACTGGGTTTCTACGTTACTTTCTTATCGTTTAGGACTTGGAGCTGTACGTAGAATGAGTGCTATTGACTGGGCTTATAAAAATGAAGTCTCCGTCAATGCTTCTACTGATTGGTATGTACTTCGTTTTTTGGCACATCGTCATTTCTTGGAAAAACAGTATAAACAATCTAAAAATCAGGTTTCAAGCAATTATATTTTTGAATATACCAATAGTAGAGGGAAAAATTTGACGGATATTGCTCAAGAATTGGATGTACCCTTGTCGGATGTTATCGTCAATAATACTTGGTTAAAATCAACAACCGTTCCAGACGATAAAGATTATATTGTTTATCTTCCAGTAAATAGTCAGCAATTTTTAGATTTAAAGATAAAAAATGACCAGCAAAAATTCTCTGAAGACCAAGTTGCCGTTAATAAAGATTTAGGCTTTCCTGTATTGGTTAAATTAACGAATTCACCTGTAAAAGATGAACCTATTTTTTACGAAATAAATGGCAAAAAAGGTATTTTAGCTCGTCAGGGAGATACGCCAGAAAGTCTTGCCGAACGTGCAGGAATTAACTTAAAACGTTTCTTGAAATTCAATGACCTTGATGATAATGATAGAATTATTCCGAATGAAGTATATTATTTGAAAAGAAAAGACCGTCGTGCAGTGGTGGCGTATCATACCGTAGAAGGTTATGAAACGCTGTGGAAAATATCTCAAATGTATGGTGTGCAATTGGAGGATTTAATGGCAAAAAACCGTATTACCCAAATTCAAAGACTACAAAAAGGGCGTTTATTATGGTTAATAGAGACTCGTCCAGAAGGGCAAAGTGTTGAGTACGTACAAACACCAGAGGAAAAATCAGTTACCATTATTAATGAAAAACCAGTCGTTAGTGAACCCAAAAAACAACCAACTACACAACCTGTAACTAAAAAGCCTACTGTTTCGCAAAATAATCAGTCAGACGTTACTATTATAGAAACAAAAAATGAACCCAACATTTCTGTTGTGGCTACTCCTTCAAAACCTGTTAACCCAACAACAGTTACCCCCAAACCAATTGATAATACAAATACACAGGTAAACAATACTACTGTGACCACCAAACCGTCGTCTCCAAGTATTTCTACGCCTCCTCCTGTAGTTTATAATCCAACATCAACGGTTGGAAAATCTAATAAAATTATCAAAAGCCATATCGTTGAGCCAAAACAAACCTTCTTTAGTATTTCCAGGCTTTACAATATGTCGGTAGATGAATTGTATAGTTTAAATGATATGTATTCTGGTAGTGCCTTGAGAATTGGGCAAGCTATAAAAGTATTTCAGCCAAGTTCTACTCCCATTACAGGAGCAACCAGAACTGAAACTAAAACAACTACTACTTATACCTATCCTACTGACAATAAACCGATTGCTACAACAGAAAATACAACAACGACTATTGTGCGTGAAGTGGTAACTTCTCCTGCTGAAAACATTGAAGTAGCGTCAAACCATCCAAGTCCAACAGTGGCAACTCCGCCAGTAAATAATATCCCAACAACCGTTAATTCGCCAGTTCCTACTGCGGTTAATAAACCATTTGCTCCTGCAACCAACACAAAACCAAATTATAAAATTATCCATACCATTCAGGCAGGAGAAACGATTTATCGTGTTTCAAAAATTTATGGCGTGAGTGTAGAAAGTATCAAAAATTGGAATACATTATCTGATAATACCGTAGAAATTGGACAAGAATTAAAGATTTTGGGTGGCAATGTAAAACCCAATTATACTGGAGAATTAACTTCCACAACGGCTGATACGAATCAGAATAATAATTATAAATACCATATTTTAAAGGCAGGAGAAACCGTTTTTAGAGTTTCTCAGATATATGGTGTTACGGTTGATGAAGTTGTGAAATGGAACAATATCAAGAATTTTTCAGTAAGTGTAGGTCAGAAAATTGTGATTAAGAAATAAGTGCTGTTCAGCTATAATTTGTACGGCATCTAATTTTCAAATTCTAAGTAATAAGACAAAATAAAACACGATTGTAAACGGAATCTACTATTTGTCGCAAGACAAAATTAGACCACAGATAAAACAGATTAATCCCCATAACTCCGTTATGAGGATTTTAATTTTTCTGTATAAATCTGTTCAATCAGTACAATCAGTACAATTAGTAGTCTAATTTTATTCTTCGTCAAAGGGTAGATAGCCCGAGCATAAACGCCACAAGTAATTGTCAATCAAGCTCATAACTCTTAAATCGTTTCTGTAATTACCTGAATTGAAATTTAAACAGGTTCAATATAAAAAAGCCTCTCGAAAATATCTTCGAGAGGCTTTCTATTTAACTCCGTAATGTAAATCTTACTATTTATTTCCATGAGCCAAAGTTCCAGAGGATGGCTCGTAATAATGTCCAAATTTTATGATTAATTTCTTTCCAATTCCTAACTTAACATCTTTATTCATTTTATTCCAAGCCCAAACATCACTTACTGAAATATTATATTTACGAGCAATACTGTAAAAATTTTCACCACTTGTTACAGTATGTGTATAATTGGTTACTTGGTGAATTTGTACGGGAATATTTGGCTTAAATTCTTCATTTTCAGTTGTTTGAACGACTACTTCTTCTTTCGCTGGAGTAGTTTTTAGGTCATTTACCTCCGTTAAAGTCAAATCAACCACTTTTACTCCTTCGCCTTCTTTTTGTGATGAAACATTTTTGGATGCTACTACTTCTGTGTTTTTGGCAATTTCTCTAATATTTGGTTTACTCGGCAAAGTAATAACTTCCACAGGACTATTTGACGGGCGAGTTTTTGACAACCATAACACTCTGCCATCTACTAATCGCTGCGGAGCATCCAAACGATTGTATTTCAATAACTTAGCCAAACATATTCCATACATTTGCGATACTTTCCAAAGATTTTGTTCAGTAGCATTCGTCACAGTATGAAATGGAACTGGAGCTTTCTTCCCTTTTTTCTCTAAATAATAAATTTCGTTTGGAACAATTTTCGTGTCTAATCCATCTGCCAAATCATTAAACTTGATAAAATCTTCAACATCAAAATCAGCTCTTACACAGATTGATTCTACGTCGTCACCTACTTGTGCTTGAATGCCAGCTTTATTATTGATATTGTAAAAGATAGGCACATTTTTATTTTTTGTTTTAGCTGTAATTCTGGTCAAAACAGGAAAACCTAAATCTTCCGTAAAAATATCCGCTTTTCCATTCATCGTTAAAACCTTTTCTTTCATCGGAGCAATTTCATCTTCTGATAACGCAATCAACATTGTATAAGGTTTATCTTCGGGTACAGTGGTACCACTCATCCAACGGTTATACTTCCAAATATCATCTTCAGAAACCACTAACTCTTTAGCAATGAATGGGATAGCCTTCCCTGCATTAAAAGTATATTCAAAGAAAGTAATGTCTGACGGTTTGTATTTTGCAATTTCTTTTTCAAGCACTAATTTGTGAGCGATGGCACGTAATACATAAAAATCAGCTTTAGCAGTTACCGAAATTTCTTTTGAGCCGTACCATTCTTTCGCAATGAATTTATAGACATTACTCAAACCTGTACGGTAAGAATTGAGAGATGAAATCCAGTTGTTCAAAACCAAATTATTCCGTTTTAGGTACAAACAAGCGGCTCTTGTAGAAGCATGAATATTTTTACGCTCGTCGATTTGGTCGTCAACTCTTAGCCCAAACTCCATAGCCGTTTCTTTTTTGAATTGCCAAAAACCTACTGCATTTGATTTTGAGACAGCATCTGGTAAAAGTCCAGACTCTTGAACTGCCAAATATTTGAAATCTTCTGGAATACCTTCATCTGCCAACATGGTTTCGATGATTGGAAAATATAGAGCAACACGGTCTAATTTAGCATTTAGATACGTTTTATTGCCAAGAAGAGTTTTGATATCGTTTTGAATAATTCCCTGAGCATCTTTAGAAATATTGATACTGACACCAGCAAACTCTACGGTTTCTGGCACGGGATAAGACTGGGCTACTGAGCAAAAAGAAGCAAAGAAAAACAGTAGCACAGTAAGATGAATCATTGGCGGATTTTTCATTTTACTGATATGGATTATGTGATTGCAGAATGACAAGGATGGATTCAGAAATAATTGAGCCTTTACATACCTACAATGATGCCTTCACAAATGCCGTGCCAATTTTCTGAATTGTATATTAACAATAAAGGAATGGCTCTCAACCATTCCTTTCTATAACCCTAAAATAGTCTTCTCGAAATCATTAAACCGTCTCGTATTGGCATTAATAAATTTTCAGTTCTTGGGTCATCGTGACACATTTTATTGAAGTTCAATAAGTTTTGCGTATCCTTATCAATCTTCTTACCTTCTTGAATATCAGCCACTTTACCACTCCAAAGCACATTATCCGAAATGATATAACCACCAATTCTTACTTTATCAAAAACCAAATCATAGTATTTTTGATAATTCATTTTATCGGCATCAATAAAAACCATATCGAATGTTTCCGTAAGGGTCGGAATTATCACACCTGCATCACCAATACGATAATCAATTTTATCCGCTAAAGGTGATTCATTGAAGAATTTTCGGGTAAATTCTTCTAATTCTTCATTGACATCAATGGTGATAATTTTACCATTTTCGGTCAAACCTTCCGCCAAACAATGAGCCGAATATCCCGTATAAGTTCCAATTTCCAAGATATTTTCTGGACGCATCATGTTTGAAAACATAGATAAAACACGCCCTTGAATATGCCCCGATAACATTCTGGCTTGCAATATTTTTACGTGAGTCTCACGGTTTAATTTGGCTAATAATTCACTTTCTGGTGAAGTGTGTTTGTCTGAATATTCTTCAATATTTTTTGGTAAAAAATCCATGATAGTATTTAGTAACACAGACTTCAGTCTGTATATTTATTTTTACAGACTGAAGTCTGTGTTACAATGATTGATATAATTCGTTTAACTGTTGGGCAATGTTTTTTGCGGAAAACTGCTGAACGTGTTTTTGTCCTGCTTCAATAAGTTGTTTCTGCAAATCTTTATTGGCTAATACTTGTAAAATTTTATTGGCTAAATCGGTAGAATTTGCGGGGTCGGCATATAACGCACCGTCGCCACCTGCTTCTTCCAGACACGAACCTGTTGCACCAATAACAGGTACACCCGAATGTAAAGCCTCCACGATAGGAATGCCAAAACCTTCAAAAAACGAAGGATAAACAAAGAGCGAAGAACCTTGATAAAGAACGGGCAAATCTTGAAAAGGGACTTTGTTTAAAATCTTAACATTCTGAATATCATACTTTTCAATGTAATCTTCAATTTGGGTTTGGTATTTCGATTTACTTCCTACCAAAATCAATTGATAATTACTCAAATTCAATTTTTGGAACGCTTCTACCAAACAAAATTGATTTTTTCGTTCAATAATTGACCCTACTGACAAAATATATTTCTTCCTAATTCCGTATTTTTCAGTAACATTTTTAATCGTTTCGGGACTTTGCTTTATTTGAAAAGCCTCGTCGCAATCTTGATAAATGACCTTAATTTTATCGGGATTTGTACCGTAAAATTCAACAATATCTTCTTTGGTTTGCTCGCTAACCGCCACGATAACATCCGCTTTTTTGCAGGCTTGTCGGAACTTGATTTTGTAGATTAACGTATCAAAAAATGGATATAATCTGGGGTATCTTTCAAAAATTAAATCGTGAATAGTCACTACTGTTTTGATACCAGAAGGCATTTTCCCAAAGGGTAATTCGTTACTCAAACCGTGATAAATATTTACTTTATCTCGTACTAAATCATTCTTAATCAACCAAGTACGCCAAAATATCTTATTTTTAGGCACAACGGATTTAATCCCTAATCCTAAATCTCTAACTCCTAATTTGGGCGTATAAGCCAAATATTCATGCTGAGGAGCATATTTTAACAATGCCTCAATGATAAATCGACTATAATTTCCTAAGCCTGTATTATTATGGAATGCCCGCTTGGCATCAAAACCTATTTTCATTCTGTGTTTTACGGACAAGAATATCCGCACTAATTTGATAATAATTCTCTAATTTTCAACGTCAATTCTTCGGCACGATTGGTTGTCATAAAGTGACCTCCACTAAAGATAGTGACATCTGCTGAAACAAATTTATACGGTAAAATTCTGTCTGATGTACCGTGAATATGTTTGATATTTGGAGGAATTGAGACATTTTGCCAATTTACGATTTTATCAATTGCCCATTTTAAGAAATCTGCATTTGTATCATGCAATATACAAGCTAATAAATCTTTATCTTTCTTAGATTTTACTCCAAAAAACCAATCACTGATAAAATTAGGCTGTTTCAAAAGATTAATTGGCAACAATTTATTCAACTTCAAAATCCCTGCTAAGCGATAATAAAATGGGATTTCATGTTTCGTTTTGACTGATGCTATTAAAATTATTTGTTCTGTTTGAATCAATTTACCAACTTCTAAAGCCATTATTCCGCCAAATGAAAGTCCAATAAGAATTGGTTTTTCTACTTTGATTTGAGCAATTAAACGTAGTGCGTAATCTTCAATTGACTCATTTTCAAAAGGTTTTATCCATTCAATAAAAGTCACTTCATATCCAGAAAAATCTAAATCTTGCAACACCCTATAATCTGCACCAAGTCCGCTAAATAGATAGATTTTTTTCATAAAATGTTCATTTATTAATGAAGATTTAAGTGTGAAACCTCATTAATGAATCTTTCAAGTATAAAATTAGTTATTTTTGTACTTATGTCTTCTACGAATTGTGGAGTCGTGCTAAAATTTTAATGGAATCAATCAATCATCATACCCTGCCTAATGGAATTAGAATCGTACACCGTCAGGTTACGCATACTACTATTTCTCATATTGGAATTATGCTCGACATGGGGAGTCGAGACGAAAAAGCTCACCAACAAGGACTTGCTCACTTTTGGGAACACATGGCTTTTAAAGGCACTCAAAAACGTTCTTCTTTACAGATTATCAACCGTTTAGAGATTGTCGGAGGAGAATTAAACGCCTATACAACCAAGGAAAAAGTCTGTTTCCATGCTTCTGTGCTTACGCCGCATTACGAGCGTGCATTAGAACTTTTATCAGATATTACGTTTAATTCAATCTTTCCCGAAAAACAGGTTGAGCGTGAGCGTGGCGTAATTTTGGAAGAAATGGCAATGTATTACGACTCGCCCGAAGATGCCATCCAAGATGATTTTGACGAAATTTTATTTGCCAATCACCAGTTAGGTAAAAACACGCTTGGTAATCAAGAGAGTGTTTCAAACTTTACTCGACAAGATTTATTAGCTTTTATTGCTGAAAATCTTGATACAGAAAGAGTTATTTTTTCTTCCATTGGAAATCTGCCTTTTAAGAAGGTTTTACAATTAGCCGAAAAATTCTTTAAAGATATTCCTGCTAAAAGCTCTGATTTAATTAGAATTGCCCCGATGGGTTATATCCCTCAAAATCAAAATGTTACCCGTAGTATTTCGCAAGCTCATGTAACCATCGGACGACCATCTTATTGTCTTTCTGATAAAAACCGTTTGCCATTTTTTATGTTGGTAAACTTATTAGGAGGTTTTGGCATGAATTCACGCTTGAATTTAGCCGTCCGAGAACGTAACGGCTTGGTTTATGCCATTGATGCAGGTTATACGCCATTCATTGACACGGGTTATTGGAGCGTTTCTTATGCCACAGAACCGAAGCGACTAAACAAAGTTAATTCATTGATTTTAAAAGAATTACAAAAGCTAAGAGACATTCAATTAACCAAAACTCAATTGCACAATACAAAGGAACAATTGATGGGACAAATGGCAATGTCGGAAGAAGGTAACATGAGTTTTATGTTGATGATGGCAAAAAGTTTGTTGGATATGAATAGAATTGATGGCTTAGAAGAACTTTTTGTACAAATCAAAGCCGTAACTGCCCCACAATTACAAGATTTAGCCAATGAAATGTTTCAGGAAAATGACTTGAGTTATTTGACGTTTTTGCCAGAGTAACGTAACACAGACTTTAGTCTGTACAAAAAAGAAAATTACAGACTTTAGACTGTACAAAAAAGAAAATTACAGACTTTAGACTGTACAAAATAAAGATTACAGACTAAAGTCTGTGTTACCCCAATGCACTTATACCTCCATATCCCTTTTTGCCGACAGGCTTGTCATTATTGTGATTTTCATTTTAGCACTTCTTTGAAAGCTAAGAACGATATTGTAAAAGCACTTTGTCAGGAAATTGCTTTGCAAAAGGATTATTTGAAAGACAAAAATTTAGAAACTATTTACTTTGGCGGTGGCACACCTTCGTTATTGGAAGATGAAGATTTTGCGTTGATTTTTGAGACTATTTCAACCTATTTTACACTGCGTCCAGACGTTGAAATTACGCTTGAAGCCAATCCTGATGATTTAACGAAAGAGAAACTTCAATTATTCAAAAAATACAATATCAATCGACTTAGTATTGGTATTCAGTCTTTTCATGAACCACACTTAAAAAGTCTCAATAGAATTCACAGTTCGGAAGAGGCCGAAACTTGCGTAAAATTATCTCAAGACACTGGTATTCACAACATTAGCATTGATTTAATTTATGCCATTCCTGCTGAAAGAGATGACATTTTATATACCGATTTAGAAAAAGCTACTGCTCTAAATACCAATCATATATCTGCCTATTGCCTTACAATTGAACCACAAACGGTTTTTGGCAAATGGTTAAAACAAGGAAAAATACAAACGATTGACGATGATTATGCCGCTACACAATTTGATATTTTAGTAACTTATTTAGCACAAAGCGGTTTTGAGCAGTACGAAATTTCCAATTTTGCTCGAAATAACCAATACTCACGCCATAATACAAGTTATTGGAAACAAGAAGAATATCTGGGAATTGGTCCTTCGGCACATAGTTTTAACCATGTAAGCCGCCAATATAATGTGCCAAATAACACACAATATATCAAAGCCTTACAACAAAATTCTGTTCCTTCAGAAATTGAAATTTTAAGTTTGGAAGATAAAGTAAACGAATATTTATTAACAGGCTTACGTACCAAATGGGGTTGTAATATTCAGAAAATCAATCAGTTGTCAGACTCAAACTTCATAGAATTGAACAAAAAAATCATTCAAAATCAATTATCTGATAATTTCATCTTGATTGAAAACGACACTTTATTGCTTACATCCAAAGGAAAATTATTTGCCGACAGAATAGCTTCTGATTTATTCATGTAAAACACGAACTTTCCTGTTTTTAGATTGCCTACCTACAAAAAGAATCGTATTTTTGTAGTTTGAAATAATACCTTCCAAAATCGGTCAAACTCTATTCGCCGCATCACAAAATCACTAATAAAATTATGGCAAAAAATACGTTCAAAACTCCATTTCCTGAAGAACAACCACAAAACCAACCAACAAAACTCAATGCTTGGCAACGTTTTAGTGCTTTTCGTGAACGTCAGCCTATTGTCAGATTCATCATCAACAAGTTATTTAAGTATATTCTTTACGGAATTGGCGTTTCATTGGTTACGGTGGTACTTTTAAAATTTGTACCCATTTGGATTACTCCAACGATGATTGACCGCAAAATTACGGCTATTGCTGAAGGAAAAGATTCTGAAATTCATTCAGATTGGGAATCTTACGACAATATTTCCAAAGAAGCAGCATTGGCAGTTGTAGCATCAGAAGACCAACTTTTTCCACAACATTACGGCTTTGACTTTGGGGCAATGTGGGGTGCATTTCGTCATAATTTAAAAGGGAAAAAAATTAAAGGAGCAAGTACCATTTCACAACAAGTAGCCAAAAACGTATTCTTGTGGCAAGGAAGAAGTTATATCAGAAAGGTATTAGAAGTATATTTCACCTTTTTAATTGAAGTAATTTGGGGTAAAGAACGCATTTTGGAAGTATATCTCAACGTGGCAGAAATGGGCAAAATGACATTTGGGGTTGAAGCAACTTCTTTACGTTTTTATGGACACGGAGCAAAAAGTTTAACCCGAACCGAAGCCGCCCGAATTGCCGCTGTGTTGCCAAGTCCAAACCGTTTTTCAGTTGCCAATCCATCAGGGTATGTTCAAAGACGGACTAATTTTATCGTTCGCCAAATGAGAGGATTGGGAGGCAAGGCTTATTTGAAGTTTTAAAAAATAATTCTATATTACATTAAAAAATTAGTAACTACATGACTCTCAAAATTAAACTATGATGAAAAAATATCTATACTTTATCCTTTTTTCTATACTAACACCATCCATATATGCTCAAAGTAACCTTTCGGATAAGCTTGTTGCTTATTATACTTTCGATGGTAATTCTAACGACCAAAGTGGCAATAATAATAATAACGCTATCGCCAATAGTGCGATTTTGACTAATAATCGTTTCTGTGAAGCCAACAAAGCATTACGCTTTCGTGGATATTTTAATAGAGATAGAACAGATATTCCCAATAGTTCTTCATTAATATTTAACGATACGCTCTCATTTAGCGGTTTTTTCAAAATCAATAATTGGGAGGGCATGGATAACAATGGGAATTATAGTTCAAACAATGGTTTTCACCCCATATTTGCCAAAAGTCATGATAGAAGTGGGCTGTGGTGTTCTGTCATCAAAAAAGCAGATAGTTTAGCCATTTATGTGGGAAATAATAGATTCGACTCCAGCTTACCTAACTTCCAAGTAGTAGCAACACAATATGGGGATTTTCTTCAACAATGGACACACGTTGGGATTGTCTTATCAAAGACTCGTCTGAAAATATACCTAAATGGCTTACTCATCAAAACAGCAACTATCAGTTTAGATATGGGAATTGCTAATACGAAGCCTTTACATTTTGGAATGTACGGAGACACTTGGTCTGGCTGGTATCCGTTAAATGGTGATTTAGACGAATTCCGTTTTTACAAACGACTTTTAACTGATATTGACATGACGAATTTATACAAAGAAGGGGAGCGAAATAGTATAGTGAAGAGTATCCAGTCAGGAAGATGGGAAGATAGTACAACTTGGGAATGTGGCAGAATTCCTAAAGTTACCAATCAAACACTTATACAAAGTGGACACCTTGTAAATATATCGTCACCCAGCTTTACTAAAAATTTAATCCTAAATGGAGTTTTAGAAATAAAGAATGGTGGGAATTTAAAAACTAATGAATAATATTTTGGCATAAATTTGGCTAAATTTACAGCAATTCTTTCCCATAAATTTTCAATAAAATGGCCAAAAATAAACCCAGTAGTCAGCCAAAAGCTACTCAAAACCCAATAACTACGAATCCAAATTCACCTACCTCTGAGCAAGTTATTAAAAGTACAGTCTTTTCTAAATATCCTTTTGCTCTATTGATTGCAGTATTAATCGTAACAGGTTTCTTTATTTTTAAAGATTACCTCCTCGGGAAAGCTGCTTATCAATTTAAAGATATTGGAAGTGATTCTATCAATTTAACCCAAACCATTTTGGTGTGGTTACATGATTATTGGCGAACCGAAGGAATGCCAAGTTGGTCATTTCAACAAGGAATGGGCTTAAATTTATACCCTTTTTTCTTCGACCAATTTTTCTGGATAATTCCATTTTTTAGCAAAGAAAATATTCCCTTTACCATTGTATGGGTCACTTGGTTTGAAGTAATGGTTGCGGGTGCGGTTTTCTACTTTTACCTAAAAACGCTCAAATTAAGCCCTTTTTCTTCTTTAATTGGCGGTCTTTGTTATGCTTATTGTGCCTACGGAATATTATCATCTACGTGGGTAAACCGTTTTGAAATTGAACTTTTCAATAACGCTCTTCTTTTGTTAGCCTTAGAAAGATTCATTCAAAAAAAATCGTGGTGGTTAGTGCCAATAGCTATTGCATTGATGACCATTGATATGCCTTTCAATTTGTATCCTTTCAGTTTTTTAATCTTGGCTTATTGTGTTTTTAGACATTTAATTATTGAAGAAAAACTTAGCAAAAACTTACTTACTACCCTACTTTGGATGCTGGGTTTAGGAACTTTAGGCGTTGGTATAGGAGCAGTTTTAGGCTTAGGTGAACTTGACCAAATGCTTGATAGTCCACGTGTTAGTGGTGGACAGTCATTTGCAGGAGCATTAATAGACAAAGGTCTTTCGGGGGCAATTGATGGCAAAGAACTATTAACTTGTATCACCAGAACATTCTCAAATGATATGTTGGGAACAGGTCTGGAGTTTAAAGGTTGGAGCAATTATTTAGAAGCTCCCATGTTTTATGTTGGACTATTCCCTTTAGTTTGCTTACCACAACTGTTTCACCAAGTTGACGTAAATCGTTCACGCATTTATGCTTTACTTTTAGTGCTGATTTTTATTCCTGTCATTCTTCCATTTTTTAGATTTGCATTTTGGGCATTTACGGGAGATTATTACCGTACCTACTCCCTTTTTGTAGGAATGACTTTACTTACTTTAGGAATGAAAGCCCTCAGTAAAATAGAAGAAACGAATAAGATAAATTGGATTACTTTACTGCTCACAATAGTTGGATTGACTGTTATACTGTTTTTACCGCTCAGTGCTGAAGACCTAATCAATAAAGGAATACGCTCATTAGTAATCCTCTTATTAATAGTTAATAGCGGTTTACTTGGGGCGGTATCCATTAGAAACTTGAGAAATATCGCTCAAATTACTTTACTAATCGTTATTTGTTTTGACTTGGCAATCAATGCCTCTCGAACTATCAATATTTCAAAAAGGGAAGCATTAACTAAGGAAGAATTATCCGAAAAGACAGGTTTCAACGACTATACAAATGAAGCAGTTGCTTATGTGAAGCAAGTAGAAAAATCTCCTTTTTACAGAATAGAAAAGAGTTTTGGGTCTGGACCAACTCGCTATCAGAGTATTAATGACCCTAAAATTCAGAATTTTTATGGGATAAAATCTTACCACTCCTTCAATCAGCCAAATTATATCAGGTTCATGACTGCTCTGAAAGTAGTCGATAAAAATAATGAGCTTACCTCTCGGTGGTGTACGGGCTATCCTGCCAATATTATTTGGCATAGTTTGGTAGGCGTAAAGTATTTCATTTCAAAAACAAATGAAGTCAATACATTTGGCTATGATTCTTTAAAGACCTTCAATGATGTAAAATTGTCAAAAAATCGTTTTGCATTGCCTTTAGGAATTACTTATTCCAATTACATGACTGAAGAAGATTTTGAAAGCAAAAAATATTCTAACCTTTACGCATCAAAAGCGATGTTAAGAGCCTGTGTAATTGATAAAAAGTTAATTCCCCAACTTTCTGGATTAACAAAAACTGCAGAAATTGATACAGCACAAGTATTTGCAAACGGAGAGTTTGAACAGACTATTAAAGATTTAACCACAGATACCTTACAAATTTCTTCTTTTAGTAATACGAAAATTACAGGAGAAATTGACTTACCAAGAAAGAAGGTTTTATATTTGTCTATTCCTTTTGATAAAGGGTGGCACGCAACAATTAATGGAAAAGATGCTGACTTACAGCGAGTTCAATGGGGATTAACTGGTTTGGTTTTGGATAAGGGCAATCACAAAATTGAGTTAACATTTACGCCTCCATATAAAAAAGAAGGTATTCTCGTTTCTTTATTTTCTTTAGGTTTATTTGGAGTAATGTTATTTTTCAGTAAAAGGAAGAAAGGAAATTCTTCCACGATTGAAGCCTAAAATATAAATTTAACTCATCGTATATCAATACAAAAGGACTGCATCAATCAAAGCGATGCAGTCCTTTTATATTGTACAATTTAACAACATACTTATCTCAATCATTCTCTATCAATCCATATCTATCTACTACTTTCATAATTCTATCGGCATAAAACTTACCTCCTTTGTGGGTATATCCACGTTCGCCAACTGAATAAATAAATGTATATGCGGCTGAATATTTTTCTACTCCTGAGGCAATTTGCCCACGATAATATTTGGCTATATCGCTATAATCTCGCTTCCAAGCTCCTGTTTTGTGCATGAAAACTTCTTCTACTAAAAATTCTATACATTCTCGTCTTGAACCAAAACGACGATACCAATTATCGGGACGACGACTTTCATCGTATATAATTTGTCCATCATCTGATTTTTTCAAAATTGGCACTTTCCCTTCATATTCATCGGGTTGTCCTTTCAACTGATAGGCGTTTGATTCATTCCCCCACCATTGTTTTATTCCGAAAAAATTATTCGCAAAAACCGCATTTCTGCTAAATCCATATCCACTTTCCATAGCTGCCATTGCCATAATTACACTGGCTGGCACTTGATATTTTTGACCTAACTCAATTGCAATAGGCTTAATGTCAGATAAAAATGCCCGTGCTTCATCTTGTGTTGGATGTCCAATGGCTGTTCCATAAACATTTTGGTTTCTACCCAAAAACGGGTCTTCAGAAGGAGTTGGATTAAAGCGTAAATTGGTAATAGGTAACGGATTTGAAGGTTTTGATATATCAGGATTACCCGCAGTAGAAGCAGATGAATTGTAAGGTGGATTTTGAATAACCACTACATTTCCTAATGATTTTCCTGTAATGGCAATTTCACCATAAGCAACACTTACTGTATCATTGGTTGATGAAATGCCGACAAACCGTAATTTTTTAACACTTGGAAAACCAAATGCAAAACTCAGTTCAGCTTTATTTTGGCTGGTTTTTATTGTTCCTAAACTTCCTTTATCCGAGAAAATTTTAATCCGTTGAATGTTATCTCCAGCGTTGAATAAGAATCTAACTTCTTCTCCAACTGTAGCCACAGGAACATACTCGACACTAAGTCCGATTCTTTTAAGTTTTTGATAGGAAAATGCAAGAAGAGCAATGCCCAAAAGGCATAATGCACTAATCATCCCGCCATGAAAAAGTCTTTTGTTCATTTGCATAAAATTTCTGTGAATCCTTAGCTATTAAAACTCTACTATGGCGGTAATTGAGTCTGTGTACTAAAAATTAACAAATATCATGCCGTGTGAGTGTATAAGTATGAGGTAGTAGATATGAGACAATAACTTTTGGATAAAGATACCAAATGAGTCCTCATAATCATGAATTCTTACTTCTCTTAAAGTAGTTCATCTTTGGGTATCCAGTAAATATTTTTGAAGTTTTTAATTTTATCATTTTCAACAATAACACCTTCATTTTCAAGCAATTCCTGCATTTTATTACCTCCAAAAAACACTTTCCCTGTCAATACCCCAGCCCGATTTACTACTCGATGAGCAGGAATACTTTCGTCTCCGTGACAAGCATTCATTGCCCAACCCACAAATCTTGCCCCACCTTTGGAACCTAAATATTCAGCAATTGCACCATAGGAAGTTACTCTACCTTCTGGAATGAGGCGAACAACTTGATAAATGTCTTCAAAAGAATTTTTCATTTTGCAAAATAGAGGACTTTTCTATGCTTTCAAATTATTACAAACAAAAAAGGTAGAATATCCTAAAAGGTTATTCTACCATGTACAAGCATTAATTTATTGATTTTGAAGTGTTTATTTCTTTTCTGCTAAGAAACTTTTAGCATAATTCACTTTTAAATTTCCCAAACGTTCAATGTGTGTTTTTAGACGATTGGTAAAATCTACATAATTTCTGGCTGAGCTTGGCGACCAAGCTACTTCCGCAACGGCACATGCTCTTGGAAAAACCATGTACTCAATTTGGTTTGTTGTTTGCATATATTCTGTCCAAACATTGGCTTGAAGCCCAAGAATAAATTTCTTTTGTTCAGCCGTCAATTCTTTTGGAGCAGGTTCATAACTATATACTTTTTCTAAAGGCAAAAATCCGCCAATTGCCAAAGGTTCTGTTTTGGGGTCAGCCTGATAATGGTCTAAGTACAAGTGAGAACCTGGTGTCATAATTACATCGTGATTTTGTTTTGCTGCCATAATCCCACCTTCTTCACCTCTCCACGACATTACGGTGGCGTTTGGCGACAAACCGCCTTCCAAAATTTCATCCCAACCAATCATTTTTCTGCCTTTTGAGGTAATGAATTTATCAATTCTACGGATAAAATAACTTTGTAATTCATGCTCATCTTTCAAGCCTTCTTTCTTCATTAAATCTTGACAAAAACGGCTGCTTTTCCATTGGTCTTTCGGGCATTCGTCTCCTCCGATGTGGATGTATTGTCCTGGAAATAAATCAATTACCTCTGTCAAAACATTTTCTAAAAAAGTAACCGTTTCTTCACGTGGACAAAAAACATCATTTGAAACGCCCCAAGTTGTATGTACTTGATAAATTTTATCTTGATTACAACCATACTCTGGATATGCCGCCAAAGCCGCTTGTGCATGACCTGGCATTTCTATTTCGGGAACAATTGTTACATATTTTTTCTTGGCATAAGCAATAACTTCTTTTACTTCTTCTTGCGTATAAAATCCGCCATATTCTTTGCCATCGTATTTTCCACTACCGTATTTTCCTATTAAAGTTTCTTTACGAACAGAACCAATTTGCGTTAATTTTGGATATTTTTTAATCTCAATTCTCCAACCTTGGTCTTCTGTTAAATGCCAATGAAAAGTATTAAATTTATGCAATGCAATTAAGTCAATATACTTTTTAACAAATGAAACGGGTGAAAAATGACGACCAACATCCAAGTGTAATCCTCGATAAGAATATCTTGGGGCATCTTCTATTTTACAACATGGAATTGTCCATTTCACGGCTTCCACTTTTCCTTCTTTAAAAATATCGGTTGGCAACAATTGTAATAATGTCTGAACACCATAAAATGCTCCTTTAGCTGTTTTGGCAGAAATAATAACTTGTTTTGGCGAAACATCCAGCTTATATCCTTCATCTGCAATACTTTCATCTTGCACAAATTGAATAGCTCCTTTTACCAATTTGGCAGAACCAATAACCACCTTTTTGTTCCAACTATTTACCGTATTAAGCTGCGTATTTAATAACTCTGCTACGTCTATCCAAGCAGGATTTCCAACAATAACGGTTTTATCATTAACCGTAAAAACACCCGTTTGAGCTTCTAATTTTTGAGGCACAGGGATAATATTGTATTGATTTTGGGCAAAAACACCAAACGAAATTGCCCAAATAGAGAGAATAAAAATCAGTTTTTTCATTAGAAATAGTTTTTGATAAAGATTTGGAACTGGTTTAATAATTCAAAAGTATGTCAAATAATACAATAAACAAGCTTTCTTATAGGGTATTCTATTTATTTTGAAACACAAATCGGCAATAAAATTCCGATTAAGAAATTTATTGCCGATTATTTTTGAAATATTTTTTCTGTGTGACGATTTATTGTTTAGTAATTTTGTTTCATGAAACAACTCCTAAACATTCTTCAAACAAAATATCCCGCTATTGTTTGGACAATTATCATTTTCATTCTCTGTACCATTCCGAGCCAGCATATTCCAACTACACAAAATTTAAGTGATAAAGCAAATCATTTCATTGCCTTTGCAGGTTTCACTTTCTTTTGGCTTTTTCCATATCCAAAACCCTTAAAAATTATTTCCATTGCCATTATTTATGGAATTGGGGTTGAATTTTGGCAAGCTATTTTACCCGAATCTTTTCACCGTGGCTTTGAATGGTATGACGCTTTAGCGGATGGATTGGGCAGTATTATTGGTTACTTTTTGTACGTAATTTTCAAGCGAATAATCAAGCGCTTAAATTTCTAAGAATTCTTTAGGCGATTTCCCTGTAAATTTCTTGAAAGAGCGATTAAAAGTGGCTTTTGAATTAAATCCACAGTCGAATGCGATACCAAGTAGCGTAATATTTTTATTTTCGGGTAAAACAATTCGTTCTTGAAATTCCTTTACCCGATATTCATTCACAAAGTCATTGAAATTCTTTCCAAAAGCATTATTTACCACGCCTGAAAGTACAGAAATATTAGTTTTTAGTCGATTGGCAATATCCGAAAGGTTTAATTCTGGCTGAAGGTAGAGTTTATCATCTTCCATTAATTTTAGGATTTTCAACTTCCAACTATCTAATTCAGATTCATTAAATCTTTCCTTCTGAATATTTTCAACTTTAAATTCTTCTTCTCTAAAAACCAAACCTGTATTTGGCTGTGCTTGTGTATAGCCTGTGATAGATACGTAATAAATTAAAGCTACGCCCACCAAATTGTCCCACCAATCCTGTTTAAAATCAAGTTGATAAACACTAATGATAATCATTTTGATTAGGTAAACCGCAAACATTAGTACCAATACAATCAAGAAGTTACGAAACCAATTAAAGCTAACAGACTCTGTATCAGAAAATTGTATTTTTGTCCACTTGCGATATTCATTATAAAGTTTAAAAGATTTGTAGATAAAATAACAATTTAGTGCTATTTCAGAAAATGTTGTAATTTGAGGAATAAAGAAAGGTTCGTGAAAGTTTTTTTCAACCGTTTTCACAAAATCTTGCCCCATTGAAAAAACGCCAACGTGATAAATCGTATGAATAATAAACGGCAGAAAATACCAAATATCTTGTTTAGAAAACCTAAAATCTTTATCAATCTGGCTTTTGAAATAAAAATAACAAAGCGGAGCGAAAGCCATTCCAAAGTTTCTTGGAAAGAAATTTAGTTGTCTCCATAAAATTTCTATACCCGAAAAACCAAGCATATATTCCCAAATATTCAACGCCATTCCTACCAAAACTAAGCCTAAAAGAATATCTGAAAGCCGTCCGTTTTGTCGACTCCGATTCCAGAGTAAAAAAGCATAAATCCAAGCTTGAATAAAGCCAAACCAAAGTGGTACAGAATAATAGGAGAGGTAAATTTCCATTGATTATTAAATAGTTGCGGTTTTTATCATTGATATATCTTCTAAACTAATATTAGGCAAATCAGTTTTGAATAAATCAATTTTAGTAATTAAATGATCAATTCCAAACCTTCCAGACCCCATTACAACGACATAAATCGAAATCCAAAGAAAGCCCATCGCTGGTAACATTTCCCAAACTTCACCACCCCATTTTTGGAAGAAAATAGCGACTAACATTGTACACATTACCATAAAACCCGCAAAACGAGTGAATAAACCCATCACTAATAATGCTCCACCAAAGGTTTCCGCTAAAACCGCAGCCCAAGCAAAGAAAGTAGGGAAAGCAGCAAATATTCCTCCAAATTTTACCATATCTTGAATAAACCAATCTGGACAAGGGAATTTGCTGCCACCAAAATTAACCGCTAAAAAATAACATCCAATCATGCGAGGAAGTGCCAATAATAAATCAGTGTACCAAGTAGATGTGTAAGTTGGAGTAATGATTTTTGAGAATAAAGTTTTCATGATTTTGATACGGATAACCGCTGTTCATTTTTATATAATCAATTGATAATTAATTCAATACAATAGTTAAATTTGATTTTTTATCGTCCACTGTCAAGATAAGTTTTTCAGTAAATTTGGTATTCTTATCCCAATATTTATCACTGCATTGGTAGATTTTTGAGCCAATCGGAAGCATCAAATCTCGACCATTAAATTTGCTTAGTGAGCCAGAGAAACCCGTTTGTTTATCATTTCCCCAAGGTAATTCATAACGTATATGAGCCATTGAAGGAAACCAAGAAGTGCCTTTTATCGTGATTTTCGCCAATTTTAATCCTTTTTTCTTAGCGATATTTTCAATGGAATTATCGTCTTTCTCTTTCTCAATATTTCGTTGATTCATTTCGGCACGAGCCGCTTCAAGGTATTGTTCACGACTGATTTCGTATTCATCATTAACGTTATAAGTCTTACCATTATCTTTTTCTGTTACAACAAATATTAGCTCGTTTTTACCATTTTTTTCTACGAATACGTACACAGGAGCGGGTAAATTGACAGCGTGCGAAGCCAAAGCATTTAATCCGTAGCCATAGCCCGACGTAAATCTTTCGTTTGTAGAACTATAACTTTTAAAATCAACCGTTCTACTTTTTAGTGATGGATTTTTGATGGTGAAGCTCACACGGGTAGTTTGGGCTTGGCTTATAAAAGCGATAAAGGAAAAACAAGCGATGATGATTTTTGTGATTTGCGTTTTCATGTTTGCAAAATGTTTTCGTTGAATTAATGAGTCAAAGTTTCACCTTTAAAAACCCAAAAACGCTTTAAAACATGATTTGAAACGTCTTGAATGATGATTTGAGACAACAAAAAAACCTGCAAGAAATGAATTCTTGCAGGTTTTTTTAAGTAGGACAGGTTTCCAACCTGTCAATCAAACAATTTTAATTTGACAGGTTAGAAATCTGTCCTACAAACAATTAGTAATTTGACAGGTTAAAAACCTGTCCTACATACATTATCCCAACACCACAGGGCCAGCCTGATTAATTCCAGAAACATAACATTCTGAACCAATGCCAACTTTGGCAAAACCATCTTGCATAGCTTTCCCAACTCGATTTGCCGTAAATAAATCTTTCGATAAAGCAAACATTGAAGGGCCAGAACCTGAGATTGAACAACCCAGAGCTCCATTTTCCAAAGCCGCATTCTTTACATCATCAAACTGAGGAATCAAGATTGAGCGAATGGGTTCGATAATTACATCTACCAAGCTTCTCGAAATCAAATCGTAATCTGGCAACATCAATCCTGCTACCAAACCCGCTACATTTCCCATTTGAGTAATGGTATTTTTCAAAGAAATCTCTCTTTTCAAAATATTACGAGCATCCTTCGTATTTACCTCAATGTGTGGGTGAACAATGGTTGCGTATAATTCTTGCGGCGTTTTCAATTGAATAATATCCAAAGGTTCATAAGAACGAATGACTACAAAACCGCCCATCAAACTTGGCCCCACGTTATCAGCATGAGCAGAACCGCAAGCGATACGCTCGCCTTCCATGGCAAAAGGCAATAAATCTTTTTGAGCCAAAGGTCTGCCCATCAATTCATTAGCCGCAAAAACACCTGCCACCGAAGAAGCCGCCGAAGAACCCAAACCAGAACCCAAAGGCATCAGTTTTTTAAGATTCATTTCAAAACCTTGACCTTCTTCACCAATGGCTTCCAAGAATTTGATAATGGCAATTCCAGCGGTATTTCTTTCAGCATCCAATGGCAAACGACCATCATCACCTTCAATACTAAGAATTTTAACGCCTTTATGATTAGCTTTTTTCAGGATAAGTTCATCTCCAGGATTATCAACGGCAAAACCGAAAATATCAAATCCACAGGCTACATTTGCCACCGTTGCAGGGGCGAAAACTTTTATTGAGTTATTTGTCATTCTATACTTTTCCTAAATCGACTCCTTTTAATAATTATAATCAAGATGTTAATACACTTTTAATAACTTGGTCAACCCATGCCTTAAAACGTGGACACTCCTCTAAAATCTTTTCAATTCCAGTTAAATCAGCTATATTAAATCCATCTACAATTTTAGCATATTTTTCATTATTGGATTTGTAAATAGCTTCTAATCTTTTTGATGGTGCACCTTCTGGAGTGCTATTAATATCTTCTATTCCTAAAAATTCATCTCTTAATAAAGCAACTGCTTTTATAATTTTATCATTTTCTAAACCAAAACCTTCTATAGGATTTGAAAAGAGTAATGTTTCAAACTCATGACGGATTATATTAGGAATAAAGTTAGGATAAGGTTTAATTGTATTTACATACGTTCTTAAAGACTCTTCCATACAACTAATACGCTCCTCAACATTATTTTTCTCTTTACATTTCAAATACCCCTTTAACTTTAGTTCACTATTAATACCATAATGGTCAATCATAGTTGTGATAATGGGTTCATCGTTATAATACACAATAGGCTTTATTGTATTACCGAAATGTTCCATATTATTAAAACCATTTCCACCACCTTTCATTGATACTAAAATTGGTTGGATATTAGTATGCAAGCCTTTAGCAGTGAAATAAGGAATCAAAATACGTTTGACAAACTCTTCCTCAGTTGGTCCTTCTACGATAATGTATAATTGCTTCATGGTGTACCTCCAATTACATTTTTATTCCACAAATCACCAATACTATACTCTTGAAGCCAGTCGCTGAGACTTTCACTATTTTGCCGAACAAATACCGATTGATTATCCTCTCTATCAACAGTAATAATATCTTCTGGGCTAAAATTATCCACCAAATTTATGGACTGAGTCGAAATAATAATTTGACTTTGAGCCGATGCTTTTTTGATTAGTCCAGCCAATTTATTGATGGCGAAAGGATGTAAACCTAATTCTGGTTCATCAATAATGATAGTTGAAGGAATTTCTGGCTGTAAAAGTAAGGTCGCTAAAGCCATAAAACGCAAAGTACCATCTGATAACTGCATCGCATACAAACGCATGTCCGAACCTTTTTGCTTCCATGATAATTGTATCTTATCCTCTCTAATTTTGTCAGGTTCTAACACAAAACAGTCAAAATATGGAGCAACAGACCTAATAAGCATTTCTATTTTTATGAAACTTTTAGGATGTTTTTCTTGAAGAAAATACAAAAAAGCAGCTAAATTCCCAGCATCTTCAAATAAATATTGGTTATCATCAATATTACCTTTTTGCTTAATTTTTGCCGTTTTACTGGTATCGTGAAAATGAAAAATTTTAAATGAAGACATATATTTTTTCACATACTTATATCTTCCACCTTCTTCATTTTTTAACCTGCTTTCTAAATATCCATTTCCAAGTGGTATTTCATCCCAACCCGTTTTTCCAAATCCATGATAAAATCGGGTTATATCATATTCAAAAAATAGATTCCCCTGTTGGTTTGGCTTCAGGGTAAAAGAATAAGCATTGGTTTTATCAAACTCAATTCTCCCTAAAAGACGTTCAGACTCCTTTAATCCATTATATAAAATATTTTCTGCCCCCGCTTCTTCTGCAATATAGTTCTGTAAGTTTTGAGTGTAAATATTATATATTAGTTTAAAAAAATTAATAAAATTACTTTTACCCGCACCATTAGCACCAATCAGGACATTGATAGGCAAGAGCTTCAACTCCATTTCTCTGATGGATTTGAAATTTCTAATTTTTATTAAATTTATCATAAAATATTTGTCTAAGCCAAATAGCTCCCAATTGCCACAATATCCGCAAACACACCTGATGCCGTCACCTCTGCTCCTGCTCCTGGGCCTTTGATGACCAATGGGCGGTCGTGGTAGCGTTTTGTGGTGAATGAAATCACGTTATCGGCTCCGTCCATCATATAGAATGGATGTGTTTTTCCAATACTTCTTACACCAATGTTGATTTTGTTATTTTCCAAAGTCGCAATGAATCTTAGCACTTCGCCTTTGGCTTCTGCTTCGTTTACCATTGCTTCAAAATAAGCGTTTGAAACCTCTAATTCCGTGAAAAAATCTTCAACGGTTGGGGCTTGTTCGCAATTTTCTGGCAATAATTTATCGATTGTAACGTCTTCTGGCTCTAATTTTAAGCCTATTTCACGACCTAAAATCAAAATCTTACGGGCTACGTCCATTCCGCTCAAATCTTCTCTTGGGTCTGGTTCGGTATAACCTTTTACTTTGGCTTCTTTTACGATGTCGGCAAACTTAACGCCTGCTTTGAAATTATTGAAAATGTACGACAATGTTCCTGATAAAACGCCTTCGATTTTCTCAAATCTATCACCCGAAGAAATCAAGCCTTGTAGCGTATTGATTACGGGTAAACCCGCTCCTACGTTGGTTTCGTACAAGAATTTTACGCCTTTTTTCAACGCTGTTCTGTGCAACAAAGCATAATCTTCGTAACGTCCCGAATTGGCTACTTTATTGGGCGTTACTACCGAAATGTTCGCTTCAAATAATCCTAAATAATAGTTGTGAATTTCTTTGTTAGCGGTACAATCTGCAAAGACTGAATTGGGTAAATTTAACCGTTTGGCTTCTTCTACAAATGCCCAAATTTCAGCAGGTTTCCCTTTTGAATCACGTTCTTCTTCCCACGAACCTAAGTCAATTCCTTGTGGATCAATGAGCATTTTTCGAGAATTCATCACGCCCACCAAATTGATTTTCAAGGCTTTGTATTTCGATAAATAATTTTCTTGTCCTTGCAATTGTTCTAATAATGCTTTACCAATTAAACCTGTTCCTACCAAGAAAAGGTTTAAGGTTTTGGCTTGCGAGAAGAAGAACGAATCATGGATAACATTCAAGGCTTTTGAAATATCCTTTTTCTCAATTACCACGGAAATATTCAATTCTGATGAACCTTGTGCCGTAGCAATAATGTTGATTCCATTTTTACCCAGAACCGAGAATAATTTCCCACTTACGCCTGTATGACGACGCATTCCTTCGCCCACAACGGCAATTACCGACAGATTTTCTTGAATATCAATGCCTTCTACATCGCCATCGGCAATTTCAGCTTTGAATTCTTCTTCCAACAATGCTTTTACCGCAACCGATGCAGAAGGCTCAATGGCAAAACATATTGAGTGTTCGGATGAGGCTTGCGAAATCAAAATAACGGAAATTTTGTGCTTCGCTAAAACGGTAAATAACTTGGCTGAAACCCCAGCAACGCCAATCATACCCGAACCTTGTAAGTTGACCAAAGCCAAATTATCAATTGAACTGATACCCGTAATAATGTATTCTGATGGCTCTGCGGCACGATTTACGACCGTTCCAATAAAATCGGTATTGAATGTATTGAGAACTCTAATCGGGATATTTTTGGCAAAAGCGGGTTGCAACGAAGGCGGATAAATCACTTTCGCCCCAAAATGTGTCAATTCCATCGCTTCCGAATACGTGATGGTCGGAATGGTAAACGCATTTTTCACTTTGCGTGGGTCGGCGGTCATCATGCCGTCCACATCTGTCCAAATTTCGATTTCTTCCGCATTTAAAGCCGCCCCGAAAATTGAACCTGTATAATCAGAACCTCCACGACCAAGTGTTGTGGTTTCGCCTTTTTCGGTCGAACCAATAAAACCTGTAATTAATTGTAGTGATTTTGTTTTCGAGAAATACGTTTGAATTTGAGCGTTCGTTACCTCGAAATTCACCGCCGCCATGCCAAAATTACCATCGGTACGAATGACTTTTCGGGCATCTAAAAACTGACAATCAACGCCTTGTGCATGAAGAATTTCATAAATCAAGGTGGTAGAAAGACGTTCTCCGAAACTGACGATAAGGTCAGAGGTTCGGTCAGAAATTTCACGAATCAGCGAGACACCTTTCAGTAAATCCTCTAATTCGTTGATAGTGGTGCGGATATTTGCGAATACTTTCGACTGAGATTTTACGTCAATTAAGGCACGTACAACTGTGAAATGACGATTTTCAATCTCTTTAACTAAGTCAAAATAGGTGGTATCTCCTACCGACGCTAAATCTCCTGCTTTCAATAACTGGTTGGTCACGCCACCCATTGCTGAAAATACTGCTGCGACTTGCTCACCTTTTGCTTGTTTGCTTTTGATGATGCCTAACACCGCTTGGATACTGTCAATAGTACCACAAGAAGTTCCTCCGAATTTTAATACTTTCATTTTTTTAGTGAATAGTTATCCTATTCCTGCTTGGATTATCTGCTTTACAACAGCAGGTTAAATTTATTATGTTTATTGTATTATACGCTAAATTATAAGTTATTCTCTTCTTTAATTTTCAAAACAAAGTCAACTGAGACCTCAAAATCTTCCAAAATTTCGTCTATCGTTAATCTCCCTCTTCTGAGAGCTTTAATTATTCCTTCTATTTTTTGCTCAATTCTTCCTTCTATTTTTCCGTCATTATGAGAAGTATCCATTGCATTTTTTAAATCTCGATATTGTTTTAAACTATTTTCATATTCATCTAATTCAATGGGTGAATACTTGGCAATTTCTGCCGCTTTAAATAGCTTCTCAAATACTTTTTCTTGTAATTTTTGCGGACGTTTTTCTAATTCAGAAAGATGTTTAAGTACATACAACCATTTATCATAAGTTGTTTCTAACTCCTCTTCTGTTTTAATAAAATTGGGCATTTCAAGGTAAATGAAAGTCAATTTATCATAAAATACCTTACAATTTTGGTCTTTTAATTTCACTTCATGTCTAACCGTTTTTTCATTTTCATCTTCAGAAAAGACAAAATCTAAAATACCAACAGTATAAACTTCTGCTAATTTAAAATTCCAATCGCCCCTAATACTTTGCTCTTGAATTGGAAATGAAGCATAATAAACGCTTCTGTCTTTGAAATAATTCTGCTTCGCCTTTTGCATTTCAACGATAAAACGCTCATCATTTTCACCTACACAATACAAATCAAAAATCACTTTTCTGTCAAGTGTAGTACGTCCCATCCTTTCACTATTAGCGTAGGTCAAGTCCTTGATTTTTCGTTCTTTGGGCAATACAACTTCATTCAAAAAATCTATCAGTAAATCTTTGTTAAGTTCTGTTCCAAACAGTTTTTTGAAACCAAAATCTGTAAATGGATTTATGTATTTATCTCTTAAAGCCATAATGTTGTATCATTATTGAATTTCCCAAAAGCAAAGATACCAATTTCACCTCCTCAACCCAAAAGACAACAAACAATCCTCCGCAACTATTACGTTTTTATTATAACATGGGAATATTTCTCGTGATTTTCGAATATAAATTTTTGAGAATATCTGTCGTCAATTGATGTTCAAAACCCTTGCCAATATTGTATTTATTGCGACTTCTACCATTTCAAGAAAGTGAATTACTATCAATAAGGTCACTTTTAAAATTAACCTACCGTTAATATTTCTTTAACATACGTCTGTTTTTTCAAGAATAGTTTTGTAAAAAAATAGACTCATGAAAAAATCTTTAGTAATCCTCTCTCTTTCATTTTTGTTCCTTTTGTCCAATTGTGATAAAAACGAAGCGGAGTTTTTTGTCAATGAAGACGCTGCCACTTTTGCCGAAATAGGCACAATAGACATAGGTGATGTTGGTGCTGCCGAAATTTCTGCTTATGACCCCGCAACCAACAAACTCTTTGTTGTCAATAATGGAACGGTCAATAAAATTGATGTCATTGATTTTACAGACCCAGCCAAAATGAGCGTAATTGCTTCTATTAGCATGACTCCGTATGGTGGGGCAGTCAACAGTGTTGCGGTATCAAATGGTAAATTGGCAGCCGCTATTGAATCGGTTGACAAGCAAGCAACAGGCAAAGTTGTTGTATTTAATACTACTGATTATAAGGAAGTTAAAACAATCACCGTTGGAGCTTTACCTGATATGATAACGTATTCGCCCGATGGTAGATTTATTTTAACTGCCAACGAAGGCGAACCCAATGCTACTTATAAAAATGACCCTTTAGGAACAATTTCTATTATTTCAGTTAATGATAATTATTCTGTTTCGACTTTAGATTTTTCATCTTTCAGTAGTCAACAAGCCAGTTTAACGGCTAAAGGTTTTAGAATTTTTGGATTAAATGCAAGCTTTGCTCAAGATATTGAACCTGAATACATTACTGTTTCTGACGATTCAAAAACAGCTTGGGTTACCCTTCAAGAAAATAATGCTATTGCTAAAATAAACCTTGAAACGAAAGCCATTACGAGCATTTTACCACTTGGTTTTAAGGATTATAACGTTGATGGTAACGCCGTTGACATCAGTGATAGAGACAATTTGGTGGCTGCCAATAAGTGGAATATCAAAGGTATGTATCAGCCTGATGCGATTTCGGTGGTAGAAAATGGTGGTATCCCTTATTTATTTACGGCTAATGAAGGCGATTCACGAGAATACACGGCATTTGCTGAAATCAAAAGAGTTAGTGCCTTAAAATTAGATGCGACGGCTTTCCCAGATGCAACTTTTAAAACTGATGCCAAAGCTGGTCGTTTGAATGTAACAACGACTTTAGGTGATACCGACGGTGATGGTGATTTTGACCAATTATATTCGTTAGGAGCTCGTTCGTTTAGTGTTTGGAATGGCAATGATGGAGCGTTAGTTTTTGATAGCAAAAACGAATTAGACACAAAAGTAATCGCCGCAGGAGTTTATGATGATGCCCGTAGTGATGATAAATCGGTTGAACCTGAGGGAATTGCAACGGGAATGGTAGGTAATAAAAAAGTGGCTTTTGTGGGTATGGAAAGAGTAGATGCGGTTGCAATTTATGACATTTCTAATCCAAAAGCACCTGTATTTTTACAATTAGTAAAATGTGGCGATGCTCCTGAAGGCGTTTTATTTATTCCTGCTAAAAACAGTCCAACTCAAAAAAGTTTATTAGTTGTTAGTAGCGAAAATGATGGCGTTGTGAAGGTTTATCAGCCTAAAACTTTGTAGAATTAATTAGCGTGTTTATCTCATAATTTATTCGGGAATACATTATAATAAAATGCGTAATATTTCCAAAATAAAATCCATGCAAACTAATTGCATGGATTTTTTATTTTATCCCCCTAATTTTAAACCCATTCTATCAACTTTGTGTTTCAGTTTATATAAACCGTAATAATCATGTTAGGCTATCGTTTCTCAGAATTTATACCCTCCGAACAGGAAGATGGCAAAAAAGCCAAGTTCGACCAATTGCTTGATATTTTCAATCAATTAATTACCATGACGGCTGGAAATGTCTCCGAGGCTTTGTCGTGGATTACGCAATTGGATAAGCAATATAATCTCACCGATGAATCTTATGGAATTGCCGATTTTATCCAAGATTTGAAGGACAAAGGCTACATCAAAGAAGAAAAAAACGAAGATGGCGAAGGGCAACAAGTCCTCACGGCAAAGGGCGAACAGTCAATTCGTAAACAATCTTTGGATGAGATTTTCGGAAAATTAAAGAAAACTAATAATTCTGGAAATCACAGAACTCCCTACCAAGGCACGGGCGATGAAAATAATACCGACCGCAGAGAATTTCAATTTGGGGATTCGATGGAGCAAATTGCCATGACTGAATCAATCCGAAATGCACAAATTAATAATGGCGTTGAGAATTTTATGCTTACTGAAAATGACCTCGAAATCATGGACAAAGAGTATAAAGCCCAAACTTCTACGGTGTTAATGATTGACATTTCGCACTCGATGATTCTTTATGGTGAGGATAGAATTACGCCCGCCAAAAAAGTAGCGATGGCGATGGCGGAACTCATTATGACCAAATATCCCAAAGATACGTTGGACGTTATTGTCTTCGGAAATGATGCTTGGCAGATTCAGGTGAGAGATTTACCCTATTTGGAAGTGGGTCCTTATCATACCAATACTGTTGCAGGATTGGAATTGGCGATGGATTTATTGAGAAGAAGAAAGAATAAAAACAAGCAAATTTTTATGATTACCGACGGCAAGCCAACCTGTTTGAAAGAAGGAATCAAATATTATAAAAACTCGTTTGGCTTAGATAAAAAAATTCTGAATAAAACGCTCACATTAGCCGCACAGTGTAGAAGATTGAAAATTCCTGTAACCACATTCATGATTGCAAGAGATGAATATTTAAAAGAATTTGTCCAAGAATTTACCAAAATCAACAACGGACGAGCATATTATTCTTCGTTGAAAGGGCTTGGAGAGTTTATTTTTGAGGATTATGAGAACAATCGTCGTAAAGATGTTAGATGATAGAGAATAGATTTTAGAGAATAATGAATAAAAGTTTAAACATAAATGAACCTAAAAAATAGTACAGAGGGGAATAATCTATAACTCCTTTTCATTGTTTAAGCGTAAATAAAAGAAACGGTTTAAGAGTTTAAGACCACTACATTTTATTTATATAGAATTTAACAAACATAAGAAAGCATAAAACCAATTATAATGCCATACAAAAACCTAACATCAGAAGACCTTTTGAAAATCAATACGCTTAGTGCGTTGAAAGCGTCTGGATATAAACCGAAGTCTATCAAAGACGAATTGCGTGATAATCTTATCCTAAAAATCAAGAACAAAGAGAAGGTTTTTGAAGGAATTTGGGGTTTTGAAGATACCGTAATTCCTGATATTGAACGAGCAATTTTATCTCAACACCACATCAATCTTTTGGGGCTTCGTGGACAAGCAAAAACCCGTATCGCTCGCTTAATGGTTAATCTTTTGGACGAATACGTTCCCGTTGTCAAAGGTTCGGAATTGAATGATGACCCTTTGCAACCACTTTCACGTTTTGCCAAAGATTTAATCGCTGAACACGGAGACTTAACGCCCGTAACGTGGATGCACCGTGACGACCGTTATACCGAAAAATTAGCAACGCCTGATGTTTCAGTAGCTGACCTTATCGGCGATGCTGACCCCATCAAAGCGGCAACGTTGAAATTACCTTATTCAGACGAGCGAGTTGTTCACTTTGGACTCATTCCACGTTCGCACCGTTGTATCTTTGTAATTAATGAATTACCTGATTTACAGGCTCGTATTCAGGTTTCGTTGTTCAATATTTTGCAAGAAGGAGATATTCAAATTCGTGGTTTCAAAATTCGTTTGCCTTTGGATTTGCAGTTTGTTTTTACTGCCAATCCAGAAGATTATACCAATCGTGGCTCAATCGTTACGCCGTTAAAAGACCGTATTGATTCTCAGATAGTTACCCATTATCCAAAGACGTTGGAGATTGGCAAAAAGATTACTTTGCAAGAGGCAAAATTGAAAGACGGACAAGAAGAAATGGTTACGACCAACCATATCATGGACGATTTAATTGAGCAAATTGCTATTGAGGCTCGTGCTTCTGAATTTGTAGATGCTAAATCGGGCGTATCGGCTCGTATGACAATTTCGGCTTATGAAAACTTGGTTTCTGCGGCAGAAAGACGTGCTTTATTGAATGGCGAAGATAAAACTTATGTGCGTGTAGCCGACCTAATTGGCGTAATTCCTGCTGTTTGTGGAAAAGTAGAATTAGTTTATGAAGGCGAAGTAGAAGGCCCTGTTATTGTGGCTCAAAACCTGATTGGCAAAGCCATCAGAACACAATTTTTAAACTATTTCCCTGACCCAGAAAAAATCAAAAAGGCTGCAAAAGATAAGGCGGGTAAGAATCCATATAAACCTATTATCGACTGGTTTATGGATGGAAATATGATGGATATTTTCAATGATAGTACCGATGCTGATTATTCAGCGAGATTAAGAACGATTGATGGATTAGACGATTTAATCGAAAAAGTTTATCCTCAAATGCAAGGTCGTGAGAAGTTATTTATGATGGAATTTGTCTTACACGGTTTATCAGAATTCTCAATTATCTCGAAAAAAACCTTAGAAAAAGGCTTGCAATTCAAAGATTTAACCGATTCTCTATTCGATTTGGATAATTTCAAATTTGATGAAGATGAGGAAGATTTTAGATAATTCTATAAACAAAAGACTTGGCAATTTTGTCAAGTCTTTTGTTTATTATTCGGAACTATCTACAATTTGTCGCAGAATAAAATTAGACCACAGATTGTACTGATTCAACGGATTTACACGGATAAATTTAAAGAAAAATCAGTGTAAATCTGTTTTATCTGTTCTATCCGTGGTCTAATTTTGTCTTGCGACAAATTGTAGATAATTCCGTTATTATTTGAGTAACTATTGTGATGTGTATTGATAAATAATATTTTTCAAACCTCACGCCTTCGGGTGTGCCTGCTCATAAATCTTCTTGATTTTCTCCATTGAATTATGCGTATAAACCTGAGTCGCAGAAAGCGAAGAATGTCCTAAAAGGTCTTTGATTGCCGTTAATTCAGCTCCATTATTGAGTAAATGCGTAGCATAGGAATGTCGTAAAATATGGGGCGATTTCTTTACCAAAGTTGTTACTAATGACAAGTATTTCTTCGTAATTCGCTGAATCATAACGGGATAAGCCTGATTCCCTTTTTCAGAAACTACTAAATATTCATGCGTTAAGCCTTCTGTATTTTTAAAGTTTTGGTAGTCTTGAATCAATTTTACCAATGACTGACTAATCGGAATAATTCTTTGTTTGTTGCGTTTACCCAAAACCGTAACCGTTCGATTATAAAAATCAATATCCGTTTCCTTCAAATCAATCATTTCGGACAAACGCATTCCCGTTCCGTACAATAATTCCAAAATCAATTTATCTCGCACACCCGCAAAATCATCTGGAAATCCTACATCATCTAACAATGAATCCAATTCTTTTTCACGGATAAATTCTGGGATATTTTTTGAAGTTTTCAGTACCGAAATTTTCAGCATTGGGTCTTTTTCTATAACTTTTTTCTGCAAAAGAAATTTGTAGAAAGTCCGTAAAGTAGCAATTTTACGATTGATAGAACGATTTTCCACTTTCATTTCTGCCATCGACACAATCCAAGAGCGAATCATCTGAAAATCCGCTAATTCTGGGTGATGGAAGTCGTAAGATTTCACCAAATATTCATCAAATTGCTTCATATCAATGCCGTAAGCAGTCACGGTATGGTCGCTACTACGTTTTTCGTACTTGATGTATTTGAGAAAAAAAGAGATTATTTCATTCATAAGTTAATTCTGATAAAAATAGACCACGGATTTGTACGGATTTAACAGATTCACACTGATTTTTATATTTTAAGATAGTAAATCATAATATTCTTTATCAGTGAAAATCCTTTAAATCCGTACAATCTGTGGTCTATTTTACTCTGTAAATTTCCAATAAAAAAGCGTTAGAACAAACTTTACAGTTAATTCTAACGCTTTTTGATGCTGACGGTTATCGGCTTAATTCACGATTAAATTGATAACATAAAATAATGTTATTAGAAATAAAATCAATGACCTAAGATTCTTCGTTACCGTACATTCTTTGTTTGTATGAAGCACGGATAATCTCAGTACGACGGCTAATTGATGGTTTTTCAAAAGCCGAACGTCTGCGAAGTGCCTTTACTACGCCCGTTTTTTCAAATTTTTTCTTGAATCTTTTTAACGCTTTGTCGATTGACTCGTTTTCTTTGATATTGATAATCAGCATATTATGTGTTTGTTTAAAATCTTTTTTGTAAATAGAGGTGCAAAGATAACTGTTTGTATTTTAAATGTCAAGAGAAAGTACTCAATAATACCCGATAAAATACGTGTTAGTCTGATTTGGAACGTTTTATTTAGATACTTTAAATAAAAAGTCTCCATACAAGCCTATAACAATTAACATAAAAAGTAATAAATTTAAGACTTAAACTGTATCTAAAAATTAAACTTACTATTTACGGTTAATTATTCACTGTTAATTACTAATTGCATACATGACTCTAATTACCATTTTTCTATGTATTGGGCTTTTAGTCCTTCTTATCACTTGGGGTAAAATCAATCCTTTTTTGGCATTCCTAATCACTTCTATTGTGGCGGGTATTTGCATGGGTGTTCCTTTAGAAAACCTCGGAAAATCACTCCAAAAGGGCATTGGCGATATGCTTGGCTCGTTGGTCATTGTAATTTCTTTGGGAGCAATGTTAGGAAAAATTGTAGCTGAAAGTGGAGCAGCACAAAAAATAGCCTCTGTAATGATGAGTATTTTTGGCGAAAAATATATTCATTGGGGACTTGTTTGTACTGGTTTTATCATTGGTATTCCCTTATTTTACAATGTAGGATTTGTATTGATGATTCCATTGATTTTTTCGGTTGTTAATCAATATAAACTTCCTGCGGTGTATTTAGGGCTTCCGATGTTGGCATCTTTATCAGTTGCACATGGTTTTTTACCTCCGCATCCATCTCCTGCGGCTTTAGTAGCACAGTTTAATGCCAATATGGGTGTTACGTTACTTTATGGTTTGGTAATTGCAATTCCTGCCATTATTTTAGGAGGTCCCGTTTTTGCCTTAACACTCAAAAAAATACATTCAAAACCTTTGGCGGCTTTCCAAAATGAAACGATGCCACAAGAAGAGCTACCAAGTAAGTTTAATAGTTTCGCTACCTCTCTCCTGCCTGTTATTTTATTGGCATTAACAACTATTCTTACTTTTAAAGCAAAGGATAATGAATCTGTTAAATCTTTCAGTGCTTTTGTGGGTGACCCTGCTATCGTCATGCTCATTTCATTAATCGTTGCGACTTTCACGCTTGGGCTAAATAGAGGTATTTCCATGAAAAAAATTATGGGGTTTTATACCGATGCCGTCAAAGATGTATCTATGATTATCTTGATTATTGGTGGAGCGGGAGCATTAAAACAAATTTTAATAGAAAGTGGCGTTAGTGATGAAATTGCGGGCATTTTGAAAGATTTACCTTTTAATCCATTGATTACGGGTTGGTTAGTTGCCGCAATTATACGGGTTTGCGTTGGCTCAGCAACAGTAGCAGGGCTAACAACGGCAGGCATCATTGCCCCAATGGTAATACAGTCGGGCGTTAATCCAGAATTGATGGTTTTAGCGATTGGCTCAGGCAGTTTGATGTTCTCGCACGTGAATGACCCAGGATTTTGGTTATTTAAAGAATATTTTAATTTGAGTATAAAAGACACCCTTCGCTCGTGGTCGATGATGGAAAGCATTGTGTCTTTGGTTGGACTTTTAGGCGTTTTATTGATTAATACGTTTATATAAAATACGAATGAATGTATCAGGAGGGTTCAGATTTTAGGCTGAACCCTCTTTTTGTTACCGCTCAATAAATAATAGTTCATTATTTAAAGTAATCCCAACAAAACCCTTATATTTATGATAAATCGCTCATTATTAAATATTTACCTGACCTAAGACTTTGAAAAAACTACCCTTAATATTACTTTACCTTATATTTTTGTCAAGTTCAGCTTTCACTCAGAACTTACAAATAAAGAGTATTTGGCATTTTAAAAAAGGAGATATTTCGCAAGATTCTATAAATAAAACACTTGAACGCAATAAAATTCTACTCAAATACAATGAGGTAATTACACTTCAATTTATTCCTAAAAATCAAACTTTGACCTACTTTTTCAGAATTTCCAATACTGAAAAATATAACCAATGGATGGAGCTTGGTCATGAACCTATCGTACAAATACCTCCGTTAGCTGGGGGTAACTATTTCTTGGAAATTTGTACAAATCCACTTGATAAAAAAACGATTAGTAAAGTATCCATTACCATTCCTAATGTTTTTTGGGAAGAAGGCTATTTTTTGCCTTCAATCATTATCTATATTCTTTTCTTGATTGGTATTGCCATTTATTTTTTCTCATTATACAATCTCCGACAAAAACTAAAACTACAAGATGTTAGAAACAGAATTGCTGCCGATTTGCACGATGAAGTAGGTTCTAACCTCAATAGTATTGCCATTTTTGTTGAATTACTCCGTAGAAAATCACCACCAGAACTGTTGCCTATTCTTGATAAAATCACGAATAATTCTACTGAATCTGTACAATTAATGCAAGATACCATTTGGGCGATACAGGCTAAAAATGATGCCTTTCAAAAATTTATTGACCGTATGAGAGGCTTTGCCACCGAAGTATTAGCGGCAAAAGGAATTTCACTATATTTTGACAATCAAATAGATAGCAATAAAAACTCACTTACAATGGATGCCCGAAAAAATGCTTACATGATTTATAAAGAAGCGATTAACAATGTTGTAAAACATTCAAAAGCAACCAAAGTTGAGGTAAAAATTGTGATGGAAAACAATCAGATAATCATTGAAGTAAGCGATAATGGTATTGGCTTCGACCAAAATCTAATTACTGAAGGAAATGGTTTACGCAATTTTGAAGAACGAGCAGAAAACAACGAAATGAAGCTAAATATTGACTCGGTTGCAGGAATTGGGACAAAAGTTTTATTAGAAATACCCTTATTTTAAGGATTTTTTCTCCCCAATATTGGGGATTTTTTGGGTAGATTATTCACCATAGTTTTGTAGCAAGAATTTTAAAAGAAGGCAAAACAATGGTGATGATAAAAACGAAAGTCTATACGCTATTATCCAAAATCAATTCTCTAATTAACGATAAAACTATGATTCGGGTTGTGCTATTTGAAGATAATAAAAACCTACGGGAAAGCCTTTCGATGTATCTGGCGAGTTCTGATAGTGTTTGGTTGGCAGGGTCATTTTCAGATGCTCGAAATGCCCTTTGGGCAATGAAAACCCATCACCCCGACGTAGTATTGATGGATATTCAAATGCCCCACATCACAGGCATTGAAGCCATGATTGATATAAAAAAAGTCTATCCAAACATAAAAGTTTTAATTCAGACAGTTTATGAAGACGAAGACCATATTTTCAAGGCAATTTGTGCTGGGGCAAACGGGTACGTAGTCAAAAACCCCAATCCAGAGATATACGTGCAAGCAATAGAGGAAGTACAAGCAGGAGGGTCTCATCTTTCGCCCAATATTGCTGCCAAAGTATTAGCCATGTTTCAGAGTCAATTCGTTCGGATACAACCCACATTTATAGAATTGACTCAGCGGGAAAAAGAAGTGTTAGGCTGTATGGTAAAGGGCATGAGCTACAAAATGATAGCCGATGCCTGCGACATCAAATTCAGCACAGTACATTCACACATTAAAAATATTTACGAAAAACTCCACGTTAATTCTGCACCTGAAGCTGTTGTTAAGGCTTTGGAGATGCGGTTAATATAAAATTATGGATGAACAATTACATCTTATACGTCCTGTTTTAGACTCTACTATCAAAATGGTTGAATCTGAATTATGTTGGGCTTCAAGTATTGATATGGTTGCAAAACAGCAGAAAATCTTAATAAGTCAAATAAAATTAAGAGATTTAATCAATCAATATTTGACTAATGAGGATGCATCGCATAGATACATTCGTAGTACAATGCCTTCTAATAAAAAATACTTTGAAAAATTATTTTCAGAGGAAATATTAGATAAAATAGGCTGTACTCAATATCAATCAAGTTTATTCCCTCCCAAAGAGTTTATTGAGAAATGTATATCTGCGAATTCACCAATCATTTTTAACGGAATTTTTTATCCACTTTTTAGCATTTCAACCCTACATACATTTGTCGTACAAGGTTATAAAAATATAGATAATAAATTTTGGATATTAACCCTTGACCCTCGTAATTCAGAAACGACTTGTAAAGTAGCATGGGTTTATAATGAATTGATTAATAGACATAATAATTTCCAGATTGCGAATGAGAAAAAAGTAAAAATAGATTTTGTGACGAACTTTTTGCCTACTCAAAGCAAAGGTTTCATTTCTGAAGATTTTCTTGAAAAACCTTTACAGAGTTATATTACGACAGGTCTAAAAGATGAATTGATGGTAAAGGAATTTGCAGAATTCGTGACGTTTCAAAAACATTCTTTATTAGAAAATTATTTCAAAGTCAATCCAAATCAGTTACAGCTATATGGTGAAAAGGCGAATTACAGAACAAGGTATTGCTCTTTTGATGAAATCCTTTCAAAGACAAATACCTATGGTTCAACATATTACTTGCCTGCTCAGGTGGATGGACAAGTAAAACTTGAATTTATTTTTTTCGAAGAAAAAGAAAATCAACTTACTTTTCTTGGAATACAAGAGCCACTTGGAATACAGAATATTTTATATATAAAGGTCGATGGCAAATTAATGATGCTGAATCATAAAGAACCTAATTATGAAATAGTCACCGTCAATTCAAACAAGAAAGATTATGTATTCTTACAGGTTACACTAAATGAAATCACATATTTTTCTCCAATTTATAATTACGAGAATTTTTTAGTAACAAGTGCTTATCAAGACTTTGAACTTAAAAACTTTTTTTCAACTAAATAGTAAGAATATGTCTAAATTATTAGAGATGAGTCATTATTTGACTTATATTGAGCCTACATTTACATATCTGTCTCCTGCTTGGCCTTTGATAGTGAAACAAAAACAGCAAGATATTGAAGGTTATGTAGCTCATCAAAGAATAAGAGATGAACACAATAGAGAGAAAGTCTTTTTTTGCTGTATTTCAAGGAGAAGGTGCCTTTCTAAAGTAGAAAATTCAGATGGTTTATTGATAAAATTAAAAAGTAATGGAAAGAATTGTGACTTTAAACCGTTTAATCAAGATATTCCTTTGGAAGTAGGAGAGTTTGCTATTTCTAAAGAAGTCATAATCGCAATTTGTGATACACAATTAATTAATTCTTTGGTAGTTTATCCTTGTGAAAATGATTCAATCGTTATTGAAATATCAAAGGATATATGTAGAGATGATGGAGCTGGTGGAGATGGTACTAAAGTCAAAATCCCAACTTAAAAAATGACAGAAAGAGAATATGGATATTTAGTAATTAATGTTGGAGTATTTCTCTTATTTTCAAGAGGAATACTCCTTTTAATATTTTTAATCAAACAACCATCTATTTATTTACGAAACTCTAACTATAAACCTCTTTTTTGGTATGCACTAATAGCCTTTTCAATTGCCTTTCTCGAAAATATTATCATTTATTTAGCAAACCAACGAACCGAATTTATTTTATTGGTACTCGAAAAATTGGAGATAAGTAACACATTTTTCACCTCCCCTTTTTTCTATATTAATGAATTGATATTTATATCGGTGTATTTCTCTAAGATTCTAAAAATAAATAAAATCTTCTTCTTCGGTGTTTTTTTAGCTTGTATAGAATTACTAAATACCTTTTTTTTTGAAGGTTATAAAGACGCACAAACTTACGGTTCGTTAATTGTTTCGTTTTGGAATATTTTCTTATCAGGCTTATATTTTTCGAAAGAAAGTAAAGAAGTATTCAAACGAAATATTTTTAAAAGCCCTGTTTTCTATTTTTCATCAGGATTATTCATCTCTAATTCACTATCTATTTTTATTTATTTTATCACAAAAGCCCTTTTTAAAGATAATACTATATTATTTTACAAAATAAGTATTTTTAGAATGATAATTGAAGCACTTTGCTTTTTAGCAATGGGTTATGGTATTGGATTGATAAAAAAGGAGAAAGTATATTGTAAACAAATAAAATAATCCCCCCTCCTCCCAATATTGGGGATTTTTTGTTTTAGGGCTTATCGCCAATTTTGGGTAGTTAATTACTATCCCAAATTATCTCTAAAACATGAACCCAACCCAGCATATTCAGCTTGTCATCAATGGTAAAACCGTCGGAAAAGTCATTCCTGATGATGTTATTTTAATGGAAGCGAAGGTCAATTATACCTATTTGTATTTCAAGAATGGTCGCAAGATTTTGTTATGCCAAACCTTGAAGTCTCTATCGGAAAAATTAGAAAAACATGGCTTTGTCCGTATTCACCGCAAAACTTTGGTTAATACACAATACATCAGCCATTTTGATTCAATAAATTCATCATTTGTGATGAAAAATGGAAAGGAAGTGGAAGTATCAAGAAGGAAATTAAGGAGTCTTAGAGAACTGGATTTGAATATTTTAGGGCAGTTTTACTGATAAACTTTAGATTAATGACCTAATATTCCAATTCTCGAATATCTTTATCCGCCATTAACTTTTTCACTAATTTGTCGTGTTTTGAACTACGACCACGAACCGACCAATTACTGGTTAAAGTTTCTTTCGTGACAATTTGTTTTTCACGCTTAGCCGTTAGGTTACATTGCTCAAAAATACTTTCTAATTTCTTATAAGCATCAGGCGAATAATCACAGATGATTTTGTAATTACGAGTACGCCCGTATTTTTCCATAATCACTTCCAATTTCACAAAAAGACCCAAAACAATATACACAACGATTGTCCCTAAAAATGACAATAAAATATGACCATCGCCAATTGCCATGCCTAAAGAGGCTGTCACCCAAATAATGGTAGCGGTGGTGAGTCCTTTTACACGGTCGTCCATTTTGAAGATAACCCCAGCACCTAAAAAACCGATACCTGTAACAACATTGGCAGCAATACGGTCGGGGGAAGTAGTAATTCCCATTTTTTCCGAGAGAATTGTAAAAATGGTGCAACCTACTGAAATCAAAGTGAATGTCCGTAAGCCAGCCGATTTACTCCGATATTCTCTCTCAAGTCCAACTAATGCACCAACAGCGGTTGAAGCTAAAATCTTGATGAAATCATCATTGTAAAATATATGTTCAAAAAGTATTTGTAAGTCACTCATGTTAGGGGTTAGGGGTTAGGGGTTAGGGGTTAGGGGTTAGGGGTTAGGGAAATATGTAAGTCCCTTTTATCTACTTATTTTTATTGTCATTATTTGTCTTTTCTGCTATTTATTACATCACGAACTCCTAAAACCCAATATCTATTCACCTTTATCTTAATATTTTCTTGGTCTTTCTCTTTTTTGTGGTTTTGTGAGTGTAATCATTGGCTATGACACTGATGTTTCCATCAACCTCCAAAATAGCTAAATTAACATTTTCAATACTCGACACCCCATGTTCACGAACGGCGGCTTCTAATTCTTCCACTGAAAACTCTGTGGCTTCCAATGCTTGATGCCTCACTTTTCCTTCATAAATCAACATTAATGGTTCTCCTTGAATAAATTTGCTCACTGCTTGATGATTGTACATAAATTTTTTCAAGATAAAATTGGTCGCAAATAAACCCGTTGCCGCAGCAAAACCGCCCAACAATGTCGTATCTGAACCGACCATTGCATTTTGTACAGAATTGGAAATCAGCAAGATAAATGTTAAATCTATCACCGACAATTGCGACAATTCTTTCTTTCCAAAAACACGAATAGCCGCTACGATGAAGGCGTAAACGGCTATTGATTTTAAAGCTATTATAAGATAATTCATCCTTACATTTTGTCTGTCGCCATGACCATCACTAAGTTTAGACGAGCCACAATATCATATACTTTGGCTAAATCTTGAACAGTACGGTCTTGAGCAATTCTCAAAATAACGGTTTCTGAACCTTTTCTTTTGGCTTCTTCTCCCAGATAAACCTCTAATTCTTCAAAAGGGACAAGATTATCATCTACAAAATATTGATTATTTTCATCAACGGTTACTCTGATATTTTCTTTCGTTGCCGTTTGTTGAGCCGTCGAAGATTCTGGCAAAAGCAATTTGATGGCATCGGGACTTGCTAATGTTGAAATCATCAAGAAAAACATCATTAGGAAGAAAAGAATATCTGCTAATGCTCCCGTTTCAACTTCCGACTGTTCTCTATGTCTTTTTCTAATATTCATATTGTTAGGATAGAGTTTAGAGTATAAAGTTTAGAGTATAAAGTTTAGATTGAACAATTTTATTGCCATTTCTAACCACTAACTCCTAAACACTAACTCCTAAACTCTACTTCGTTGCAGGTTTATGTAAAATATCCAAGAAGTCAATAGCTGTGATTTCCATTTTGTTCACCGCACGGTCAATCATCGTAGTCAGGATGGTATAAAAGAAATACGCAATAATACCTACCATCAAACCTGTTGCTGATGTCACCATTTTCTCATAAATACCACTGGCAATGGTGCTGATGTCGATTTTATTAGCAACTGAAATATTATGGAATGTACGAATCATACCTGAAACTGTACCCAAGAAACCAAACATTGGAGCGATTTTAGCGATGGCAGAAAGAATTCCAAGATTTTTTTCCATGTTATAAATTTCTACTCTTGCCGTATTTTCGATAGCATTTTCAATATCACGAATTGGCGAGCCTAAACGGTTCAAACCTCTTTCCAACATACGTGCAATTGGATACTGAGAATTTTTACAGTAATTCACCGCACCTTGTACATTTCCGCCCACAAGCATTTCACGGATAGAAAACAAAAAAGTATTATCCATTCTTGCCGTTTTACGGATGTATAAGTAACGTTCAACAAACAAGAAAAGAGCAATGGCAAACAAGATAAAAATCGGAATCATTACCCAACCACCTTTTTCTAAGAGGTTTAGGATATTCATTTCTTCATCGGTTTTTGTAAGAGTGGTCGTAGCAGTTGCCACTGTATCGGCATTAATTACGTTGGTTTGTAGGAGAATACTCGTAAGAAGAGTTTGCATAGTTTAGCGTGGGTTACGTAAGATAACGCTCCTGATGATTAGGCAGGCATCTTATCAAAACAAACATTAAGGATTTATATTAAAATCTATTTTTTAACAAGTTTAACGAAAAAATCTGAATTTTATGGTATGAATTACCCTCAAATTCAGATTTTTTTTAGCTAATCAACTGACTTTAAATCGCTTACATTTTATATTCATGTATCACCTAAGCCAATTCTAATATTCCGTGCGACCATTTTCTAACTTTCGTCGCCAGTTCTTTATCGTCCGCTAAATGTTTTCCGAAAGATGGTATCATTTCTTGCAATTTCGAGAGCCATACTTCCGATTGCATTTGTTCTGCAAAACACTTTTTCATTAATTCTATCATGATTGAAACAGAAGTTGACGCTCCTGGAGATGCTCCTAACAAAGCCGCAATTGTTCCATCGGCAGAAGCAACGATTTCTGTTCCGAATTCTAAAACGCCTCCCTCCTCTTCGTCTTTTTTGATGACTTGTACTCGCTGACCTGCAATGGATAATTCCCAATCTTCGGCTTGTGTATTGGGTACAAATTCCCGAAGGGCATCAATTTTATCTTCAAAACTTTGCGTGACTTGCTGAATTAAATATTTGGTCAAACCAAGATTATGCAAGCCTGCACTAATCATCGGAAGAATATTATCTGCCGTAATGGACAGTGGTAAATCAAGATATGAACCTTCTTTCAAAAATTTGGTAGAAAAACCTGCAAATGGTCCAAAAAGTAATTCTTGTTTGCCCTCAATAATTCGAGAATCTAAATGCGGAACTGACATTGGCGGCGAACCCACTTTGGCTTTTCCGTAAACTTTGGCGTGGTGTTGATTGATTAAATCCTCATTTTTACAAACTAACCATTGTCCACTCACAGGGAAACCGCCAAAACCTTCGCCCTCTTTAATGTCCGATTCGTCTAATAAATCTAATGAACCTCCACCCGCTCCGATAAATACAAATTTGGTTTTAACGGATTTTTTCTCATCGTTAATTTCATCTTTAATTTCCAAAGTCCACGTTTTATCGTCTTCATCTTGGCTTAAAGATTTCACTTCATGACTCAAAAATACCTCCACGCCATGACTTTCCTTTAAGTGATTGAAAAGGCTACGAGTTAACTCTCCGAAGTTTACATCCGTTCCAATTTCAATGTGCGTAGCGGCAACTTTCTGCGTTTCTTCACGGCTATCCATCATCAAAGGCATCCATTCTTTCAGTATTTTTGTATCTTCTGAGAATTTCATTCCTTCAAATAAATGACAATTTTGGAGTGCTTCAAAACGCTTTTTGAGGTATGTTACATCTTCTTCACCCTCCACAAAACTACAATGTGGAATGGCATTGATGAATGATTTTGGCGAACAGAAATAACCGTCTTTTACTAAATACGCCCAAAACTGTTTTGAAACCTCAAAAGATTCTATGATTTTGATGGCTTTATGAATATCAATGCTACCATCTTCATTTTCGGGAGTGTAATTCAACTCACAAAGAGCAGAATGTCCTGTTCCTGCATTGTTCCAAGCATCTGAACTTTCACCTGCTACTTTGTCTAAACGTTCAAAAATTTGAATTTTCAAATCGGGTTGTAATTCTTTTAAAAATACGCCCAAAGTGGCACTCATAATTCCTGCCCCAATAAGCACTACATCACAATCGACGTTTGAATTTTGATTATGTTCTAACATATAATTTCAAATTAAGTAGCACAGACTTTAGTCTGTAAGTAAAGACAGACTAAAGTCTGTGTTACGTAAATAAAATACAGACTAAAGTCTGTGTTACCCCAACCACTGATACATCACCAAAGCATCGGTTAAACCAAGCGTTTGATGTTGAAAAACTTTTGGCAAAATCCCAATAATCTCGAAACCACATTTTTGCCAAAGACGAATCGCTCCTGTATTGGTTGCCATCACGATATTAAATTGCATCGCCTTGAAACCAAGCTGGCTGGCTTCTTCCATCGAAAAACGGCACATGGCTTCTGCAATGCCTCTTCCTCGAAAATCGGGATTGACCATATAACCCGCATTCGCAATGTGCGAACCTAAGTCTGGCTGATTAGCTTTCAAAAAAAATGTGCCAACCACTTTTCCTTCAATTTCACAAACGTAGGCGTATTTTGAGGTTTCATACCAAATATCTAACATTTTCTCCCGTGACGAATCTGGGGCATATACCCAAGTATCGCCCGATTTTATAACGGTGTGAATGATATTCCATACATCATCGGCATCTTGTTCGGTTATTCTTCTAAAAAGCATAGCAAAGTAGTGATGAGTTATGAATGATAAGTGATGAGTTTAAGTCGCTAATAACTTATCGTTCATAACTTATCACTCATCGTTAGAAATTTATTTTTTCGCTCCTTGAATCACATTACCAATACTTCCATTGGGTTCTAAAATATTCAAGAAATCGGCAACGGTTGGAGAAATATCTGAAATGTTAGTTCTCTCAGTTGTCTCTGCGTTTCTAACTTTCCAACCGTAAAATAAAAGTGGCACGTGGGTATCATAACGGTAAAGTGTTCCGTGCGTTGTGCCTGTTTTTCCGCCCATAAACCAATTTGGGTTCAACAATATCATAATATCTCCACTACGACGTGGATTGATTCCATTTTTTACAATTTTCAACTGATAATCTGGTAAAGTTGAGTTCGCTAAATTGTGTAAATCAATCACATCAGCAATATCTTCACGCTTCAATAATACCTCACGAACTACGGCATGAACTTGGGCATAAGAAAGTTTCTTTTCTTGCAAAAGGGCATTGTTCAAATAAATCTGATAATTGTCTTCCGCTCGGATAAAGTCTCCTTCGCCAAAAGCAGTTTTTAATGCAGTTTTCACTTCCGACAAAGCACTTCCTCTATCAAAAACACCCGCAGGTAAATGTTGACTTTGTGAAAAACCTGGCACATCTGCAACACCATGGTCGGCACTCAAAAACACTAAATAATTATCTTTTCCGAGTGTGTTATCAAGGTTTGTCAAAATCTCCGCAATGTCTTTATCTAAACGTAAATAAGTATCTTCTGCTTCAATGGAATTAGGTCCAAAAGCGTGTCCAACATAATCAGTTGAAGAAAAACTTACCGTTAAAAAGTCTGTTTTAGGGCTTTTCCCTAAATTTTCATTTTTAATAGCTGCCAAGGCAAAGTCCTTTGTTAAAGTATTTCCAAAAGGGGTTGTTCTGATAACTTCCAATAAGTTTACGCCCGCTTGTGCCGCCAATTCATGTGGAAAAGTAGGCGTTTTTTCACCCGATAATTTTCCTTCATAAACTTGATTATCAGCCGTACTTTCGGTGTATTGTTCAATCGGGTAAAGTGTCTTCCAACCTTCTACCATATATTTTTGTGGCATTTTTTGAGCATTAAAATCTTTTGCCCATTGTGGTAAATCGTTCATATAAAACGTAGAGGTAATCCAAGAGCCATTTTTAGAATCAAACCAATAAGCAGCATTTCCCGTGTGTCCAGCAGGTAAAATTGCACCTCTATCTTTCAAGGCAATACCAATGGTTTTTGACTGATAATTATTAGCGATTTTTAATTGGTCGGTAATGGTTGAAACCAATAAATTTTTGGGCGACATTAATCCTGCTTTACTATCAGAACCGACAGTTTTTACCGTAGAATCTTCTACACAATATACCGTTTTACCTGATTTCTGATTAAACCACTCGTTACCAATAATTCCATCAATGGCAGGAACTGAACCTGTAAAAATAGCAGCATGACCCGCAGCGGTTACCGTTGGAGCGTAGTCGTAATGATGATTACGGCAATTAAAACCTTCGGTCATCATACGTTTGAAACCTCCTGCTGAATATTTATCATAATAACGATAAAGAAAATCATAACGCATTTGGTCAACAACAATACCTACGACCAATTTAGGCTTGGTTGGATAAGTTGTTTGAGGAGCAGTCGCAACGGTCTTTTTTTGTGCCGAAAGCGACGTAATTACGAAAAATACTAATAGAAATAAAGGGAGTTTTTTGGACATGACGAAGGTAATTTTCTGTGTTTATTGGGTTAAAGTTAATGAGATAATGAATAATAATCATAAATTCCGTTCATTATCAGTTCGTGAAATTTTAGCGATTATTTGAATTGGTTCGTTAAATTGTACCCATCGCAGTTTTTTTAGTGATTCAAAATGATTTACTCAAACGGAACTTTTGAATCACTATTTTTCTTATCCTACCTCAATGGTAATGTAAATAGACAATATAGGTAAGATAGAAAACATAAATATTAAAAAACTTGCAGTTTTTTCAAAAGCAAGTCTGTTTGAATTTGGCTTTTGAAAGACTTTTATTGGGTACAAATAACCAACCAATTCAATTATTAACTAAATACAGGCAAATCTTCTAAGAAATCCAATCGTAATTGTTCCCAATCAGTTTTGCAACAATGAAAAAACATTCCGTTGGCAATGGTTAAATATTGGGCTTTCAAAACCTGATTATATTGAGCAGCTTGTGTAAAAACACCTTGCGAAAGTTCGATATAAGGAGCTTTACACTCAATAATCATAAATAGATTCCCAGTTCGGTCAAAAACCTGAATATCAGTACGTTTAAGCAATTGATTATAGTTTAAACTACTTTCTAATTTTATCAAACTTTTGGGGTATTGATGTTGATTGATTAAGAAATGAATAAAATGCTGACGCACCCATTCTTCAGGGGTGAGAACAATATATTTTTTTCTGATAATATCCCAAATACATAATTTGTCATTGATTTTTTTTAATTTGTGTTCAAATGAAGGAAGGTTGAGTAATGTTAAATCGTTGGGCATGGGGATATTTTTTAGAATCTAATCCAAGTTACAAACTCTATTTTAACCTTCGATTAATCGACAAATAATTTTATGAAAACTAAACAAGAAATTGTGGACAATTGGCTTCCACGTTACACAGGAATGCCATTAGAGGATTTTGGACAGTATATTTTATTGACCAATTTTGCCAATTATGTTAAAATGTTCGCTGACCAATTTGACGTAGAAATAAAAGGTTCTGACCGCCCAATGCAAACGGCAACTGCTAATAATATTACCATTATTAACTTCGGAATGGGGTCACCGATGGCGGCAACGGTCATGGATTTATTATCGGCAATTGAACCTAAAGCCGTTTTATTCTTAGGAAAATGCGGTGGATTGAAAAAGAATTTGGGCTTAGGAGATTTAATTTTACCAATCGCAGCGGTACGTGGCGAAGGTACATCTGACGAATATATGCCTAAAGAAGTTCCTGCTTTGCCTTCTTTCCGTTTGCAACGTTCGGTGTCTTCTATGATAAAAAAACATGAAATGGATTACTGGACGGGTTTGGTTTATACCACCAACCGCCGTGTTTGGGAACATGACGAAGAATTCAAACAGTATTTGCAGGATATTCGTGCGATGGGGATTGACATGGAAACCGCTACAATTTTCACAGTAGGTTTTGCCAATAAAATACCACACGGAGCATTATTATTAGTTTCTGATAACCCAATGACTCCCGACGGTGTAAAAACCGAAGAAAGCGACAAAAAAGTAACAACAAACTTCGTGCATAAACACTTACAAATCGGCATTGATGCTTTGGAAGAATTAGCAAGTTCGGGCGAATCAGTGAAGCACTTGAGATTTGAGTAATGACAGAAAACAGTTAGCAGTAATCAGTTAACAGTAAAACCATTATCCATCAAAAAGCCTCACAGAATTATTCTGTGAGGCTTTTTGATAACTGCTAACTGCAAAACTGTTAACTGCTATTAATTACAATAATCTCTAATCACCGAATAAGCTGGTGTATATCCTAATTCTCCTGATTTACTAAGGTCATTACAACCGTCAGTATCACCCAAAGCATGACGAATAATTCCTCTTACGTAATATGCTTCAGCGTATTTTGAGTTCAATTTAATAGCATTTGTACAATCTTGAATTGCTCCACGTTGGTCATTTATTTGTGACTTCAACATTCCTCTTGTAAAATAAGCTTCTGAGTATGTTGGATTCAACGCAATTGCTTTATTGTAGTCTTCAATAGCTGCTTTTGTCTCACCAGTGCGAGCCTTTGAAAGTCCACGATTATAATAAACCTCTGAACGTTCTGGCGACATTTCTGCCATTTTCAAACGCTCTTGAACACCATTTCTTAAATCATCTAATACTTGTTTAGTGATACTTCCAGAGAAAACAACTTTATTATTTTCAATATTACCAATCGAAACGGCTTTATTAAAATCCTCAATGGCAGATTTTGTATTTCCTAATTTACTTTTTGCAAAACCTCTTCCATAATATGCCGTAGCATTTTCTGGGTCTTGTCCTAAAGCACGGTCGAAGTCAATTAAAGCCCCTTGAAAATCTTCCATTTGACTTTTGCAATATCCTCTAAAATACAATGATTCTGCATCTTCAGGTGTGATTTCCAAAGCTTTGCCATAGTCAACAATTGCTCCTTTAAAATCTCCCATTTTCATTTTACTATATGCTCTTCCAGAATACGAAGTAGAACGTTTTGGGCTAATTTCAATCGCCTTTGTAAAATCTTCTAAACTTCCTTTGTAGTCTTCTAATTTTTGTTTTACAACACCTCTGGCTGTATATCCTTGAGCATTGTCGGGTGTAAGGTCAAGCGACTTATTAAAATCTGACAATGCACCTTTAAAATTCTCTAATTTTGACTTACTCAATCCACGAATAAAATAAGTATTTGCATCAATCGGATTAAGAGCAATACAACTGTTGTAATCTTGCAAAGCACCTTTATGGTCGTCTTGACGAGCTTTACTTTGTCCTCGTCCTGCAAAAGCATCTGCATATCTTGGATTCAATTCAAGAGCCTTATCAAAGTCATTAATTGCTCCACGATTATCTTTGAGGTTTGCCTTTGTAACCGCTCTGTTGTAATAAGCATTGGCATCTTCAGGTTTCAAAGCAATTGCTTGCGAGAATGCTGTCTGAGCCGAAGCATGATTACCAATATTACTTTGTTGTACACCATATTCCATCAATTCTTGGAATGACTTTTGTGCAAAAGAAGTGATGCTTATTAGCAATAACGCTAATGATGTGAAAAAACTTTTTTTCATGGGTCTGATGTGAAAAAACAATTTTTAGTGATTAAAACAAAACATTGAAATGCCTTATTGATAGAAATTTAACAAACACAATTTCAAAATTTTGTGGTGAATGCTCTCATTTTCAACCAAGTGGCTTGATAAAATTCTGATATTAAAATACGCTATTTAAGAGTAAAATTTTAGGTTTTTCCGAGTTTAACTCTTCAATATCCTTGCCAAATTACTTAAAAAATGCCTTATTGCCAAAAAATATGCTTCAAACAATAATTATGTATTATTTGTACGTTTTTGAATATCGGAACATTAACGACCTTTAAACAGTAAATATTATTAGGCAATAATCGCAATCAAAAGTAGCACATACAATTTTAATCAAATATCCCCTCAAATATAAATTCAGTCCTCAAATAGCTTTTCATCGTTAACAAAACATTAACAAATAGACACTTCAAAATCTTGAAAAACTTTCGAATTTATTTGATTGGCAAATGAATCTCTGCCATCATACATCGAGCAGAACCACCTCCATTTCCTTCAATCATTGACAAATCAAAGTGATGAATTGTACAGTAATCATCCAAAATATCTATTTGTTTAGTGGTAAGCGAATGATAAGCAGAACTCGACATAACTAAAATTTTATCTCCTTTCACACTTTTTACCTCCAACATATTTCCAGCAAACTGATTCATTTGTTGCAAAGTAATTTCGACAACTCTTTTCCCTGATTGTTCCAAAGAGTTTCTAACCATCAAACGTTCATCCAAATCAGGGATTGCTTCCAGACAAATTACCGCAAACATATCGCCAATACACATCACTACATTGGTATGATAAATTTGTTTACCTGAGCCATCAATGGCATTAAATGAAACAATTTCATAGTTCATTTGAACAGAAAATTCCTTCAAAATATCCTCATGGGTACGTGGCGACAAACAAGCGTAAGCAATTTTGTATTTACGGTCGAGAACCATTGAACCTGTTCCCTCTAAAAATTTATTTTCTGCTTCTGAACCTGACAAATCAATTCTACGATTGATGTAAAATGTTTCGCCTATTTGCTCAATAATGTCTTCTCGACGTTCTAAACGACGATTTTCGGCTTGCATTGGATACATAATAACAGAGCCATTTCCATGAAAAGAAATCCAGTTATTCGGAAAAATAGAATCAGGTGTGTGAGGCTCGGCAGTGTCTTCAATCACGATGACATTTACGCCTGACTTTTGTAATTGCTCAACCATTTCGTCAAATTCCTTCAACGCTATTTGTTGAGCTTTATCTTGATTTTGCTTTCCAAATTCAGCATCTTGAAAAGCATTTGATTCGGCAGTTTCTTGGTTAAATCCAAAATTCACTGGACGAATCATTAGTATGTTGGAAGTAGTTTGTGAACGCATATTTTTATTAGTTGTGATTTAGTGATTTGTGATTTAGTGATTTGTGAGACCTATTTTAAATCACAACTCACTAAATCACAAATCACAACTTATCAAAATTCCGAACGTAATATTGGCATCGACATACAGTGCGAGCCTCCTCTGGCACGGGATAATTCTGCTGATGGCAACATAATGAATGTGTTAGTAATTGTCTCTGAATTTTTCCTGCCTGATTCAAAATCTTGTAATAAATCCTCCATTTTTACGGTTTCAAAACCAGCATTTTTGAAGGCTTCAAGCGTTTTATCATTACGGTCGTAACCAATAACCACGCCTTCTTTCACCGCCAAAAGATTACAAGAATCCGTCCACTGCTCTCTTGCTCCATACGGAAATTCATTATTGCCAGAATAAATAAACGTTACATCATGTGGCTGACAATCAAGGTCATAAATAGAAATTTCAGTTAATAATTCTTCCAAACTTTCAATTTCACGGGGTTCATGCTCTTGTCCACGACGGAACTGCACGATGTGAACTTCTTCTGCTTTCTGTGACTTCAATAAACCTGCTTTCACCAAAGCTGCATCTTCGTCTCTAATTTGTGGTTTTGCCAACGAACCCAACAACACCCACATATTCCGTTTTACTTGCGTAAAAACCGTGTCAATGTGCATATAATCACGTTTATTGGGAATTTTTACCAGCGTTACCTTCTCCACAATTTTCTTCTCAAACAAGATTTTAATGACTTGCTTGGCAGCATAAATCGTCGTTCTTTCCGAAATCCCAATCAATAAATGGTTTTTCGCCACCATCATTACATCGCCACCTTCCAATGTTGATTGAGCATCCTCCACTTGCTCTTCTGGCAACAAGAAAAGTGTCTCATTATCAGGAATTTCAATCAAGTTTTGGCGAATATCTTCAAAAATTGAGTGATTATAAAAAATATATTGAACCAACAATGCCTCACGGGTACGAGCTTGTTTTTTGGGACGATTCAGTAAAATATGGTTATTGATAGTTATACCAATGTCACGAGTAAAAATAAAGTTGGGAATGGGCGGAAAAAGCATTTCTCCCGAAGGCGTTGTTCCCGAAATCAACGTTTTAGCTAACTCAACCGATGGCAAATTAAAAAGTTCATCGTGAGTCGTGTACCATTCTTTTTCGATGGCACAGGCAGCCGCTACCAATTTCATCTTGGTCAAATCATTTTCAAGAATTTCCGCCAAGAGTTTCTGCAATTCAATAACCTTATCAGAATTGAAGTAATTGGGATTATCAGGTTTAAAGAAATTACGTTCTTTATCAGCATCAATTTCTGCCAACCTACCTTTAATCTTCTCTGAATCAAGAAAATAGAGCAATGTTTTTACGTAAAAATCATATTCTTTTCTACGCATGGTGTCCAAATGAATGATGTCTTCAAAGAGCCAATCTTGAGCTTTAGAAGGGACTACTTTACCCAAACCACTATCAGGGCTGTGGATTAAAAGACGTTTGAGCGTCCCAACTTCTGAGGATACTTGAATGGAATTTTCCATAAGTTTTATTGATGAATTTTGAGATTTTCGCAATAAGGGATTTTTATTCCACAAAGTCAAATTTTATTTATCTAAACGATGATTTATAGCATTCAAGAATTATATAAATTTATATCTAAAAAATCTTGAATTCATCAAATCTAAAAAGTCATAGTTCAAATATTTATTGTGTACGAACTATGATTTCAGGATTTTTATGTAATAAATCTTAAAATCATCAAATCTAAAAAATCATAGTTCGTACCAATAAGTGTTTGAAACTTTTTTCTTCTGTTTAGAGTTGTTCTAAATAAATACTTGGATAGCAAAAGATGAGGTCGTAATTTTGTATTCATTAGAAATCACGAAAATACAAATAATAGAATAAAATGTTAAAAATCAGCAATTTACAAGCTAAAATTGGAGATAAAGAAATTCTGAAAGGTTTGAATTTGGAAGTTAAAGCAGGCGAAGTTCATGCAATCATGGGACCAAACGGTGCGGGAAAAAGTACGTTAGCATCTGTTTTGGCTGGTCGTGAGACTTACGAAGTAACAGGTGGAAGCGTGGAATTTGATGGCAAAGACTTACTTGAACTTGCTCCAGAAGAACGTGCTGCCGAAGGTGTGTTTTTAGCATTCCAATACCCAGTAGAAATTCCAGGTGTTTCCACTACCAATTTCTTGAAAACGGCTGTCAACGAAATCCGTAAATATCGTGACGAAGAAGCTATGGATGCCGTACAGTTCTTGAAAATGTTTAAGGAAAAAATGAAGATTGTTAATATCGACCAATCTTTATTAAATCGTGCTTTGAACGAAGGCTTCTCGGGCGGAGAGAAAAAACGTAATGAAATCTTCCAAATGGCAGTTCTTAATCCGAAATTAGCTATCTTAGATGAAACAGATTCAGGACTTGACATTGATGCTTTACGTATTGTAGCTGAGGGAGTTAACAAGTTAAAATCTGCCGATAATGCTACCATTGTAATCACCCATTACCAACGTTTATTAGATTTTATTGTTCCAGATTTTGTTCACGTTTTATACAAAGGTCGTATCGTAAAATCAGGTACAAAAGACTTAGCTCTTGAATTAGAAGAAAGAGGTTACGATTGGATTAAGGAAGAATTAGGCGAAACGGTTTAATAAGCTATTAATAAAGATTAGATTTTGATTATGAACAATACAGATTTAAAAACTCAATTAATAGCAGATTTCAAAACTGCCGAAGGACGTATGAATGGCGAAGCAAAATCTGCCGTTCACCAGATTCGTCAGCAGGCGTTAGAGCGTTTTGACAAATTGGGTTTCCCTACCATCAGACACGAAGAATGGAAATATTCTAATGTAAAAAACTTAGTTAATCAAGCATTTGAATTTAATGCTGTTACTAATTTTTCGGCAGAAGATTTAGCAGAAATGCCCATTCCAAATCTTGAAGGCAATATTTTATATTTTATCAACGGAGTTTATAACGCTGAGATGTCAACTATCGTAAGTCCAGATTCGGAATTACAGATTATGACTTTTGCCGAAGCCGCTAAAAATCACGCTGATTTAGTTGAGCAATATTTCAATAAATATACCGATTATCAAGACAACGCTTTTACGGCACTGAATACTGCTTTTGCACAAAATGGCGTATTTGTTCATGTTCCTGATAACAAAGTAGTTGAACAACCAATTATTATTAGATTTATCAACGATGCTCGTACGCTAAATGTAGCATCACAACCGAGAAATTTAATCGTAGTTGGCAAACGTTCAGAAGTTCAAATTGCAGAAGCTTTCCGTACTATTGGTGACAATGCTTCATTTACCAATGCCGTAACTGAATTTGTGGTTGCAGAAGAAGCAAACGTGCATTATTATAAAGTTCAGAACGAATCAGACAAAGCATATCACATCGGTACAACTTCGGTTTTGCAAGCAGATAAGTCTGTTTTTACGGCTAATACCGTAACAGCAAACGGCGGATTTGTTCGTAATAACTTGAATATCAAGATTGACGGAGAATATGCGGAAGCAAATATGTTTGGGTTATATATTCCAAACGGAAAGCAACATATAGATAATCATACTGCGGTTGACCACGCCAAGCCAAATTCAAATTCAAATGAATTGTACAAAGGAATCTTGAAAGGGAAATCAACGGGCGTATTCAACGGAAAGATTTTTGTAAGACAAGACGCACAGAAAACAAACGCTTTTCAATCTTGTAAAAACGTATTGTTATCAGAAGATGCGTCGATGAATACCAAACCACAATTGGAAATTTGGGCAGACGATGTGAAATGTTCACACGGAACAACCACTGGACAATTGAACGATGATGCACTTTTCTATATGCAAGCACGTGGTATTTCAAAAGACACTGCCAGAGCATTATTGACGTTAGCTTTCGCACAAGATGTAATCGATAAATTTGAGATTACTTCTATCAAAGAATATTTGCAGGAATTGATTACGGAGAAGATTTATCAAGATTAAATTCAGAACAATATGTTTCCACGACTTATTGATGTAAAAGGATTATCCAACTATCGTCTTGCATTAAAATATGACGATGGAACACAAGGAATTGCGGATGTATCTCATCTTGCCCACAAAGGGATTTTCCAACAGTGGGATAAGGAAGGTGTTTTTAATAATGTCTATATTGATAAAGAGTCAAATGCGGTAGCATGGAATGAAGATTTAGATTTGTGTCCAGATTCTTTGTATCTAAAATTAGTAGGTCTTTCCTTTGAAGACTGGAAGAAAAAAGAACATTATGCCACAAATTAGTCGTTTTTTCGGAATTATCATTTTTATGTATTTTGATGACCATAATCCTCCTCATTTTCATGCACATTATGGAGATTTCAAAGCAGTTATTTCTATCGACAATTTTGCACTTTTAGAAGGAAAATTACCAGCAAAAACATTAGGATTGGTAGTCGAATGGGCGGTTTTACATCAAGAAGAATTGATGAATAATTGGAGATTAATGGAAGAAAGTAAACCAATGTTAAAAATTGACCCTTTACAGTAATTCGTGGAGAATATGACTCAAATAAAATTCGCAAATACTCAAGACGAATATTTAAAATGTTGGAATGCGATTAGTGCTTTAAGACCAAATCTTACCAAGGAAAACTATTTGGCTTTAATTGATAAGATGGAGCATCAGACTTATCGGTTGGCATATATTGAAGAAGAAAACGGAAATGTACCCGCAATTATTGGTTTTAGGTACATGACAATGCTTTACTGCGGTAATATTATCTACATTGATGATTTATCGACTATTCCAGAAGCGAGAGGAAAAGGCTATGCAAGTCAATTATTAGACTTTATTATTGATTTGGCTCAAACCCAAAAACTTGATGGAGTTCATTTAGATTCGGGACATCAACGTTATGATGCACACCGTTTGTATTTGAATAAGAAATTTAAAATTATGGCACATCATTTTAGTTTGACATTTTAATTTCATGACAACAATCACCGAAATATTAGACATACAGGCAATCAGAGCCGATTTCCCTATCCTTAATCAAGAAATTAATGGTAAAAAATTGGTGTACTTTGATAATGCCGCCACAACCCAAAAGCCAACTTCTGTAATTGATGCCATTGCACATTATTACAATTTTGACAATGCTAATATTCACCGAGGAATTCACACATTAGCAGAACGTGCTACTCGTGATTTTGAAGCATCTCGTGAAGCAATTCGTGCATTTTTGGGAGCATCGTCTATCGAAGAAATCATTTTCACTTCGGGAACGACGCAAGGTATCAACTTGGTAGCCAGCACTTTCGGGAGAAAATTCATCAAAGAAGGCGACGAAATTATCATTTCTGGTTTAGAACATCACTCCAATATTGTGCCTTGGCAAATGCTTTGTGAAGAGAAAGGTATCAAATTGAAAGTGATTCCTGTAACTGATTTAGGCGAGTTGGATATGGAAGCATACCAAAATATGCTTTCTGAAAAAGTGAAATTGGTTTCGGTTAATCATGTTTCTAACTCATTGGGAACGATTAATCCTGTTAAAGAAATCATTGATTTAGCTCATAGTTTTGGAGCGAAAGTTTTGATTGATGGAGCTCAGGCCTCTTCGCACTTAAATATTGATGTTCAAGCACTTGACGCTGATTTCTATACCCTTTCTGCTCATAAATTGTATGGGCCAACGGGTATTGGTGTTTTGTACGGAAAGAAAGAAATTTTAAATGCTATGCCTCCATACATGGGTGGTGGCGAAATGATTAAAGAAGTAACTTTCGAGAAAACAACTTACAACGAATTGCCTTATAAATTTGAAGCGGGAACGCCCAATATTGCGGACGTAGTAGCTTTAAAAACGGCATTAGAATACATCGCTTTTCACGGAAAAGAAAATATTGCGGCTCACGAAGATATGCTTTTGCATTATGCAACTGAGCAGTTATTGGAGATTGACGGCTTGAAAATCATCGGACAAGCAAAAGAAAAAGTGTCGGTAATAAGTTTTGTTATGGATGGAATTCACCCGCAAGACATTGGCGTACTACTTGATAATCAAGGAATTGCCGTAAGAACTGGACACCACTGTACACAACCTTTAATGCAAAGATTCAATATTGTGGGAACAACCAGAGCATCTTTTGCGGTTTATAATACAACTGAAGAAATTGACCGATTGGTAGCAGGAATACACAGAGTTAAGAAAATGCTTTTGTAAAAGATAATGTTATGAGTACATCAACTTTAGAAAAAGAACAGGTAATGTTTTGCATTCAAGGAATGCCACAACGATTTACTATTGATGATTTAGTAGAACGTTTAGTTATTCTTGCTCGAATTGAAAGTTCAGAAGAACAAGTAAAAAACGGGCAGGTATATTCTAAAGATGAAATAAAAAATGTTGTCAATCAATGGCTAAAAAGGTAATTATTACAGAAGATGCCCGAAAAGATTTAGACAGAATTTTCTTAGATTTCAGTGATTATTCAGAAAAATATGCTCAGTTATGGGCTGATGAGTTCTTCAAATACATTGATTTGTTAGAAGTAAATCCTAAAATGGGCAGAATTGTTCCAGAAATAAATTCAGAAAACTTTAGGGAAGTTTTTGTCGGCAAATACCGAATGATTTATAAAGTAACTCAAGATGTTGAAATTATGATGTTGAGGCACTCTGCGAAACCTCTTAATTTATAACCTTCAAAAAATGACAATTAACGAAACACAAGACGAAATAATAGAAGAATTTGAATTGTTTGACGATTGGGCGGACAAATACGAATATATCATTGATTTAGGTAAGAAGTTAAAGGGACTTCCCGAAGAACAAAAAACCGAAGAAAATATCATCAAAGGTTGTCAAAGTAGAGTTTGGTTAAATGCTCGTCAAGAAAATGAAAACTTAATATTTGAAGCTGATTCTGAGGCAATTATCGTAAAAGGTTTGGTAAATATGCTCATCAGGGTTTTGTCAGGACATACGCCAAAAGAAATTGCAGAATCAGATTTATACTTTATGGATAAAATTGGAATGAGTTCACATTTAGCCCAAACTCGTTCAAATGGATTGGCTTCGATGGTGAAACAAATGAAGAATTATGCCATTGTATTTAACAGTATTAAGGCGTAAGTTTTAATCCAAAAGTTGTTTTTGAAATTACCTAATACATCCTCAAAATGTCAGAAGAAGAATTAAAAGAAGAAGTAATCAGAGCGATTAAAGAAGTTTATGACCCAGAAATTCCTGTGAATGTCTATGAACTTGGTCTGATTTACGATATAAAAATATTTCCTGTTAATAATGTCTATGTTTTAATGACATTGACTTCTCCTTCTTGCCCTTCGGCAGAGGCGATTCCTGTGGAAATTGAACAAAAAATCAAAGAAATTGAAATAGTTTCAGACGTAAGCGTAGAATTAACTTTCGACCCACCATACTCACAAGATATGATGTCGGAAGTGGCAAAATTGGAACTTGGATTTATGTAACATTGTTCATTGAGTGATTGATTAATTTAGTGATTGAGTGAATATACAGATATTTATTCCTCTCAAAACTTATCTATTCACTTAGGTTACGCAACCCGTTCATCATTCACTCATTCAAAAATTAAAAATATGTACCCAGAACATTTAGTAGCTCCAATGCGTGCAGATATTGCAGAAGGAGGATTTACAGAATTAAAAACAGCCGCAGAAGTTGAAACTGTCATGGCTGAAAACGGAACAACTTTGATGTTTATCAACTCGGTATGTGGTTGTTCAGCACGTACTGCTCGTCCAGGTGTGAAAGAAGCTGTTTGGAATTCAGAAAAAAAACCAAATCATTTAGTAACAGTTTTTGCAGGTGTTGACCAAGAAGCAACCGCAAAAGCTCGTGAATATACTTTACCATACCCTCCATCTTCACCAGCAATTGCTTTTTTCAAAGACGGTGAATTGGTTCACATGGTAGAACGTCATCACATCGAAGGTCGTTCAGCAGAATTAATCGCTAATCACTTAGAAGGTGTTTTTGAAGAATTTTGTTAGTCGAGATTGGTAATTAGTTACTGGAAATTGGGTAACTGGTGTATTGGTGATTAGGTTATTGGTAAAGGTGCTTATCCTAATTCTAATAAAAAAAGGAACTTCAGTTGGCTGAAGTTCCTTTTTTTATATTTTCTAATTACCAATAACTAATACACCAGTAACCAATTTCCTATTTCCGATATTGTTCTATTATTCTAAAAATGGCTTTCTGCGTATCTAAACTTTTAAAATATTCAAACATTAACGAATGTCCTTCGTAATTGAGAATTAAACCAGTTTCTAAATAATTGAAAGCCTCCTTATAGCGTCCAGATTTGATAAAATAAACGGCTGCACGATAATATAATTCAGATTCTTCAGGCATTTGGTCTATGGCAGAAAGCATTAATTCTGCAGCCATTTCAAAATCTCCTTGCTCATGATTCAGGATAGACCATTTTATCCATGCTTCTGGATTCATTGGTTCAAGTTCTGCTGATTTTTGATAAGCTTCCATCCCTGAAACAGTATTTCCCATATTGGTTTCGGCATCTGCCATAGCTAACCAATAATAAGCATTTTTATCGTCTAAACTGAGTGCTTTTTTCAAGAAATGAGTAGCTTCAAACCAACGTTCCATTTCACAAAGGCAAACACCTACACCAAAATAACCATCGTCCCACTCTGGGTCAAGTTTTATCGCATCTTTATAATAATGAATTGCCTCTGCAAAACGTTCTTGTCGTTCAATACTCGCTCCAAAACAACAATAAACTTCTGGCGTAACATCTTCAAATTCAAGGCAACGGCGATAAGCATCTTCTGCTTTTGCCCAATTGCCCAAATTCATGTAAGAATTTCCTAAGTTGAAATATCCCGAAGAAAATTTATCATTAATTGCCACCGAAAACTCATACGCATCAGCCGCTTCTTCAAATTTCCCTAACTTAGAATACGCAATTCCGATGTTATACCAAGCATTTTCAGAATATGGATCAGTATCGATAAATTGCTGATAATACGGTAATGATTCTTCTAACTTTCCTATTTCATCTAAACTATTGGCTAACTCGTAAAGGGCATTTTCATTCTTGATATTTTCCTCAATGGCTTGTTTGAAGGCAGCTACGGCATTATGATGCTTTCCCCAACTTTGGTACGCCAATCCGATATGAAAATAAACTTCGTCACGGTCTTCGGCAATTTCTAAAATTTCAGTAAGTAATTCGATAGCCGTTTGATAGTCGCCTTTAAGATTATAAACAGTGCTACGGAGATAAATAATATCGGTATCAGAAGGATTAAAAAGTTCAGCTTTGTCAATGACTTCAAGTGCTTCGTCATGCTTACCAAGATTAGCAAGCAATTCTGCCTTGCAAAGCATCAATTCCAACGAATAAGGATATTGTTCCAGAGCCATTTCGCACGCTTGCATCGCATCATCAATTTTCCCTTCTTCCATATAATGTTCTACGATTTGCTCATAGGTATCAAGGTCGAAAAAAGAAGATTCCATACGTTTGAGCATGGATTCGAAACGCCTTACCGAATGTAGCGTTTCCTCTCGGCGGTCTTCAAAATCTTGTTCCATCATTGATTGTAGGGTCTGGTGTTTCAGTGGACAGTTTTTAGTAAAACGAGAACGAAAAGCAAATAATTAAAAGTATATTATTATTTTTCGTTGGCGAACCATTCGTATATTTTACCATATAACTGTCAAAACTGGGTTTGTATTTTACAAAAACAGTTTACTGTTATTGCTAATTTAATAATAATCTTTTGTTCTACCAAACACCTTGAATATTAATTAGTATAGCAAAAATTATGCTAATAATGAAGTTTAAAAGCCTTAAAATGGTCATTATGCAGACATTCTCCTTTTATTAAAACTACTTATTGATATTTTTTGAGTAATTGTCCACAAATTCTATCTAAGCTTTCATCTAAACTTTTAAAGGAAAAATTCAACGTTTCTTTCAATTTCTCATTTTGATATTCAAATGAATGACTCGATGAAAGTGCAGTTTCTTTCGTAATTAAGGGAGCTTTTCCTGTAAAAAAACTCCTCACGGCTTCTACTCGCCAAATAATACCTGTTAATGACTTATTGAGCAATTTTTGGGGTGCTTTTCTATTGAATTTCTGAGCAACTTTCGACAAAAACTCTTTGTAAGTGATTTCTCCCGCACTTACAACATATCTTTCATTAGAAATATCAGAAGTGGTGAGTTGATAAATAATGGACACTAAATCCTCAACATCCACATAATTAAGATTGCCTTGTGGGTAAAAAGAATGTTCGTCGTAGGCATATTTGAGTAATTGCGTACTACTTTTTGTCCAATCGGCTTCTCCTAAAATAATAGACGGATTCACGATAACAGTCTCCAAACCTTCCGACTGTCCACGCCACACTTCCATTTCGGCTAAATACTTGGTTTTGGCGTAATTAGAGTTCAACGGACTTTCTTCCCAAGTAGCCTTTTCGTTGATTTTGATGATACTTTCCTGCGTATGTTCATTGGGTGTTTTTCTACCTAAAGCCGCCACAGAACTAACAAAACAAAGTTTCTTAACTTTACTATCCAAACAAATATTAACGACGTTTGTTGTTCCTTCAACATTGGTCTTCAACATTCGTTCTTGGTCTTTTGGGGCAAATGAAACGATAGCAGCAGCATGAACCACCAAGTCAATTCCTTGCATTGCGTCTTCGAGCGACAAAATATCCAATACGTCGCCTTCGTGCCAAGTTATCTGATTTTCAATATCTTGTAACAATGACAAATCGCTATTTTGTCTTTTCAGACCTGCAACTTGATAACCCGCTTCCAAGAAACGTCTTGCCGTAAAACTTCCGACTAAACCTGTTATACCTGTTATTAATACCATTTCTATAGTGACAAAGGAGCAAAGGCACGGAGTTACAAAGAGTTTGCCTCCATTCTCAATCAAACCTCTTCAAAACCTTATATCTTTTTTATTATTTTTACCTTTAACACTTCTTCGTTCTTGTGCGTCTTTGTGACTTTGTGGCAATCAATCAATTACAACTATCTTTGTGAATACAAAGGTAAATCCAAAACATTACAATCAATTACAAAACGTGATAAAGAAAGCAATTATTGACTTAGGGACAAATACATTTCAACTATTGATTGTAGCACAAGAAGGCGACACATTTCAGACTATCCATGAAGACAGTTATGCTGCCAAGATTGGGAAAGGTGGCATTTCAGACGGAATTATTACCGAAGAAGGAATCCAAAGAGCGATAAAAGGCTTACAATATTTTCAGCAAAGATTTGAAAAAGAAGGCATTACACCCGAAAACATTTTAGCAACGGCTACCAGTGCCGTCAGAAATGCAAGGAACGGTAATGAATTTTGTGAGAGAATTTTAAATGAGACTGGTATAAAAATCAACGTAATTTCGGGAGATGAAGAAGCTGGCTTGATTTACGAAGGGGTTAAATTAGGCATGAAAATCGGTTCAGAAACTTCCATGATTATTGACATTGGTGGTGGCTCGGTTGAGTTTATTATTTGCAACGAAACCAAAATCTTTTACAAACAAAGTTTTGAAATTGGCGGTCAGCGATTGATGGATAAATTCATGACCACCGACCCCATTTCTCCACGTTCGGTTCAAGCACTAAAAAATTATCTCGAAGACCAACTTTTACCGCTTACCAACGCCGTGCATCAGTACGCACCTGTGTGTGTAATTGGCTCGGCGGGTTCGTTTGAAACGCTAATTGATATGTATTTTATGAAACAATTTGGGCAACTCCCTCCTACCGACCAAGTTTCATTTGAATTACCCCTTGCTGAATTTTACGACTCCTTTTTGAAACTCGTTTCGCAAAATCGTGAGCAAAGAATGAACATTGCGGGTATGATAGAATTGCGTGTGGATATGATTGTGGTGGGCGTTTGTTTGATAGATTTTATTTTGAAAAGATACGAAATCAACCAAATAAAAGTGTCTAATTATGCTTTGAAAGAAGGGGTTTTGAGTAGGCTTTTGGGAGGGAATTAATAGAATAACAGGCACTGTTCGTAGGTTTATCGAAGGATTCCTACGTACAGACACAGCAAAACCAACTCATAATTCACCATTTTTACATCGTTTTGGAAAAACAAGCTATCAATATCCTTTGGTTTAAACGTGACCTCCGCCTGCGAGACCACGCTCCTCTGCACGCCGCCCTTGCTGATAATCGACCGCTATTGATGCTTTATTTTTTTGAACCGTCGGTCATGGCTGATGCCCATTATTCTGAGCGTCATTGGCGTTTCGTTTGGGAGTCTTTACAGGATTTAAACGCTCAATTATCTACGCTAAACATAAAAATTAAGATTGTCCACGCAGAGGTTATTCCCATTTTTCAAGAAATTCATCAGCAAATCGGCATCAATAAAATATTCTCTCACGAAGAAACAGGTCTAAAAGTAACTTACGACCGTGATAAACAGATTAATAACTTTTGCAAAAACAACAAAATTCAATGGACTGAATATCAATGCAATGGCGTTTTTAGAGGTCGAAGAAACCGAGAGAATTGGGTAAAAGACTGGCACGTTTTTATGGGTCAGCCGATATGGAAAATTGATGAAGCAACACTAAAAGAATCTGCAAAAATATCACAAGAGCCAATTCTAACTTTAGAAAAGCAATCTTCCATTTTCAGTAATTCACTGGTAAATAACTTTACTGATATTTTCCCTAATGCCGACGACACAAGAAACCAAAATTTTCAACCTGGAGGAGAATATTACGCTCATCGTTATCTAAAATCTTTTTTGGAGGAAAGAGTTAAAAACTACTCAAAATCCATTTCCAAACCCTTAGAATCTCGTCGAGGATGTAGTCGGCTTTCGCCTTATATTGCTTGGGGTTGTCTCAGTATTCGCCAAGTGTATAAAGCCGAAAAAGAAGCCGAAAAGCTTAGTCCATCCCTAAAATGGCACTTATCAAATTTTGGTTCTCGTTTGCGTTGGCATTGTCATTTCATCCAAAAATTTGAAATGGAAGAGCGAATGGAATTTGAAAATTTGAATCATGGCTACGACTCCATGATGATTTCGGAAAACGAAGAACACCTCAACGCTTGGAAAGAAGGAAAGACGGGATTTCCCCTCGTGGACGCTTGTATGAGGTGTTTAATCGCCACAGGTTACATCAATTTCAGAATGCGAGCCATGGTAGTTTCATTTCTAACGCACCAATTATTTCACCATTGGAAGGCTGGAACCCATCATTTGGCAAGCCTATTTTTAGATTTTGAACCGGGAATTCATTATCCTCAATTTCAAATGCAAGCGGGCGTTACGGGTATCAATACGGTTAGAATTTATAACCCAATCAAACAATCGCAAGAACACGACCCCGAAGGTATTTTTATCCGAGAATGGGTTCCAGAAATGAGAAATTGTCCGCCCACGTTCACGCATGAACCTTGGAAAATGACTGAAATGGAACAAGAAATCTATCATTTTCACCTTGGTAAAGACTATCCATTCCCTATCATTGATTTTGAAAATAATACAAAAATAGCCAAAGACCGCATTTGGGGGCAACGGAAAAGCAACGAAGTGAAGCAAGAAAAAAGTGGCATTTTAGAAAAACATACGATTCCAGCCAAAGAAAAAAGTGTTAAGAAAAAACGGAAATAAATATTTCAGACAGCGGCACTCAATGTAAGAATATTGTGTATTAACAGAAAACAAAGCACCACTTAATAATTTTGGAGAATTCTTTCAAAACATTTGCTATACGCATTTAGATTTTACCAATAAAAACCACTAATTTTGAAAATTAAACTATAACTATTTCAAGAAAACAAAAAATAAGAATACATGAAAATAGCTGTAATCGGAACGGGATATGTGGGGTTGGTAACGGGAACTTGTTTTGCTGAAACTGGTAATCAAGTTATATGCGTTGATATTGACGCAAAAAAAGTAGAAAAGATGAAAAACGGGGTCATTCCAATTTATGAACCTGGTTTAGAAGAATTATTCCTTCGCAACTCAAATGAAGGAAGATTGAAATTTACTACTTCTTTGTCGGAAGGTATCAAAGATGCACAAGTAATCTTTTTGGCTTTACCAACACCTCCAGGGGCAGACGGTTCGGCTGATTTAAAATATATCTTGAAAGTTGCGGACGATTTAGGTCCAATTTTAGAAAATTACGTAGTTGTTATCGACAAAAGTACAGTACCTGTTGGAACGGCTGAAAAAGTTCAAGCAGCTATCGCTAAAAATGCAAAAGTTGAATTTGATGTAGTTTCAAATCCAGAATTCTTGCGTGAGGGCGTTGCAGTGGAAGATTTCATGCGACCTGACCGTGTGGTTATTGGTACAAAATCTGACAAAGCAAAAGCGATGATGACGAAGTTATATGCTCCGTTGGTTCGTCAGGGAAATCCAGTAATTTTCATGGACGAGCGTTCGGCTGAAATGACTAAATATGCGGCTAACGCTTTCTTAGCAACAAAAATTACCTTCATGAACGAAATTGCTAACCTTTGTGAAAAAGTGGGTGCAAACGTTGATGATATTCGTAGAGGTATCGGAACAGATTCTCGTATTGGTAAAAGATTCTTATTCGCAGGTATTGGTTACGGTGGAAGTTGTTTCCCGAAAGATGTTCAAGCTTTAGAAAAAACTTCTAAAGAAAACAACTACGATTTCAAGATTTTACAAGCCGTAATGGACGTAAATGAAGACCAAAAAACTCGCTTAATTCCAATGATTAACGATTATTTTGGGGGAGATTTAAAAGGTAAAACTTTTGCTATGTGGGGCTTGGCTTTCAAACCATACACTGATGATATTCGTGAAGCACCAGCTTTGTATAATATCGAGGCACTTTTAGCGGCAGGAGCAACTATTAAAGCTTACGACCCAGAAGCAATGCCAAATGTACAAGGAGTTGTTGGTGATAAAATCACTTACACGACTGGTCCTTACGAAGCCTTGAAAGATGCTGATGCTTTGTTAATTATGACAGAATGGCCTCAATTCCGTACTCCAGAATTTGAAGTAATGAACGTTTTATTGAAAAATAAAGTCATTTTTGACGGTCGTAATCTATACGAATTAGACGAAATTGGAGAAAAAGGATATACTTATTATTCAATTGGAAGAGAAACAGTGAACAGTAAATAGTAAACAGTTATCAGAAAATAGCATAGAAGTTCAATTGCTTAAAGCCTAAAGCTTATAGCGAAAAGCAAAAAAATGAAAAGAGTTTTAATTACAGGTGGAGCAGGATTTTTAGGCTCACACCTTTGCGATAGATTTATCAAAGAAGGTTTCCACGTTATTGCGATGGATAACTTAATTACAGGTGATTTGAAAAACATCGAACACTTGTTTAAATTACCAAACTTTGAATTTTATCACCATGATGTTTCAAAGTTTATTCACGTACCAGGTGAATTAGACTATATTTTGCATTTTGCTTCGCCAGCATCTCCAATTGACTATTTGAAGATTCCGATTCAGACTTTGAAAGTTGGTTCTTTGGGGATTCACAACTGTCTTGGATTAGCACGTGTAAAAAATGCAAGAGTATTAATTGCCTCAACATCAGAAGTTTACGGAGACCCTAACGTTCATCCACAACCAGAAGAATACTGGGGAAATGTGAATCCAGTTGGACCTCGTGGCGTTTATGACGAAGCAAAACGTTTCCAAGAAGCGATGACAATGGCTTACCATACTTATCACGGATTAGAAACTCGTATCGTTCGTATTTTCAATACTTATGGCCCAAGAATGCGTCTGAATGATGGCCGTGTATTGCCTGCATTCATCGGACAAGCTCTTCGTGGAGAAGATTTAACCATGTTCGGCGACGGCTCACAAACTCGTGCTTTTTGTTACGTAGATGATTTGGTAGAAGGTATTTACCGTTTGTTGATGTCTGATTATGTACAACCTGTAAATATTGGTAATCCAGACGAAATCACGATTAAAGAATTTGGAGAAGAAATCATCAAATTGACAGGTACAAATCAGAAATTGATTTCGTTGCCATTGCCAACTGATGACCCAAAACAACGTAAACCAGATATTACAAAAGCAAAAGCCTTGCTTGGTTGGGAGCCAAAAGTTGCCAGAGCAGAAGGTTTGAAAATCACTTATGAATATTTCAAATCTTTACCAAAAGATGAATTATTCAAAATGGCTAATCACCGTGATTTTGAGAAAAAATAGGTTGTTATTGGTTGATTAGAAATTAGTTATTAGTTGTCAACCAAGTAGTCATAAGTAAAAAAGTCCTCAAAAGCTATTTTGAGGACTTTTTTACTATTAACCAATTTCCAATAAACCAGTAACTAAAATCACCAACGAATCAAAGCTGAACCCCATGTAAAGCCACTACCAAAAGCCGCTAAGCATACTAAGTCGCCCTCTTTAATTCTACCCGTTTCCCACGCTTCGCAAAGAGCGATTGGAATAGAAGCCGCCGTTGTGTTTCCGTATTTTTGGATATTGTTCATCACTTTTTCTTCGGGCATTCCCATTTGCTGACGCACATACTCCGAAATTCTAAGATTGGCTTGATGTGGCACTAACAAATCAATATCCTCTGGCGTTAATCCATTTTTATCCAAAGCCTCACGAATTACTTCTGGAAAACGAACAATGGCGTGTTTGAAAACCATATTTCCGTTCATGAAAACGTCTCCCGTTTTATTATCTTCTACCAAATCATCATAAAAACGTTTCGGGCGACTACTCCCTGGGTCTTTCACGTACAAATCCTCTGCATACGTGCCGTCGGCGTGAAGGTGCGTAGAAAGAACTCGATGTTGCTCATCTTTAGTTGCTTGCATAACCACCGCCCCAGCACCATCACCAAAAATTACTGCTACGCCACGTCCTTCATTGGAGTGATTTAAAAACGTAGATTGCACCTCCGCTCCTACTACCAAAACGTTCTTATACATTCCAGATTTAATAAACTGGTCAGCCGTTGACATCGCATAAATAAAGCCCGAACATTGGTCACGAATATCCAAAACACCAACGCCTTGCATACCCAATTCACGCTGCATCACAAACCCTGGACCTGGGAAATAGTAGTCTGGAGTAATAGTTGCGTAAACGATAAAATCAATATCTTTTGGCGTGATTCCTGCTCGTTCAATTGCAATTTTTGATGCCTCAGCCGCCATTGAAGCATTTGTATCTTTTCCGTAAGTAAAATATCGACGTTCTTTAATACCTGTTCGCTCTGTAATCCAAGCGTCCGAAGTATCCATAATTGTTTCTAAGTATTCATTAGTGATTATATTCTCAGGCACATAATGACCAATTCCTGTAATTTTTGAAAATAGCATAAATTTTAGTGTTGTTTGAACTACAAAATTAGGATATTTCTAAGGATTTTCTATGTATTTATCAGAGAAGAAATTATTCCGACAACTTTTAACTAACATTTTTATAATATTTACATTGCAAATAAGTTCTGTTTTTGCGAACTTTACAAATAAAAACTAATGAGAATTCTATCCCTTAAAACACTTAAAGCTTTTTGGAAATTACACCCACAATCCGAAACTGGTTTGAGATATTGGTATGGCAAAATTGAGTCAAAGGAATATTCAAATCCACAAGAAGTGATTAGAGATTTTAAAGGAGCAGATTTTATAGGCAATGAGAGAATTGTCTTTAATATAGCTCTAAATAAATTTCGTTTGATTGCTTCGTTTAACTATGAATACCAATTATGCTACGTCAAATTTATCGGTACTTATAAAGAATATGATAAGGTAATTGCCAATGAAGTACCTTTTAACGAATAATAAAACATGGAAACAAAAATAAAACTTATCAAGACAGAACAAGAGTATGAACTTGCTCTTGAAAAATTAGAGAGTATTTTTCATGCAAAAATGGGTACTCCAGAAGGAGACGAATTAGAAATATTATCGCTTTTAATTCATGAATATGAACAAAAACATCATGCTATTGAACTTCTCAGTCCATTAGAAGCATTGAAATATGAAATGGGAGAACAAGGTATTTCACAAACTGGTTTAGCTAAACGTTTGGGTATTGCCAAGAGTACAGTTTCAGAAATTATTCATGGAAAAAGAGAAATGAGTCTAAAATTTATTCGTTTCATCCATAAAGAATTAGGAATTCCAGCTTCTGTCTTACTGACATAAAAATTGACAATAGCCACAAAAAAGTTCCTACAAAACAAAGTTTGTAGGGACTTTTCAATTGTATCTTATTTCAAAAATTATACCGCAAAACTCTCTCCGCATCCACAAGTACGTGACGCATTTGGATTTTTGAATTGAAAACCTTTTCCGTTTAATCCGTCAGAAAAATCTAATTCTGTGCCAGCTAAATAAAGGATAGATTTTTTATCCACCATAATTTTTACGCCTTTATCTTCAAAAATCATATCGGTCGGTTTTGGCTCTGAGGCAAAATCTAAATTATACATCAAACCAGAACATCCTCCTCCTTCTACGGCTACACGAACGTTATAATTTTCAGTAAGTCCTTCTTTTTGACGGAGTTCTATAATTTTGTTAGCTGCTATATCGGTTACTGTTACCATTTTTGGTTATTAGTTATTGGTTATCCGTTATTAGTTCTGTTATTTATGAATTAATAACTATGAATAAAAAACGACTTAATTTGCTTGAAAGTTCCAAGTGAATAATACAAAGTGGTTAATTCGCTCTATTTACCCATAACTAATAACCAGTAACGAGAAACTAAAACACCTGTCCAATCCCAAAAGTTATTACAAACAACAAGGTCGTTAAAGCCATTACTTTTAAAAATGGGTCAATTTGTGCAGGCGTTCGTCCTTTTGAAATACCTATTCCAATTTTGATTAACAATGGAAGCGTGATTAAAAATATCCAATTCAATAATTCAGAATGGTTTAATATTGTATAAATCACTGCTGAAACAAAGCCACCAATCAACAAAAACCAATGGTAAATCACGGCTTTGTCTTTTCCTAAACGTACTGGAATAGAGTTTTTACCTGTTTTAATATCCGATTCAATATCTCGTATATTGTTGATATTCAGTACGCCTACGGCAAAAAGCCCACATGAAGTAGCAGGCAACAGATTCAACCAATTAAATTCATGCGTATGTAAATAATACGTACCTAAAACACCAACCCAACCAAAGAAAATCAAAACCGAAATATCACCAAAACCCATGTAGCCATAAGGTCTTTTACCTACTGTATAAGTAATGGCAGCGATGATTGCTAAAATCCCGATTCCGAAAAAAGTAAGGATTGTTTTAAGTGAAGTATCTTTCAAACCTTCATAAATCAACCATGAACCTGTAATAAATGACAAAATTGACATCAAAATAATGGCTTTTGTCATTTGTTCACGGGTGATTACTCCTGTTTGAACGGCACGTGTTGCAACTGTTCTTTCAACGGTATCTACTCCGCTGACGGTATCGCCATAATCATTAGCGAAGTTGGAAAGAATTTGTAAAAAAGTGGTTGTAAGAACGGCTAACCAGAAGATTGTCCAAGAAAAAGCGTGCGAACCTGCCGCTAAAAAACTGCCCATCAAAATACTCGAAAGGGCAAGTGGCAAGGTACGTGGACGAGCCGCAGAAATCCAATGTTTCATATCTGAGTCTAAGAGTTTAATAGGTATATGAGTTTATGAGTTCATAAAAATGGCCAACTACCTTTTCTTATGAACTCATAAACTACATTTACTCATAAACTTTATTTTATCGCTTCCATAAATTCTTTACTATCAGGTTTAACGCCTGAAGCGAAGAAATGTGTTAATTCTCCTTTTTCATTGATAACATATTTACAGAAATTCCAAGATGGTTCTTTATCGTTCCAACCGTTTAAAGACTTGGTAGTCAAGAATTTATATAAATCGCATTTACCTTCTCCTTTTACTACAACTTTCGAGAACATTGGAAAATTTACACCATAATTCTTTTGACAAAATGCTGCAATTTCTCCATCAGTACCAGGTTCTTGTCCGCCAAATTCGTTTGAAGGAAACCCTAAAACAACCACTTTATCTTTATTCGCTTCATAATAAGTTTCCCAATCAGCATATTGCTTGGTAAATCCACATTTTGAAGCTGTATTTAAGATAACAACCTTTTTCCCTTTGTAAATCGACAAATCAACGTCTTTTCCATCTAATGACTTCATTTTGAAATCATAAATCGTTTTTGTAGCAGTAATTGTAATATTTTCAGGACGCTCTACAAAGCTGTTCTGTGTAAATGGAACTGCTAAAGCCCCCAATAATGAACCTATTTTCATGAGTTTTAATAACATAACTGTTGTGAAGATTAAAATGATGTATATAATTATTTTCTTGTTCATGGTATGTACCACGGGAATCCTTCCCGTGATTTATTCTACGCTTCACGGAAGGATTCCCGTACTACATACGACTTGGAACTTTAATACCTAATAAACTCATTGCTTTCTGAATTGTTTCGCCAACTACGCCCGAAAATGCAATTCTGAATTGTTGAGCATTGGTATCGGTTTCATTGAAGATATTTACTTCGTTATAAAAACGATTATATGCCTTCGCCAAATCATACACGTAGAACGAAATTAAAGCTGGAGAAAGTTCACGACCTGCATCCGCTAAAACCTGTGGATATTGACTTAACAAATATATTACTTCTCTTTCAGATTCTTGTAAAACTGAATAATCTGTCGTTTTCCCTGTGATGCCCTGTTCGTGAGCCTTTCTCAAAATCGAACAAATACGAGCGTGCGTATATTGAATAAATGGCCCTGTATGTCCTTGAAAATCAATCGATTCTTCAGGATTAAACAACATTCTTTTCTTAGGGTCAACTTTCAATAAGAAATATTTCAACGCTCCCATTGCTAAAGTATCGTACAATTCGTCTGCTTCGGCTTTGGCGAATCCTTCGGTTTTTCCTAATTCTAAAGTACGTTCACGGGCAGTATCGGTCATTTCTTGCATCAAATCATCCGCATCAACTACCGTTCCTTCACGAGATTTCATTTTACCCGATGGCAAATCCACCATGCCATAACTCAAATGGAAAAGTCCTTCTGCGTATGGACGACCTAATTTTTTGATGGTTTTGAATAATACTTCAAAATGGTAATCTTGCTCATTTCCAACCACATACACCGATTTTGACATCTTGAAATCATTGTATTTCAATTCTGCCGTGCCGAGGTCTTGGGTAATATAAACGGAAGTTCCATCTTTACGAAGTACCAATTTTTGGTCGAGTCCTTCGTCGGTTAAATCTATCCAAACAGAATTATCTTCTTTCTGGAAAAACACGCCCGATTTCAATCCTTCTTCCACGAATTTTTTACCCAATAAATACGTATTTGATTCACGGTAAATTTTATCAAAACTTACGCCCATTTTCTCGTAAGTCAGACCAAATCCTGCAAAAACCCATTCGTTCATTTTTTCCCACAAAGCAATTGTTTCAGGGTCGTTATTTTCCCATTTCAATAGCATTTCTTGGGCTTCAATAAGCAAGGGTGCTTGTTTTTTAGCATCATCTTCCGACAATCCTTTTTCTTGCAAAGCCTTGATTTCAACTTTGTAATGCTTATCAAATTCAACGTAATATTTCCCTACCAAATGGTCACCTTTCATACCAGAACTTTCGGGCGTTTCGCCGTTACCAAATTTTTGGTATGCTAACATCGACTTACAAATATGAATTCCACGGTCGTTTACCAAATTAGCTTTCACTACTTTGTAACCATTAGCAGCCAATATTTGAGCCACCGAAAACCCTAAAAAATTATTCCGTAAATGCCCCAAATGGAGTGGTTTATTGGTATTTGGCGAAGAATATTCCACCATCACCGTTTCGTTTTTATCGGGTAATTGCCCAAAGGTTTTATCCTTAAAAATACCCGTAAATAAATCCACCCAAGCCGAATCAGCGATGGAAATATTCAAGAAACCTTGCACTACGTTAAAGGCACTCACTACGCCAGAATTAGCAATAAGGTAGTTGCCAATAGCATTTCCCAACTCCACGGGCGACTTCCGCAATGCCTTCACATACGGGAACACCACGAAGGTATAAGTTCCTTCAAATTCCTTTTTGGTACTTTGTAAAACGATGTTATTCTCTTCAACATCAAACTCCGCTTTCAACGCTGCGGCAATGTGGCTTTGTATTGTTTTTTCTATGTTCATTATTTGTTGTGACAGTTTACGTTATCTTTTGTAAACGTCTTTTCTATTACCTACTTTCAGAACTTCCACCGTTAGAATATCATCTTCTATCGTATAAATAATCCTATAGTTTCCTTTTCTAATTCTGTAAAACTCATCAAAACCTTCTAATTTTTTCACTCCATAAGGACGTGGATTATCCGCTAAATCCAAAATGGTTTCTTTAATTTTCAAGATTTCTTTTACGGGTAATTTAGAAATCTCCTTTTCGGCAGATTTTGAAATAACTACCTTATAAACCTCCATTAGCCTTTTTCTTATTTAAAATTCGTTCAAAAACTAATGAAGCATCTTCTTTCACTTCATTCTTACGAGATTTAGCTTCTAAAGCATCTAAAAAATCTTCGACTTCATCACCATACGTTTTTAGGTCTATCATAACGGCTGTTTTGATGCCTCTTTCGTTAGTTAAATAATTGACTCCTCGCATATTTTATCTAATTTTTAAAAATTATTTTTTGAAGAATAAAGATATAAATGTTGCAAATCCATACACCGTCATTGTAAGTAAGAAAAAAAAGAGTGCTATTAATGAAAACCCTATCAAGTTGTTTTTGAATGGTGATACAGTCTTAGCGACATCATTATTTTCAACCGAATCTCTTTTTTGTTTTTCCAAAAAATCAAAACGTATATCACTACTTAAATCCAACCATTTAGGGTGATTATCACCTAAATAAATTGATTCATTTTCTTCCATACTATCCAATTCTTGGGAGTATGAGATAAGTCTTTGTGCAAACAACAAAAGCCCATCTTTATTTGTACTTATTATGGTTTCTATTCCAGATTCAGAATGTGGCTCATTTTCTAAGAAAAATCCAATATAAGCGTTATCTTCATTGGATTCAGCTTTTAGTAAATTAATTATTTCTTCTATTTTAGCTTTATTCAACATTTTACAAATGGACATTCCGAATTTACCACAAAGATAAAAACAAAAAAGTGGTCGATTTATGGGCGACCACTTTTTATGGGTAAATATTTTCTCTAAACATTCAATTTTGTAACTTGTTATTTCAAAAACTTTCCGTCCATGAAATATCTATTCAAAATATTTATCTTCTGTGTTTTTTCTTCGCCAATATTTGCTCAATTGAATCAGTTGGGGCAAATTGAAATCCCGAAAGACTCCAAATTTGATGAGACAATTTCAGTCTTGCCCCTCAGCAACGATGGAATGCTTTTGACACTCGAAAAAGAAAGTTTTTTCAGTCGAAATAAAAATAATTGGACTTTTTTCCGCTATGATACCGCCCTCCATGAACGTTGGCAAGCCATTTTAAATATCGAATTAGGCTTTGAAGCTGTCACCTCCTACCAAAATGAGCAATACCTTTTTTGGTTATTTGCTGAACCCGAAACGCCCAAAATTATCATTGTTAGGCTCAATTTAGAACATGGTGAAATTGACGAATTTAAAGGCGAGTTATTAGGTGCAGTTGATATTGATTTCTTTAAAGTTTTAGGGAATACTGCATTTTTAGGAGGTAGTTATACCGAAAAACCCATTGTCATATCTTTTTCATTTTTTCACCAAAAAGGAACAGTTTTACATGGACTTTACGATGAACATTTAGAAATTAATGGATTGGAAATTGATGAAAAACGCAACGAAATCAACGTTATCGTCAAAGAAAGGCGAAAAGGAAAATGCGGTTTGGCTATTCAAAGTTATTCTGCTGAAGGTAAATCGTTACGTACCATTCACGTGCCTGATTTGGACGGTAATAGTCTAAGTTTTATCAGTGGAAAAATGCTACCACTCAATGAAAAAGAAACACTTTTGGTCGGGAATTATTCCAACAATTGTAATGATTTTTCTAAAGGTTTGTATCTCACTCGTTTGGAAGAAGGGCTTGAAAAAGGCACAAGTATCATCAAATTTGCCGATTTAAAAAATTTTTTCAGTTTTATGTCGCCTAAGCGTCAGGAGAAAATGAAGGAGCGAATTGAGCAGAAGAAAAAAGAAGGGAAAGAGCCAAATTTTAGCTATAAATTATTGGTGCATAATTTAATACAAACGACAAAAGGGTCTTTATTAATTGCGGAAATTTATTACTCACAACCCAAATCGGGAGCTTCACTTTCTGCCTCAATTTTAAGTGCAAAATCAAAAGAAAAAGAAAAAACTACCGAAGACTATACCTTTACGCACGCAATTATTTGTGAATTTGACAAAACGGGTAAAGTCCTGTGGGACAATGCCTTAGTAATGGATAACCTACAAAGTGATGAGTTGGTTGAACAAGTGCAAGTCTCAAAACTTGATGACAAATGGCTTCTGGCATTTTTAAAAAAAGGGAAATTGAATTTACAACAAATCCGAGAAAGTGAAAATGTAGGAGACAAAGAAACTTTTGAAATCAAAACAGAATCCTCTACAAAACCTGATGAAGATACAAACGTGGCCGCTTGGTACGACCAAAATTTTGTGGCTTGGGGAACACGAAAAATAGAAGGAAAACGACACGAAGACCCCACCAAAGAGGTATTTTATTTACACAAGTTAGGTTATGGAAAAGGGAAATAGGGTAAATTCTTTGTAAATTTGTAATTCAAAAAATTAAAGAAAAACGTGTACCACGACGCACTCCAACATCTCCGCAAAGGCGATACCATACTTTACCCCTCTGATACAATTTGGGGTTTGGGCTGTGATGCCCGCAACGAAAAAGCCGTTGATAAACTTTTTACACTAAAGCAACGCCCTGATAATAAAGCATTTATCATTTTAATTTCTAAAATAGAACAACTTTCAGAATACGTTTTGGAAGTGCCAGAACTCGCTTGGAATTTAGTAGAATTTGCCGAAAAACCATTAACCGTTATTTATCCAAAAGGGAAAAACCTACCCACAAATTTGATGGGTATTGATGGTTCAATCGCTATTCGTTTGGTAAAAGATGAATTTTGTAAAGGTTTGGTTCATAAACTTGAAAGGGCAATTGTCTCTACTTCAGCTAATTTTTCAGGACAACCTTCTCCTACAAAATTTACAGATATTGCTCCCGAAATCGTCAATGGCGTGGATTACGTCTTGCACAATCCAAAAGGGGAAAATAAAAATACGCAACCTTCGCAAATTGTAAAATTAGGCTTGGGTGGCGAATTTGAATTTATTAGAAAGTAACATATAGGTGTTAGTGGCTGGGATTTAGGAGTTAGACAACGCATATTCAACTCCCTAATACCTAACATCTAACACCTAACCCCTTAAACATGAATTTTACAGAAACATTACATACAAATCCTATTTTCAAACTCGTATCTGACTCAGCTAAACAACTGAATATCAGAGCCTATGTTGTGGGTGGCTTCGTCAGAGACTTAATTCTAAATCGTCCTTCCAAAGATATTGACATTGTGTGCGTAGGTTCGGGCGTTGAGTTGGCCGAATTAGTGGCAAAAAACTCAGGACGTGACGAAGTTTATTTATCTGTCTTTAAAAATTTTGGTACGGCTCAATTAAAAATTGATGACTGGGAAGTGGAATTTGTGGGAGCAAGAAAGGAATCTTACCAACGAGATTCTCGCAAACCCATTGTGGAAGATGGTACGCTTGAAGATGACCAAAATCGTCGTGATTTCACTATAAATGCGATGGCTATCTCTTTGAATGACAGCGACTTTGGCGAGTTATACGACCCCTTTGATGGTCTGGCTGATATTCGTAGAAAAATCATTAAAACGCCGCTTGAACCAAGCATTACTTTTTCGGACGACCCTCTACGAATGATGCGAGCCATTCGTTTTGCCACTCAATTAAACTTTGATATTCACCCCGATACTTTTGATGCTTTAATCAAGGAAAAAGAACGAATTGATATTATCTCAAAAGAAAGAATTACCGACGAATTAAATAAAATCATTCTTTCAAAAAAACCTTCTTACGGTTTCCTTTTGCTTGATTCTTGTGGTTTATTGGAAAAAATATTCCCTGAATTTGTCAAGTTGAAAGGGGTTGAAACCGAAGAAGGCAAAGGACACAAAGATAATTTTTATCATACTTTGCAAGTATTAGACAATGCCTCGCAAAAAACGGATGATTTATGGATTCGTTGGGCAGCAATTTTACACGATATTGCCAAACCTGCCACCAAACGTTTTGATAAGAAAAAGGGGTGGACTTTTCACGGGCATGAAGAAATGGGGTCAAAATGGGTGAAAGGAATTTTTACAAATATGCGTTTACCGTTGAACGAAAAAATGCGTTTTGTGAAAAGCTTAGTACGCCTTCACCTTCGCCCGATTGCTTTGTCTAAAGAAGAAATTTCAGATTCTGCTTTACGAAGATTACTTTTTGAAGCAGGCGAAGATTTGGACGGACTAATGATTTTGTGCCGTGCCGATATAACTTCAAAAAATGGAGATAAAGTAAAACGTTATCTTCGCAATTTTGACATTGTTGAACAGAAATTAAAAGAGGTTGAGGAGAGCGATAAGTTACGTCAATTCCAACCAGTTATTACAGGTGAAATGATTATGGAAACCTTTGGTATTCAACCATCACGAGAAGTTGGAATCATTAAAATTGCCCTCAGAGAAGCCATTTTAGAAGGTACAATTGCCAATAATATAGAATCTGGAATGCCATTTTTATTGGCAGAAGGTAAAAAACTTGGCTTAGTTCCTATACAAAACTAATCATTATCATTAACCATACAAGCAGACACGAGTTTGAATAGTTTTTTCTAAATTGTTGAAAAAACTATTCAACAATGACTGAAAAACACTCACGGCGTTCATTTCTTCAGGCCTCTGCATTGGCTGGAACGGCACTTTTACTCCCCAATTCGCTCAGTGCGAACACTAAATCTAATCCAAAAAATATTGGTTTACAGTTATATTCTGTTCGAGATGACATGAAAAAAGACCCATTGGCAACACTCAAAAAAGTGGCTGAAATAGGGTATAAAAACATTGAACACGCCAATTATATAGAGCATAAATTTTATGGATACCAACCAATAGAATTCCGAAAAATCATTGATGACTTAGGACTTTCAATGCGAAGCGGACACGTCACTTTGGGAGGAAATCATTGGGATGCTTCCAAAAACGATTTTACCGATGCGTGGAAAAAAACCATTGAAGATGCTGCTATTTTGGGACAAAAATATATCATCAGTCCTTGGTTAGACATTAGTTTACGTAAGAATTTTGATGATTGTAAACGCTTTATGGATGTGTTCAATAAATGCGGTGAATTGAGTAAAAAATCAGGTGTAAAATTCGGTTATCATAATCATGATTTTGAATTTAGTCTTCGTCTGACGAGCGTGAAAGTGTATGACATCATTATGCAAAATACTGACCCTAATTTAGTATGTCAGCAATTAGACATTGGTAATATGTACAATGGTGGTGGACGTGCGGTAGAGTTATTGAAGCAATACCCTAACCGTTTTGAGTTAATGCACGTGAAGGACGAAATAAAAGGGGAAAAAGAACCTTATGAAAGCACTATTTTAGGCACAGGAATTATTGGTGTAGCAGATGTTCTGAAATTAGCGGCAAAAAGCGGTGGCACAACAGAGTATATTCTTGAGCAAGAATCATATCAAGGTATTCCTCCAATTGACTGTATGAAAACAGACTTGGAGTGGATGAAGAAAGCGAAGTTTTAAGCAGTAAGCAGTAAGCAGTAAGCAGTAAGCAGTAAGCAGTAAGCAGTAAGCAGTAAGCAGTAAGCAGTAAGCAGTAAGCAGTAAGCAGTGCCGTTTTCTGATTTTAAGTTCCCCGAATTTGACTTATTTTTATGGTTACTGTTAATTGTTCACTGGTAACTGCTCACTGTTTACTGATATTATTTTTTCCCTCTAACGGCTCTGGCGATAACTGCCCATTTTTCGTCAGAAATTTCGTTTAAATCTGAGAATTCTCCCGCTCCCATTAGCCATTCTCCACCGTCAATTGTAATTACTTCACCATTAATATAAGCTGAAAATTCTGACATTAAATAAGCCGCTAAATTGGCTAACTCTTGGTGTTCACCTACTCTTTTTAATGGGATTCTATGCTCAGGTGCTAATTTTGCAGCTAACTCTTCTCCCATCGCTTCAGCAGGGAAAAGACGTTCCCAAGCTCCTTCCGTTGGAAATGGTCCTGGAGCAATCGCATTAAAACGAATCCCATATTTTGCTCCCCATTCTACTGCTAATGAGCGTGTAAGTGCCAAAACCCCAGCTTTTGCCGTTGCCGAAGGCACAACATAACCCGAACCCGTCCACGCATAAGTCGTAACAATTGACATGACAGTACCTTTAATTTTCTCCGCAATCCAATATTTCCCGAAGGCTAAAGAGAAATTATAGGTTCCCTTCAAAACAATGTCAACCACCACATCAAAGGCTTTATGAGAAAGATGTTCGGTTGGACTAATAAAATTTCCTGCGGCATTATTTACCAAACCATGAACTGCCCCAAAATGCTTAACTGCCGTTTTCAATACGTTTTCTACTTCATCATAATTGCGAGCATCGCAAGCAATTGGTAATACTTTCCCTCCAGTTTCAGCCATTAATTCAGTGGCTGTTGCTTCCAAAACTTGCATCTTTCTGGAAGCAATAACTACATTTGCCCCTAATTGCAAAAAGTATTTAGACATCGAACGACCTAAACCAGTTCCTCCACCCGTCACAACTATTGTTTTTCCTGCTAAAGCCCCATCTCTAAGCATTGGTTCATTAAAATTCATATTATTATATTGTTTATTATAATTTCAAGATTAAATATAACGCAATATTACACCTTTCAATTTATTATGCAAGCATACCTTTTAAGAATTATCCAACAAAAAAATCCCGAACCTTTCGATTCGGGATTTTTTTTATTTGCAATTCTAATTCGCTAACAATTATTCAAAAATATAACGGATACCGAATTGAGCTTGCCATACGTTATCAACTGTAATACTTTTTACAAATGAGTCACGAAGTAAAATTGTTTCATTTACACCTGCCGCATTTCTTACAACTTGAGTTCCTATACGATATTGTGGAGTACCTGAAGCATTTACACCAGCAAAACTTAGTGGGTTTAATGAAGTTGAAACATTACCAACTCCCCAAGCATTATTCAATAAGTTTCCAACGTTTAAAATATCAGCACGGAAACGTAAAGTATTTTTTCTTCCTTTAGCAGTTTTGATGTAAAAATCTTGTTCAACTGTTAAGTCAAAACGAGTTAACCAAGGAGAATAACCACCATTACGTTCAGCATATTGTCCACGACGTGTACTTAAATATTCGTTTCCATCTATATAGGCATCAAAAGCAGTAGCTTGGTCTGCTGCTGTATAAATTTTAGCAGAAGCACCACTACCAACTGTTAAAGGTAAAAACACTAAATCTGAAGCTTTGTTTGGAACAAATACCAAGTCATTTGTCTGACCATCACCATTAAAGTCACTACCATAAATATAAGAAGCTTTAAAGCCACTGTTTGCAACAGCTCCTAACGTAATCATTGTTGAACCTCCAAATTTACCACCATAGTTAATACGGTAATTAGCATATCCTACAAATCTGTGACGTAAATCATTATCTGAAAAAGAGGTAGCTAAGTAATTTTGACCTGTTACAGTAGGAATGTTTGCTTGTACCGTACTACCTACCGATTGAATATCCTTAGCTACTGCATAAGTATAACCAACCATTCCACCAAAACCTTCAGTTGTAGGTTTTTCTAATTTTGCAGTTAATGAATATGACTCTCCTTTATCAGTATTTGTCAAGACAAAAACGTTTGTAGTTGCAGTATTATAAAAACGTGCAGGGTTAACAGCAGTTCCAGAAAGACCAAATGCAGGGAAACGGTTACGGGTATCAGCACCAGCAAAAGTAGTTGAAGCCCCTTTTAAATTAGCATCAATATAACGAAGAGCTTTAATATTCTTATTATAAATACCTTCTAATGTAGCAATCAAACCAAATGGAAGTTTTTGGTCAATCGCTAAGTTAGATTTCCAAATCATTGGGTTTTCTAAACCTTCTGTCGAAGCATTTACTGCATAAGCAGGAAGTTTAGTGATATCAGTTGTTGCTGGTTTGTAAACTGAAGGGTCTAACGTAAATGGATAAGCAGTTGTATTTGTTGCTGTGATTACGGCGGTATTAACTCCATTATTACCTAATTGGTTAGAGATTAACACTTGTGGAATACGAGACACGAAATAACCTGTTCCTCCTCTTACTTGAGTAGTTTTATCTCCATTAACGTCAAAATTAAAACCAATACGTGGAGATACTAATACTTTTGCACTTGGGAAAGCTCCTGTATTTACTTTCAAATTACTATTATTTTCGTCCTTATATGTTAATCCTGCTACAACTGGGTTATAAAAAGATGCAGAAGTAGCATCATCATAACTGAATACATCAAAACGAAGACCACCAGTAACTTTCAATCTGTCTGTTACTTGATATTCATCCTGTAAATATGCAGAATAAGTAGTTGCATTAAGTGTTTGTAATGGCTCTTGTCCATTTGGCAATAAAGAATAACGGTAGTTAAAACGAGCCAAAGTAACTGGAGATACAGTCAAATTAGGATTAGCTTTGTAAGCCAATGCTGCTGTTTTGAAATCTGCAATTGAGTTAAAAACATAAACACCGTTTGAAGAAGGGAAAAATACGTTGTTAGACACAAAATATTCGTAAGCTAAACCTAAAGTTACAGTGTGTTTTCCTGCGAAATAACTTAAATTATTCGTAAAGTTTAATGTTGAATAATTTAATTTATTGTTCGGTGTGAATGGGTCAAAACCTAAAGATGTATAAGTACTACCAGAATTTAAGATATCAATAGTCGGGAATAAAGATGTTCTATATTGTCTGTCTTCAATTTGCTTATTATAAGTAGCAATAAAACTGTTAGAAAATTTGCTATTGAAATTTGAACTTAATTCAGCAACAATTGAACGAGTATTATCTGCAATAATATAACCTGTGTTTTGTGGAGACAACGCTAATGCAGAGTTTGTACGATTACCATTACCTGCTGTATTACTACTATTACTATTACTAATAATTGCATCTGACTGTGAATCGTGGTGTGAATAACGAACAGTTAATTTATGCTTATCATTAATGTTGTAATCAAATCTCAATAAACCTTTAGAACTCTGTACTGCATTATTGTAACCATCAACTGCTCCAATATCATAACCGAAATTACTTTTCATGAATGAACCTAAGTCTTCAATATCAGAAGCCAATACACGAGATACGTTACCAGTTGCTCCAGGACGGTTAGCAACCCAATCTAAAGCAGGGTTAGAACTTTTGAAAGTTTCGTAGTTTGCAAAAAAGAATAATTTATCTTTGATAATTGGACCACCTACTCGGAAACCATATGTTTTCTCATCAATGTTAACTGTTGGTAAATCTCTACCATCTGCCTTTTTCCCAACTAAGCTACTTCCTCTAAAAATATGATATACAGAACCTGTAAAATCATTTGTACCTGAGCGAGTAACTGCATTGATACCTGCACCTGCGAAACCAGACTGACGAACATCAAATGGAGCAATATTAATTTGGACTTGTTCAATTGCATCAAGAGACACAGCCGTTGTACCTGTACGACCACCTGCTTGAGCTGAAGAGCCTAAACCAAAACCATTGTTAAATACTGAACCATCAATTGTGAAGTTATTGAAACGAGCATCTTGTCCAGCAAATGAACGACCATTACTATAAGCATTATACTTGGTAATATCATTAATTGTACGTCCAATAGTAGGGAGACTACTTATTGCGTTAACTCCAAATGAAGTGGATGCACCAGTTCTACTTGAACTAAATGCGTCACTCTTACTTGATTTAACAACAACTTCTTGTAATTGACTTCCTTCTTCTACCATTTTAAAACTAACGTTGGTGGAAGCACCTAATGTTGTAACAATGTTTTCTTGGGTTTGCGTTTTAAATCCAACAAATGATGTTGTGATTTTGTATGGGCCACCAACACGAACACTGCTAAAAGTATAACGCCCAGAGATGTTTGTTAAAGCACCATAGCGAGTACCTGAAGGAGTGTGAATAGCAATGACTGTTGCTCCGGGAAGACTTTCTCCTTTTTGATCAACAACGCTTCCTACAATTGAAGCAGAAGTAACCTGAGCAAACACCTGCACACTTGAAAGGGCAGCCATAAGAACCAAAAGAGTTCCTAAAACAACCTTAGTGGTAAAGATTTTTTTCATGATTGAAAATTTGGAATTTAGTTAGAAATTGAATGGGTGAATTTGGATACAAAATAACAACAAATTTTTAGCAAGAACAACAAGCATTTATTAAGAAAATGTAAAAATCTAAGAGCCAATGCGTTGATTTATAGGATTTGTTAAAGAAAAACCCTAAAAAAGTCTATTTTTGAATTTTATTTTTTCTAAATAAATTAGAATGTAAAAGTAAATTATTGAAGTCTATCTGTTTAGTATTTTTTTAAGAATATACCCATTAACTTTGTTGAGAATATTTAGTCATTTATTCAATTGAGTATAAATGATTAATTTTATTTATTAAACACATTTTTAAGAATAAGGGTTTTTAGCAATTATAATTTAATGAAACTTTTTTATAGACAAGCTGGCGAAATAGGAACTCCTATTATAATTCTTCACGGTATTTTTGGTTCATCTGATAACTGGCTCACCATTGGGAAAGTTTTGGCAGAATCTCATCGTGTTTATATGGTTGACCAACGCAATCATGGACAATCTCCACGGAGTGACGAATTCAATTATGATGTCATGGCAGCTGATTTAAAGGAATTTATTGATGAACAACAATTGGAAGATGTCATTTTGATTGGACATTCTATGGGTGGAAAAACAGTGATGCAGTTTGCGATGAATTACCCTGAAAGTTTCTCTAAAATGATTGTCGTTGATATTGCTCCTAAGTTTTATCCTGTTCATCATAACATGATTTTACAAGGTTTAGCTTCAATTGACTTGAAAAACCTAAAAAGCAGAACTGAAGCAAACGAGTTGATGAAACGTTTTGAAGAAAGTGAAGGTGTACGCCAATTTCTGTTAAAAAATCTTTGGAGAAATCCAGAAAAAAACAATGAATTCGACTGGCGAATTAATGTTCCTGTCATTACCAAAAATATTGATATTGTTGGACATGAATTGGCTAATGAGAAAGTAGTTACCAAGCCTGTTTTATTCATTCGTGGTTCAGAATCTCATTATATTCAACCAGAAGATGAACGAAAAATTTGGGAATTATTTCCAAATTATGAAATTATAACTATTGAAGGTGCTGGTCACTGGGTACAAGCTGATAAGCCACAAGAGTTTATCAATGTTGTACAACGATTCTCCTGAATCGTTAAAATGTAAAACGATTCTCCCGAATCGTTAAAATGTAAAACGATTCTCCTGAATCGTTGTAAAGCTTAGAAAACTTTGGACGATTCAGGAGAATCGTGATACACTTAAAGCTTAGAAAACTTTGGACGATTCAGGAGAATCGTGATACACTTAAAACTTAGAAAACTTTGGACGATTCAGGAGAATCGTGATACACTTAAAACAATTCAATATGTTACACCAACATTTAAAACATTTTTATCGAAGGAATCTTCCTGATTACTCCAAAAACCATGTTGAATATTTTATAACAGGTAGGCTTGATGGAACGTTGCCTGCATTGGTAGTACAACAAATACAGGAGGCGGAGGCATTAGAGAAGTTAAAGATAGAAAATGATTTGAATCTCTCAGAAACAGAAAAAAAAGAGCAAAAAGACAAACTTTATCGAAAATATTTTGGAAAATATGACCATTTAATGGATAACGAAACGCATGGTCCAACATGGTTAAAACAACCAGAATTAGCTCAAATAGTAGCCAACGCATTTTTTCATTTTAATTCTACCGATAAAAAATATGAACTCATTTGTTTCTGTATCATGTCAAATCACTTTCATTTGGTTTTTAAAATGATTCAAGGAAACTATCCTATAAATAAAATTATGCAGTCGATAAAGGGATTTTCTGCCAGAATGATAAATAAAAAGTTAGGTAAAAGTGGAGACGTTTGGCAGGATGAAAACTACGACCGAATTGTTCGTAATGGAGAAGAATTAGGTAGAATTATTCGCTACACACTAAATAATCCAGTAAAAATAGGTTTAGTAGAAAAATGGGAAGACTGGGAATTCAATTATCTAAACCCTAAATATGCTTTTTAATTTTATGATTTCAACTTTCACGATTTTGGAAAATCGTAATACATTAAAATATGTTATACTTAATACCAACCATACTCGCTCCTGAAACCAGCGAAACCGTTTTACCAAGCCAAATCAAAGAGGCAATTACTCGTACTGATTATTATTTCGTAGAAAATCTCCGTACTGCTCGGAGATTTATTAGCGACTTAAAAATTGGCAAAGTCATTGATAATCTTCATTTCTTCGAATTGACAAAAGATACTTCTATCAGTGAGGTACGTAAGTATTTTGATGCCGTGCCTCGTGGACAAAATATCGGTATTATGTCAGAAGCAGGTTGCCCTGGTGTGGCTGACCCAGGTGCATTGGCAGTAAAAGTGGCTCATCAATTAGGCGTTAAAGTAATGCCTTTAGTTGGCCCTTCTTCTATCCTATTGGCATTGATGGCTTCTGGTTTTTCGGGACAATCATTTATTTTTCACGGTTATTTGCCGATTGATAAAATTGAACGCTCGAAAAAAATTAAAGCCTTAGAAAATGAATCTAAGAAAGAACAGACTCAGATTTTTATGGAAACGCCCTTTCGGAATAATTCATTTTTAGAAGATTTATTGAATATTTGTCAGCCCACAACCTTATTATGTATTGCTTGTAATGTTACAGGGAGTGATGAAATGATTCAAACAAAAACTATTGCTGATTGGAAAAATAAAAAACCTGATTTACACAAAAAACCAACCATGTTTTTAATTGGTTAAATTTGAGTTCTATCTAAACTCTTATTTTTGATTACTTTTGCAAAATGATACAAGTCCATACATTTACTTTCAATCCTTTCTCGGAAAACACTTACATTCTTACTGACGAAACCAAAGAATGTGTCATTATTGACCCAGGTTGTCATAATTATGAAGAACGTAAATTTCTGAAGGATTTTATTGATAATGAACAACTTAAAGTCGTCCATTTACTCAATACTCATGCACATATCGACCACGTTTTGGGTAATGAGTACGTAAAAAGAACCTTTGGCGTAAAACTACATTTACACAGAAAAGACCTTCCAGTATTACAAAATGCAGCGGCTCGTGCCGAATATTATGAATTCCCAAATTATGAAGGTTCGGAAGTAGATATTTTTATTGAAGAAGGCGATATTATCAAGTTCGGAAATACTGAATTAGAAATCCTTTTCGTTCCTGGACACGCCCCTGGTCATGTGGCTTTCATCAACAAAGAAGAAAATATTTGTATCAGTGGCGATGTGCTTTTTAAAAGAAGTGTAGGCAGAACAGATTTTCCTCTTTGTAGTTTTCCCGACTTAGAAAACAGTATCAGAACCAAACTATATACCCTTGACGACGAAATGGTTGTTTTCCCCGGTCATGGAGGAGTTACAACTATTGGTTACGAAAAGAAAAATAATCCTTACGTTAAGGCATAAAATGAACGAAATAAAAAGACACATTCCCAATGCCCTGACTTGCGGTAATTTAATTTGTGGAATATTCGGAATCATACAAGTATTTGAAGGAAACCTTACCAATGCGTCGATACTCGTTGGAGCAGCCCTTATTTTTGATTGGCTTGATGGTTTTATTGCCCGTTTGCTTCATGTAACTTCTCCAATTGGTAAAGAATTAGATTCATTGGCAGACATGGTTACTTTTGGTGTATTACCCGCTTTGATGATGCTGAAACTGATTGAAAACAGTTGTACATCAGGCACTTGTACTGTCGGAGCATTTGGTTTTTACAAACCTTATATTGCCCTTGCTTTAGCTGTTTTTTCTGCTTTACGGTTAGCCATGTTTAATGTCGATACTCGTCAAAGTCATTCGTTTATTGGTGTTCCAACGCCAGCCAATGGAATGGTTGTAGCATCATTCCCATTAATTTTGATGTACCATCCAGCATATAGTGCTTACATTCTCAATTTCAATGTGTTGGTAATTTATTCAATCATTATGTCATATCTTTTAGTGGCAGAATTACCCCTTTTTGCCTTGAAATTCAAGAATTTTGGTTGGGCAGAAAACCAAATCAAATATATTTTCCTGATTCTTTCGGTATTGCTATTGATTTTGCTGAAATTTGTAGCCGTTCCTTTAATTATATTTTTATATATTCTAATTTCTATTATTCAGAATTTATTAAAAAAAGAATAATCAAAGATTTTTCTGAAATATAACAAGATTGTGTAATTTTAACACAATTTAATATTTTGCATTAGTAAAATCATTATATAGGTCATTTACCCCACGACTTACCAAATTTTTAACCAAATTCCTTCACTGGGGCTGGAGGTACAATTTTATTATGAAATTTTTTATTGACACAGCAAATCTTGCTGAAATTCAAGAAGCTTATGATTTTGGTGTTTTAGACGGAGTAACGACTAACCCTTCATTAATGGCAAAAGAAGGTATTAGCGGAAAAAATAACGTTTTGAAACACTATAAAGCTATCTGTGACATCGTAGATGGTGATGTTTCAGCAGAAGTTATTGCAACTGACTATGAAGGAATGATTCGTGAAGGTGAAGAATTAGCTGAATTAGATGAGAAAATTGTTGTGAAAATCCCGATGATTAGAGACGGTATTAAAGCAATTAAATATTTTTCTGAAAAAGGAATTAAAACGAACTGTACATTAATTTTCTCAGCAGGTCAAGCTCTTTTGGCAGCAAAAGCAGGTGCTACTTATGTGTCGCCTTTCATTGGTCGTTTAGATGATACAGGATATGACGGAATTGATTTAATTGAGCAAATCCGTACTATTTTCGATAATTATGGTTTTGATACTGAAATTTTAGCAGCATCAATCCGTAACCCAATTCACATTATTAAATGTGCTGAAATCGGTTCTGATGTAATGACAGGTCCACTTTCTGCTATTTTAGCGTTGTTGAAGCACCCATTAACAGAAAATGGTTTGAAGCAATTTTTAGCTGACCACGCAAAAGCAAACGCATAATTGAAAGTATCGAGTACTAAGTATTAAGACATTCCCAAACTTGTTTGCTTTAGGCTTAATACATAATACTTTGTACATTCTCTGAAAAAACTCCGTAACAATAAATTACGGAGTTTTTTGTTTGTAGGCTGATTAGTATTTTCAAATCTTGATAGATATACTTAACTTTGATTGTGATGAAAATTGATAAAATTGTCACTATCTTTTAATTTTCTAATTTAAAATTCATAATTAATAGACCATGTTTACTTCCGAACCAATCGTTACTATTCACAATGCTTTTATTTATCAGAAAGACCGCATCGTTTTAAATGACGTTAATTTTTCGATTAATAAAGGTGAATTCGTTTTCTTGATTGGACGAACTGGAAGTGGCAAAAGTTCACTCCTAAAAACACTTTATGCCGACTTATGGCTTCAACAGGGAAAAGCAAAAGTGGTTGGTTATGAAATTGAAACGTTAAAAGCATCAGACCGACCATTTCTTCGTCGTAAAATTGGCGTAGTTTTCCAAGATTTTCAGTTATTCATGGATAGAAATGTTTATGAAAATCTATTTTGGGTTTTGGAAGCAACCGGTTGGACAGACCGTGCCAAAATGAAATCTCGTATTGCGGAAGTATTAATGCAAGTGGGTATGGCTCCCGCACGAGACAAAATGCCGCACCAACTTTCGGGAGGGGAACAACAAAGAGTCGTTATTGCACGAGCGTTATTGAACGAACCTCAAATACTTTTTGCTGACGAACCAACAGGAAACCTTGACCCCGAAGTTTCGGAACAAATCATTAAACTTTTCCACGAAATCAACAAAGCAGGAACGGCTATTTTAATGGCAACTCACGACTTTGACATGATTAGAAAATTCCCCGCCCGCATTATGAAATGTGAGAATGGCGTGGTTTTAGAAGAAAATTCTTAAATTGATTTAGTAGTTATTGGTAACTGGAAATTTGTTTAACCTCTGAAAACATAATACTTTGAGAATAACCAATTTTCAAATCACCAATAGCAAATCACTATACATTAAACTTCCCCAACGTTGACATGAAAAGAATCCTGACACTTATAACCCTCTTAATCAGCAGTTTATCCTTTTCGCAAACAATTACGCAAAAAACCTTCGATGGTAATATTAACGGTAAAATCCCCATTATTCTAACGCTAAATTTCGACGGTGGAACAGTTTTAGGGAATGTTGTCTATAAGAAAAAAGGGATTCCTATTTCGGTAATTGGTTATCAGTCTAAAAATACCCTCTTTCTTCACGAACTCATGCCTGATGGACAAGCTACGGGTATATATTCGGCAGAGATGAAAGGTGACAAAATAAAAGGAACATGGAATGCCATTAAAGTCAATGCTAAAGATTTGTCATTAGCGTTAAGCAAAACCCAAGAGCAAAGTATTCCTCGAAAAGTTTTAAAAAGTGTAACAGGAACATACAGATACTCGTTTGGCGAAGAAGGTGGAGCAGGTGAAATGTTAGTGCAACAAATCGGAAATGATAAAATTGCTATCAGTTTTAATAATGTTACCGCTGCCCCAGCCTATAATTTAGCATCGGTTGAAAAAATAGTTTTGAAATACGCTAATAACCAAGCCGTTTACAGCAATCAAGAATACGGGAAATGTAAATTTAAAATTACATTTTTAGAAAATGGAGCAAGGGTAGATTTCATGGAAGATGCTTATGATTGTGGTTTTGGACACAATGCTTCAACGGAAGGAAATTACATTCGTGTGAATAGTAGCGTACCAAAATTTGAAGAATAATACGAAACGATTTAACATTAATTAACTTTAGGCAGACAATAAAACCAGACCTTTAGCATTAGTTTAAAATAGGAGTCAAGGTTTAGAAATTAGGATTTCGTATTGAATACCTAATTTCTAAATCTTAAAACTCTAATCAAAATATCAGAAAACGAACATCGGAAAATTATGCAATACTCAATACTCTGGGCAGATGATGAAATAGATTTGCTCAAACCTTACATCATGTTTCTTACCCAAAAAGGTTATGACGTTACACCTGTAAATTCTGGAGCGGATGCTTTGGAAGAAGTTGAAAAAAAGAAGTTTGATGTCGTTTTCTTAGATGAAAATATGCCTGGAATGACAGGTTTAGAAGTGCTTCCAAAAATCAAACAATTGAAACCCAATCTGCCCGTAGTGATGATTACGAAGTCGGAGGAGGAAGATATTATGGAAGAAGCAATCGGTTCAAAAATTGCCGACTATTTAATTAAACCCCTGAATCCCAACCAGATACTACTTTCTGTCAAGAAAATTTTAGATAAAAAACGTTTAGAAGAAGAGAAAACAAATCTTTCGTATCAGCAGGAATTTAGACAATTGGCGATGCAATATCAAGACCGCATTGACCACACTGAATGGGCTGAAATCTATAAAAAACTACTCTTCTGGGAATTAGAAATTGACCGCACCGAAAACAAGTCGATGGCGGAAGTAATGAATATGCAGAAAGCCGAAGCCAATGCTAATTTCTCAAGATTTATCACCGAAAACTACGAAGAATGGCTCAACGAACCTAAAGCAAATAAACCTGTTTTATCACATCAATTGATGCGTAAAAAGGTTTTTCCTTTGTTGAAAGAGGACTCTCCCCTATTTTTTGTACTGATTGATAATTTACGTTTTGACCAATGGAAAATTTTGGAAGGACTTATTCAAGATTATTTTTCAGTGGAAGAAGAGTCGGTTTATTATTCAATTTTACCAACCACAACGGCTTACGCTCGTAATGCTATTTTCTCGGGTTTAATGCCTTCTGAAATTGAAAAACAATACCCAAAACATTGGGTACAAGACATTGGCGATAGCGAAGATGAAGAAGGATTTAACCAACACGAAGAGTTTTTCTTCCAAGAACAACTGCGTAAAAGTAGAATGCCTTTTGCCGTAAAATCTTCGTATCACAAGATTATTCACAATAATCAAGGGAAGAATTTAGTGGAAAATTTTACTAAATTATCGCAAAATCATTTAAACGTCATTGTCTATAATTTCGTAGATATGCTTTCGCACGCACGTACTGATATGGCGATGATTAAGGAATTAGCTCCCGACGAATCTGGTTATAGAAGTTTAACGGCAAGCTGGTTTAACCACTCGCCTTTGTTTGATTTATTAAAGAAAATATCGGATAAAAAAGGTCGTTTAATCATCACCACTGACCACGGAATGATACGTGTACAAAACCCTGTAAAAATTGTGGGCGACCGTTCGGTGAATACTAATTTGAGATATAAACAAGGCAGAAACTTAAATTGGGACGATGCTTCTCACCTTTTGGTTTGTCGTAAACCTGAGCGTTTTTTCTTACCAAAAGTCAATGTATCAACGTCTTACGTATTTACGATGGAAGATTATTTCTTTGCGTATCCGAATAATTATAACCATTATGTAAGTCATTACAGAAACACATTTCAGCACGGCGGCGTGTCATTGGAGGAATGTATTATTCCGTTTGTTTATTTGACGGCAAAGTAAATTAATGATGGCTTTAAGCACCTTTCAATATATTTAACACTACAAACTTTAAAATTAAAACTCTATGAAAAAAGTCATCTTGATTTTATGTGCCATCTGTTTATCAACATTTGCTTTAAAGGCTCAAAATTCAATTAATAAAATTGAAGTGGTTGGAGAAGCTGAAATAGAAGTTGTTCCAGATTATTTTGAATACAGCATTAATTTACAGGAATATTTTAAAACAGAAAACGAAAAAGTTAGCATTGAAACTTTAGAGAAAGTACTCGTTAAAGCAGTTGAGGAACTTGGTTTCAAAAAAGATAGATTAACGATTAATTCTGTGAATGGGATGAGGAATTATAATCCTACTGGTAAGCCTAATAGCTTCTTAGAAAGTAGAAATTATGTGCTAAGAATCAACTCCGTTAACGACATTAATAACCTGCTTCCCAAATTAGATAAATTGGGTTTATCGGGAACATCAATGAATAAAAAGTCAACCCAAAAGAAGTCGGAAATTGAAAAAGAGTTGAGAATAAAAGCAATACAAGACGCAAAACAAAAGGCTTCTTCCATTGCAGAAAGTGTAGGAAAAAAGGTCGGAGATATTATTTTAATTCAAGAAAGTAAGTTTTATAATTTATCCGCAACTCTTGAAGAAGAGTTCGTTGCTTTAGACCTTTTACCCTCGTATAAAGCTAAAGTAGGCTACGGAAATTTCAATACTGATATAAAGGTTGAAAAAATAAAACAATCTTACTCGGTAAGAATTACTTTTCAAATGAAGTAAGTTTTTTCAAAGCCTCCACCAAATCATCAGGAACATCAATGCCGAAACTATCGTAAGGAGTTTCGGCAATTTTTATTTTAAAGCCATTCGCTAACCAACGCAGTTGTTCCAACGACTCTACTCGCTCTAAAAGTGCCATTGGAAGTTTGGTAATTTTCTTCAAAACATCCACTCGATACGCATAAATACCAATGTGTTTATAATAATCATGAGCATCAAGCCACTTTTCTTTCTCAATTCCACGCAAATACGGAACGGTTTGTCGAGTAAAATAAATGGCTTCGTGATTATTGTCAAAAACGACTTTTGGCGTATTCGGATTAAATAGCGTTTGTTCGTCTTCAATCTGCTTCACAAGTGTTGCTAACTCCGTTTTTTCGGTCAGACAAGCCGCTAAAATATCAATTTGTTCAGGTTGAATAAAGGGTTCATCTCCCTGAATATTAATCACATAATCGTATTTTCGGTATAATTTCCCCTGTTTTTTCCGCTCATTTCTTGATACAATTTGGAACGTTTCAAAACATCTATCCGTACCACTTGGGTGTTTTGTGGAAGTCATAACTACCTCACCTCCAAACGATTGAACATGGTCAAAAATTCGCTCATCATCCGTTGCTACCACCACTTTTGCCAACGATTTTGACTTCGAGGCTTGTTCATAAACTCTTTGAATCATAGATTTCCCTCCAATATCCACAAGGGGCTTGGCAGGGAAACGAGTGGAAGCATAACGAGCGGGAATTATTCCTAAAATTTTGTTCACGTTTGATTGTTTTGGAAACTAATAATTCGATTTTTATTTGGACATTGTGAAATAACACAATATATTTTAAAAAGACAAAAACCCAACCATTTTGAATAATTAAACATAAATTTACGATTAGAAACGTGCAATTCAATGATTATGTATCTGCAATTCACAAAAGAACGCTGAAATTCAATTATCATCTCAAAAAGAGTCGCAAGACGAAAAAATGGCACACAGATGAGACTCGCCGTCTGTAACAGATATTAAAAATTACACCGATTAACATGGATAAATAAAAAATCTGTTTAAATCTGGAACATCAGTGTCATCTGTGTACTAACGGTTGCGACAAGTTGTAGATAGTTCCAAAAAAGATATTTAACTTCGATATAAAATCAAATTCATACCAAAATTTTCCTGCCAATTATCCTATGAAATCTCCCATTTTAAGACTTTTCAGAAAAGCATTTTTAGAAGCCCAACCAGAAGAGTTCACTATTGACAATTCTCGTAGAAATTTCATAAAAACAGCATCAATTGTCTCAGCAAGTGCTTTTATAACAACAAATTTAACAAGTTGCGTAACTCGAAAAGGCATCAAAATCGCTATTATTGGCGGTGGAATTGCAGGATTAAATGCGGCTCATCATCTAAAAAAAGCAGGTTTTACACCAACTATTTATGAAGCAGCCAAACGAACAGGCGGTAGAATAATGAGTGCTACTGGACTTTTAGCAGATGGAATCACGACTGAATTAGGCGGAGAATTTATTGATTCTTCGCATAAAGATATGTTGGATTTATGCAAAGAATTCAATTTAGGATTATTGGATATGCAAGCCCCAGAGGAAGTAAAAAAAGGCTTAATCCAACATGATTATTATTTTGACAATCACAGAATTAACGATAAATCTTTGATTGAAGCGATTAAACCTTACGTTGCAATCATCAAAAAAGACGCTGATTTAGTAGCTACAAACAACTTTAAAAACCCCGCTTTGGTGGCTTTGGATAAATTATCGTTAGATGAATATTTGCAAAAAATTGGTATTTCGGGCTGGTTATACAATTTATTAAGAATTTCTTACACGTCTGAAATGGGTTTAGAATCTGATATTCAGTCGTGTTTAGCATTTTTAACGCTTCTAAATACCAATAGTTCAACCAGTTTTGATATTTACGGCACAAGCGATGAACGCTATAAAGTCATTGGTGGAAATCAGAAAGTGGTGGATGCTCTTGCCAAAACTTTGGAAGAAAATATTGAAACGGGCTATCAATTGGAGGCTCTCACCGAAAAGGGAATGGAATATGAATTGGTGTTCCAAAATGGCAAGCAAATTTTCGCAGATTTTGTCATTATGACGATTCCTTTTTCAGTATTGAGAGAAGTGAAAATGAACGTGGATATGTCGCCTAAAAAGGAGAAATGTATCAAAGAATTATCTTACGGAACTAACTCAAAAATGTTCTTGGGCATGAAAAATCGTTTATGGCGTGAACAAGGCTTTTCGGGTTACGTTTTGAGTAATTTAATCCACAATGGTTGGGACAGTTCACAAATGCAAAATCAAAATACTGGTGCAGGTGGCTATTCAATTTTTACGGGTGGAAAAATGGGAAAAGAGCTTAACAATAATAGTGTTGATGGTTTTGTAAATCATTTGAATACGATTTACCCTAATTTTAAAGAACAATTTAACGGTAAAAAAGGTGTGTTTAATTGGGGAAATGCACCACTTGCCAAAGGTAGTTACGCTTGTATGACGGTTGGGCAACAAACGGCTTTGGGTGGAGTTGAAGGCGAACCAATTAACAGTATTTTATTTGCAGGAGAACATTGTAGCAAAACCTCACAAGGCTACATGAATGGCGGAGCAGAAACGGGTAGAATGGCAGCGGAGGAGTTGATAAAGAGAGTGGGGAGTAAAGGGTGAAAAGTTTATGAGTTATGAGTGAAGGGTTAATATTTTACCCCTTCACTCATAACTCATTACAACCCTTAACTAAATATTCCACCAATAATTCCATTTCACCACAATTGAACGATTTTTGATGCCTAAATTTTGGGGTAAATAATTATCAGAATATACCAAGAAAATATCCGAAGCAGGTTTGTATCTCCACTGAATACGGCTATTTAAGTTGACATTACTGACTTGTTCATTATACTGAAAATAAGTAGTCCAAAATAATTTATTCGTAAAAGTTATATCAAATTTCGACTGAATTAACCAAAAATCTGTCCCTGCCACAACAGGTTTATCTGTTTGTTTATCAAATAAATTTACGTCTTTTATCTTATTGTACTCACCTGACAATGAAATACTTACAAAAGGCTGAAAGCGATAACCCAATTGAGCATTTAACCGCAGACGTGTACCATTTCCGTAATACGCTCCGTAACGAGTATTGAATCCATAGGTCAATAAACTACGTGGTGTTGAAGTAAAACTGGTTCCCCAAGATGTCCAAGAATGCTCACTCCTATTTTTCACATAATATTCATTTTTATACGGATTTATTGGATTAAATTGTGAAAATAATATGGTATTATCGTTTCCTCCCCAAATCTCAAATAAAGCTCTACTTCTAAAAGTAAAGTTGTAGATAACAGCTTCTGTATTAGCATTATCCGATGATAAAGTTTCGTTTAATGGTACATTTTCTCGATTGTTTTTATACATAAAAGCCATCAATTTTGGTCCATGAGAGACAATCTTGCTATCAGTCTTTTTAGGATAAAAAGTATAACTAATAGACGGGCTAAAATAATGATAACCTCGACGTGGAACAAAACCGACTTCTGCACGATAATTTTCTCCCACACGAGTAAAAACGGACGAAATAGTCCATTCACGAGTGGTGTAAGAAAGGTTGAGATGTTGAGTAAAATCATCCGTATTTTGGTCAGGAGCAAAAGATTTCATCAAGGCAATTTTCCCAGACCATTTATTACTTTTTGAAGCCAAATTATACTGAATAACGGCATTACGGCTATATTGTGTAAATCCCTTACGAGCATTATCAACGCCAAAACCAACGCTTTCTTTATTGACAATCATCATACTAATATTGGAACGAGAGAACACTTTTCGTTGCAAAGCCAAGACCGAATAATTATAGGTTGGAAGTCCGACCGAAGTGTCTTTATTGGCACTTGTTTGGATATTGAGAAGCCCCACTCTCCAGTTATTATCCAATTTCCCACTCAATCTTGCTCCGTATTGAATAGGCGTTCCTAAACCAATTCGGCGAGAGAAAAAGGGGCGAGTTTCTTCACTCCCAAAACTGTTAAAAATATCCGAATTTTCAAGAAAAAATTGACGGCGTTCAGGGAAGAATAATTCAAAGCGATTGAGGTTTGTAACTTGCTGGTCAACATCTACTTGCGAGAAATCTGGATTCACCGTCAGGTCAAGATTTAGCGATGGCGTAATAGCAATTTTCGCATCTCCACCAATATCTTTTCTGATAACGGCATCTTCATTTTTCTCAAAACTCTTGTTTACGCCAGTCAATAAATAGGGAATAATTGAAATATTTGTTTTGGGAGTTGGCGGTGGATTATCCCAAACGAGTGTACCTGTATAAGCAAGCGTAATTGAGAAAAATTGACGGGGAATGGGAGCCCAAGTTGACTTTTCATTCGAGCCTAAATCCAAACGACTCAAGTTCATTCCCCAATTAGTTTCTCCTGCTTTATAACGGAGCGAACTAAACGGAATTGCCATTTCCAAAATCCACTTTTTCCCATCAAAAGAAGTCTGCGAACTCCAACGGTTATCCCAATTGGCATTCAAATTGGTACCATCGCCAATTTGCCCATCAAATTGAGCCCCGGCAGCATTTGTACCAAAAACCCAACCATTCGTAAGGTCATTAAATGGTTCGAGAATAAGCCATAAATTATCATTCAATCCAAAATTAAAATCTCTTTTTAAGGACTCAACCGTATAAGGCCCTTCCTTTGCTTGATAATTAATGGCAGAAAAATAGAGAAAATTATCGTCGTAAGTAAATTTGGCTTCTGTTCTACAATTGGCTTTTGAGGTATCGGCTGGGGTCATCATCCAAAAGTCCTGAGTTGTTTCGCAGCGTTGCCATTCTGCATCATCCAATTTACCATCAACCCGAATGCTACTGGTAGCTCTTTTGATATGATATTGGTATTTTTCATTAATTTTTTGAGCAGATACGCTCAGACTTCCCAAACAAATGGAGAGTAGTATAAATATTTTTTTCACTGATTGTTTTTGAATATTTTGTTGATGAGCTTGAATATGAAACCTTTAGCCCTAAATATTTATGGCAAAGTTACATTTATTCAAAATATTCGTTGTCCGTCTCTGATATGAATTGGGTATGAAAGAATGATAAAATTGAAGCGATAGCAAATATTGTATTTTGACCGCTTAATAATCTTTTTTCCTGTTTTAAAAAATATCCAAATGAATTACAGACATTTGAGAAAAAAAACCATTATTTGCTTAACCTTTTAATTAAAATCGACTTGTAACTAACCACACAACCTCTCCAATTGACATTAAAAGGTAAAATCTCCTGTATCAATTTTCCAAATTTTATTATCACTAACACCAGTCGGTGTATAACCATCAATTTAACACAATGAGTTTAAAATTAGAGCAACAAGGCGGTAGCGACCGTGAAATCAAAGGGTACGAATACCTTGCTCCAAGTGCAGATGCTGAAAAGTATAAGGCTTCTTCAAAATTGAAAAATGTAGAGATGCCACCCAAAGTAGATTTGCGTTCGCACATGACCCAAGTTGAAGACCAACAACGTCTTAGCAGTTGCACCGCCAATGCCGTAGCAGGTGCTTATGAGTATTTAGCCAAAAAATATCTTGCCAAAAAAGCATTTGATGTAAGCCGTTTATTTATCTATTATAATGCTCGTTTAAGAGCTGGTAACACTATCAAAGATGCTGGAAGCCATATTCAATATGCCGTTGATAGTTTAATGAAAATTGGAGCTTGTAAGGAATCTACTTGGCCTTATGATGCTAAAAAAGTAAACGAAAAACCGCATGAAAAATCTTACGAAGTGGCGGCAGATTTCAAAATTGAGACGAAGAAATTTGTACCTGTAAAGTTGGAAGAATGGAAAAAATGTTTAGCAGATGGCTATCCAATTGTATTTGGAGTTGCTTTATTTCCTTCTTTTGATTCATGTACAAAAAATAAAGGGGTTGTTCCTATGCCATCTCCTGACGAAGCATCAAGAAGTGCGCATGGTTTACACGCTATGCTTTGTGTTGGATATTCTGATGTAGATAAAATGTTTATTGTGCGTAACTCTTGGGGTGAAAAATGGGGTGATAAAGGTTATTGCTATATGCCTTACGAGTATTTGATTAGCAATAAATTCAATTTGGGAGATTGCTGGATTTTTGGACGTACAACGCCAATCCCAGAATCTGATGATACATGGATTGATGACAAAAAATCAGTAGTTGATAATGGAAGAGGATATGACCGCAAAGATTATATTTTCTATAAAGAGAACGATTATAAGGCTTTTGATATTTGGGAATTTATTGACATTTACGAATATGACGAAGAAGTTACCGAAGAATATGACGAATTAGAATACGAAGGCACAGGTCAATATGATGATATTTTAGCCGAGTATGAAGAGGAAGAATATGAGGAGGAAGAGGAAGAAGAAGAGGAAGAAGAAGAGGAAGAGGAAGAAGAAGAGGAAGAAGAAGAAGAGGAAGAAGAAGAGGAAGAAGAAGAGGAAGAAGAAGAGGAAGAAGAGGAAGAAGAAGAGGAAGAAGAAGAGGAAGAAGAAGAGGAAGAAGAAGAAGAAGAATATGAAGAGGAAGAGGAAGAGGAAGAAGAAGAAGAATATGAAGAGGAAGAGGAAGAAGAAGAAGAATATGAAGAGGAAGAAAGTAGTGAAGAGGAAGAAAGTAGTGAAGAGGCTACTGAAGAAGAGGAAGAATAAGACCTCAAGAAGATTAAAAAGCACAGACTTAACTTTTAGTCTGTGCTTTTTCTATATCTCGGGAATGACACTTATTATTTATTTTTACGATTCTGAATTTTCTCGTAAACCATTTTAATGATACCGTCTTTTAACCCTAAATCAGGCACTAAAATATTCTTTGCTCCAGCCCATTTCATAGCTGAAAGATAAATTTGAGCAGCGGGAACAATAACATCAGCACGGTCTGCATTCAGACGAAGTTTATTAATACGTTCTTCGTAAGTAAAACCTGAAACATATTCTTTTATGCGTTTCAATTCTTCATAAGACATGGATGTTGCGTCCTCGTGTTGTGTTGAAATATTGAATAATTTATTAATATTTCCACCTGTACCAACTGCCGTAATATTAGCCGTTTTGACATCAATATTTCCTTCTACCCATTTTTTCATTTTCTCCCAATCACCCTCTTTTTCTTTGTTTTCTAAAGTCCGAACAGAGCCAATTTTAAACGAGCGAGAAGCAATTTTCTTACGTCCTGAATAAATATTTAATTCCGTTGAACCTCCACCAACATCAATGTGTAAATAATTGGCATCGTCCAAAGCCTGTACCACTACATCATTGATAAGTTCAGCTTCTTTTGTCCCTTCAATGATATGGATTTTCATATCCAATATTTTATGGATACGAGTGATAACAGCATCTGAATTACCCGCCTCACGCATGGCAGACGTTGCACAAATGAGATAATCTTTCACCTCATGTAAGTCCATCAAGAGCTTATAGGCATTTAATAATTTAAAAATCCTGACTTCTGATTCTGGACTAATTTCTCCTTCATTGAACACATCATGACCTAAACGAAGGGCAAAACGGACATATTCAACTTTCTTAAAACTAATCTTTCCGTCATTTTCCAAGACTTTCGAGATTTGCATACGGGCGGCATTCGAGCCGATGTCAATAGCAGCTATTTTCATTCTTTAAAATTAAAGAGTTATTGGGAAGGCTTAAAAGTGATGGAAAAGGGAAATAAGAAAAGTGTAGGAATAATTTATATTAACGAACAACCTTTCTGGATTAATATACCCTTTACTCATATACTCTTTAACCATAAACCCTACAACTTATTAAACGTATATCCGTTTCCTTCTTCCTCAAAATCCAACTCAACGCCCATCAAATACATCAAATGGGGTTTTTTTACTAATAAACCAATATTTAGATTATTAATTTGGTGAAGTTCGTCATTGTCTTCCATTTTATCAAAACCAATAAAATAAGTAGCACTACAAGCACCTCCTCTCAAACCAATTCTTAGAAAGTAATTTTCGGGAATACCTTTGATTTTCAGGGCATTATTAATTTGCTCTTTTGCTTTATCGGTAATATCTATGGGATTTATTTTCAATTCTGTCATAACTACATTCTTTTCACCACTAAAATTAACTATTTTTGATTTTCTAAGCTAATGACTTTTCGTAATACCGATTTGTACATCGAAAGCTAAAAACTAAAATTAATTAACCCTTACACAATGGAATTAGTTACCGATTTATTAAAAGTTATCCTTCCCGCTGGATTAGTATTGTGGGCTATGTATTTGACAGTCAGCTCCTTTATCAAGAAAGATTTAGTTCAAAAAGAATTAGATATTAAAGCCGAAACGACCAAAACTTTACTTCCAATACGTTTACAAGCGTATGAACGAATGGCTTTATTTTTGGAAAGAATTTCACCAAATAATTTGTTGATTCGTTTGAATGGTAGAGCCGTAAATGTGACCGATTTTCAACAATTAATGCTCACCGAAATTAGAGAAGAATTTTCTCATAACCTATCACAACAGGTTTATATGAGTGATGAAGCATGGACAACTATCAAAAATGCCATGAACGAAACCGTTGCCCTAATCAATTTATCTGCTAAAGATTTAGCTCCTGAAGCTCCATCTTTAGAACTTTCGAAACGAATTTTTGAGGTAGTGATGAACAAAGGAGTAAATTCTTCTGACGAAGCCCTTAGAATGGTAAAACAAGAAATGAGAATATTTTTTTTCATGTAGAGACGTTGCCTGCAACGTCTTCTGAACACAACAAGGCAACGTCTTCTGAATAAATCAGGGATAATTGCAACGTCTTCTGAACACAACAAGGCAACGTATTCTGAACACAACAAGGCAACGTATTCTGAACACAACAAGGCAACGTCCTCTGAACACAACAAGGCAACGTCCTCTGAATAAATCAGGGGTTTCGGGTACAGAAGACGTTGCAGGCAACGTCTCTACTAAACACATAATAATTATGAAAAATAAAACCACTATCCAACATCTTTTCAGTATTCCCGTTATTGTAGCCGCTTTAGGCTATTTTGTAGATATTTATGACCTCCTTTTATTCGGAATTGTTCGAGTGCCGAGTTTGAAAGAATTGGGCTTGAACGAAGAACAAATTTCCTCTGTCGGTAAGGATATTATCAACTGGCAAATGGGCGGTTTATTATTAGGCGGTATTTTATGGGGTATTTTAGGCGATAAAAAAGGACGTTTATCGGTACTTTTTGGGTCAATTATCACTTACTCGCTTGCTAATATTGCCTGTGGATTTGTACAAGACCCTACAACTTATGCACTTTTGCGTTTTGTAGCGGGTGTAGGTTTAGCTGGGGAGTTAGGGGCTGGAATCACCTTGGTTTCAGAAATTTTACCAAAAGAATTACGTGCTTTGGGGTCATCTTTAGTAGCAGGAGTAGGACTATTCGGGGCGGTTGTTGCTTATTTCACCGTGAAAGAATTTGGTGGTTGGAGAAATGCCTATTTTGTAGGCGGAGGACTCGGAATCACCCTTTTATTACTTCGTATTAGTGTTTTTGAATCTGGAATGTTTGAAAGTTTGAAACAACAAAAACACATTCAAAAAGGAAATTTCTTTGCTCTTTTTACCAATAAAGACCGTTTGAGTAGATATTTAAAGTGTATTGCTATTGGTGTTCCAACTTGGTTTGTGATTGGTATTTTAGCCACTTTTGCCAATGAGTTTGGAAAGGCAATGGGCATTCAAGAAAACATCGAACCAGGAAAAGCCATTATGTTTTGTTATATCGGACTTGCCTTTGGGGATTTATCAAGTGGCGTGATTAGCCAAGTCCTAAAATCTCGAAAAAAGGCGGTTGCCATTCTTCTTTTTCTATCTCTAATTTGTAGTATTGTATATCTATATGCTGGCATAAAAACAGCCACAGCTTTATATACAACGTGTGTTTTTGCAGGTTTTTCAGTTGGATATTGGGCAATGTTCGTAACGATTGGTGCAGAACAATTTGGTACAAATTTACGAGCCACTGCCGCAACTACGATTCCTAATATGGTAAGAGGTGCAGTTATCGGAATGACCTCTCTTTTTGCCTATTTAAAACCCTCAATGAGTATTTTTGATGCAGCCGCTATCGTAGGTATCATTGCTTTTGCTATTGCATTTTATTCTATTTTCACCATTCCAGAAACACATGGCAAAGATTTAGACTTTTTAGAAGAATAAATCGGATTTATTAAACGGTCAAAATCAAAACTCATATCTGTTGCTATACATTTATTTTGTAGGTATTATTGAGGGTTTTTACAAATCATTCAAAATACCTACAAAATGAAATTAAAATTTTACGTTATTGCCCTCTCTTTCTCTGGGTTATCTTTTGCCACAATTGCTCAAACGAGCCAACCACTTACGATTAAAAATAAACTTATTATTGATTCTGAAGGAACTGGAAGCGGTTTAAAGTTTTCAGGAATTAACTCAAATACCGCAACGTCTGTTGTTCCAACTAAAGTTTTAACCCTCGATGCAGACGGTAACGCTGTATTGGGTAGTATGCCAACAATTCCTACAATTCCTGCTGGTGCAAGTGTCTGGACGATTGATAATAACAACAACGCTTCAACTGCTGCAAATAGCATTAGTATCGGAACTGGTCTTACCATTCCTGCCAATAATCCTTATAGTTTGTATGTTTCAAAGGGAATTTTAGCTGAAAGAGTTAGAGTTGCAGTAAGTGGCTCAAGTTTTTGGGCAGATTACGTTTTTGACAAATCTTATAAATTGGCATCTCTTCGTAATGTAGAAAAATTTATCCTTGAAAATAAACACCTGCCAAACGTCCCATCAGCTCAGGAAGTAAGCGAAAAAGGAATTGATTTTGCGGAAATGCAAGCTACGATGTTACGTAAAATTGAAGAGTTGACACTTTATGTAATTAAACAAGACAAAGAAATGAAAAGCCTAAGGAAAGAAGTTAAACGTTTGAAAACGAAGTAGTAAGCCTTCGTTCAATCTTTTTCCTATCTTAATCCACTATAAATTTCTTAGACCATGTTTTTTTCTCATAAAAAATGTAGCTGTTTGTGTTTACTTTTCATGATGTTTTATTGGGGAAATACTCAAATTAAAGCTCAGACTATCAGTAAATTATATATTGATGGTGAAGTATATCTAAAGGTAAAAGCTACACAAGCTAAAACAGGCACTATTGGTACTCAAGTCGTCCCTACACTTTCGGTAAATATTGCTGCTGAGTTACCATTTTTAGCTAAAATGTCAAACAAATACCCCGTTTCAAAAGCGTTACACTCTTTCTATTATTCTAAAAATACTACCCTCAATACCGTTTATCGTATTTCTTTACAAAACCCAGCTCTTATAAAGGATTTCTTGGCTGACGTTGTTAAAGATGCAAGCGTAGAATATGCAGAACCAGTGCCTTTGATGACTGCGATTCATACACCCAATGACCCCAGTTTTTCTACAAGCCAATGGCATTTAAACACTGTTAAAGCTGATTTGGCATGGGATATTTTTCAAGGAAACTCATCTCAAAAAATTAAATTAGCCGTAGTGGATGATGCCGTACAGATAAATCACCCCGATTTAGCGGCAAACTGTATTCAAGGTTGGGACGTTGCCGATAACGATAACGACCCAAGCCCACCAAGCACTGATTATAGTCATGGTACGCACGTTGCTGGAATTGCAGGTGCGGTTACAAACAATGGTATCGGCATTGCTTCATTGGCATATAATGGCGTTCAGATTTTACCCGTAAAATCTACAAATTCTGGCGGTGGCTCAATTACGCATGCTTACGAAGGTTTGGCTTGGGCTGCCAACAATGGAGCTAAAATCATCAGTATGTCATGGGGAGGCGGAGGTGCATCCGTAACAGCTCAAAATCTCATCAATGATGCCTACAACCGAGGTATTTTATTAGTAGCTGCGGCTGGTAATAGTGCCTCAAATGGAAGAAATTATCCTGCTGCTTACGACAATGTATTATCAGTTGCCAGTACCACAAGAGGTGATATTGCAAGTTCTTTTACTTCTTTCGGAACATGGGTTGATATTGCAGCACCTGGTTCTGAAATTTATAGTTCAGTACCTTTTGGTGGTTATGCTACTTATAGTGGAACTTCAATGGCAACTCCTTTAGTATCAAGTTTAGCAGCATACATTTGGTCTAAAGTACCAAGCTATACGCCAGCTCAAGTAGAAGCACTCATAAAAGCATCAGCAGATAATATTGATGGATTAAATCCAAATTATTCAGGACAATTAGGGGCAGGACGCATCAATGCACAACGAGCAATTCAAATGGCGTGTCCTGATAATCCAGGAGATATTCCATTAAATGTAAGCGGTAATGTAACCCTTTGTAATGGTTCTTCTTACACTCTTTCAGTAAGAAGAATTGCCAATGTAACCTATACTTGGTACAAAAATGATATTGCTCAAACAGCAACTGACACATTTCTTACCGTAAACAGTAGTGGAATATATTACGTAAAAGCGACACGAAGTACCTGTCAAAGTTCATCAAATACCGTTAATTTTCAATTCTATGACACCCCATCTCCAGCACTGGTAAGTACAAGTGATACAACTACTTGTTTAGGCAAGCGAATTCCTCAGGGTAAAGGAGTTAAAGCAGTTCCAAACAATTGTGGTCTAAGAAATACGCCAACAACATTCACTTATGGAGGAGGCTCAGTAGGATATGATGGAGGTAACAGTAGTGGAGCTAACCCCTCTGTTTATGTTTCAGGAATTAGTGCCAATACTGGTGGATTAAAAGTGAGTATCACTTGGAGAAAGCAAGATGGAGGCGGAGCTTACGATTGTGCTACGCCAGCATCGGGTTGTTCTTATAATAGTGAAACGCAATTTAGTTTGAGAAGTCCATCAGGACGAGAAATTGTACTTGTCAATGGTGGTACATATCAAGGATGTTTAGACCCTGGCGTGGTTACAACTGTTTTTGAGGATAGTGGATTAATAATTCCTGTTGGAGCAACTCAAAGTAGTGGAACATTTAGTCCAAGCACACCCTTATCCACACTTGCCAACGAACTTTCGGAAGGTACATGGACTTTAGTACCAACGGATTTAGCTGGAGCTGACCCATTATGTGTATCAGGATTTTCATTAACATTTACAGATATAAAAGAAACCATATCTTGGTGGTCTGCTCCCACAGGTGGAAGTTTGTTGGGTAGAGGAAATATTCTTACCCCAACAGATACTTTAGTGGGCAACTATACTTATTATGCAGAAGGTTTATGTCCAAACTCCTGCCCAAGCCCAAGATTAGCTGCCAATTTTTCAATTACCACAGGAACCATTCCACTCAACTACGCATTCGATATTAATTTAGGAAATAGTATTAGTACACTAAATGAACAATTTAATACGCAATCAATAACGATTGGTGGTGCTCATCCAATTACCCCACCCATCTCAGTTTGTAATAATACAAATTTGGTATTAGCAGCCACAAACTGCGGAACGAAACTAACCAAATGGACTACTGGAGAAACTGGTGTAGTGATTTATAAAACATTTAACAACACTACAACAAATACCATTCAATCATATTGTTTAGAAACTGCAACAGGTTGCCAAACAGCACTTTCAAGTCCAATTACGGTATTTGTTGAACCAACAAATCTCACGGTAAATAATGAAATATTAGAAAACAGAAAAGCAACTTACCGTGCTACCCAAACCGTTGAAGGAACAAGTCTATTAAAAAATACTGCTGAAATAGATTTTAAAGCAGGTGGAAAAGTAGATTTAACCCCTGGATTTAATACAGAACGAGGAGCAAATTTTAATGCAGCAACAGGCAATTGCCCCAATAATAATACGTCAATTATTACAAATAAATAGAGATTATTATTGATTAAAATATAAAAAACGTCGGTGAGAATTATCACCGACGTTTTTTATATCCCCACCAAAGCAGTCTCATGCTTAATTTCTGACATTACAAAAATTGAATGTGTACTACCAATATTTTCTAAAGAAGCCAATTTATTCATCAAAAAAGCCTGATATTCTCTCATATCATGAACAATAATTTTGAGCATAAAATCATAATCTCCCGAAATATTATAGCACTCTTGCACTTCATCCAATCGTACAATTTCTTGCACAAACCTCGCTCCTGCTTCTTGAGCGTGTTCTTTTAGACGAATACTACAAAAAACCATTAAATCTTTCAGCACTTTTTCTCTATCAACCAAAGCCACATATTTTTTGATAACCCCATCTTTCTCTAACCTACGGACACGCTCATACACAGGCGTGGGTGATAAATTTAGGCGTGAAGCCAATTCTTTTGTCGTCAGCAAAGCATCTTGTTGTAAATGTCTAAGAATTTCTTTGTCGGTTGGGTCAATTTTAATTGCCATATTTTAGAAGATAATTTATCGTTTCGTTGAAAAAAATCGCAAATATTTAGTTAATAATATCTGATATTTTCATTTAGTAAGGTAAATATATCTATTTTTTCAAAACAAAGTAAATTATTTATCTTAAATGGATAATTTTGTAAAGTTAAATCAATTGTAAATTGATTGTGGACGAGATAGACAACTAATTTTTGATTATTTTTGTACTTTACTAAGACAGTATAATTATCCTACGAATATTTTGATAGAGAAAACCCTTTATTAAACTCTCAAAGAGATAGTAATTTATAAAATACATTACCATTATTTCAAGCCTTTGTGCCTCCGTGCCTTTGTCGGCTTGAGCCTTTAAAGAAGATGAATAGACCAAATATAAAAGAAGTTTTAAAAAATCGAATTCTTGTACTTGACGGAGCAATGGGTTCGTTAATTCAAGAATATAAATTATCTGATGCCGATTATCGTGGCGAGAAATTCAAGGATTTCCCGCACGAGGTAAAAGGTAATAACGATATGCTTTCGATAACTCGCCCTGATGTTATCAAGGAAATTCATGCTAAATACTTTGAAGCAGGTGCAGATATTGCTGAAACTAACACATTTTCAGGCACTTCCATAGCTATGGCAGATTACCACATGGAAGAATATGTGTATGAATTGAACTACGAATCTGCAAAAATTGCCCGTGAAGTAGCCGATGAATTTACCGCTAAAAATACTGCGGGCGGCGTTCCGCAAAAACCACGTTATGTTGCAGGTTCAATAGGACCAACCAATAGAACTTTATCATTATCTCCAGACGTAAACGACCCAGGTTTCAGAGCCGTTACCTTTGATGAATTAGTTGATGCTTATTACGAACAAATTCAAGGTTTGATGGATGGTGGTGCTGATTTATTATTGGTTGAAACCATTTTTGATACCTTAAATGCCAAAGCGGCACTTTTTGCTATTGATTTATACCAAAAAGATAGAGCAGAAGGAACAATTAGACCGCTTCAAAGTACGTCTATTCCAAAGCAAACTAAATTCCCAAGCGGAACGCCGCCCGTCCCCAATTCCCCAGTAACCAATATCCCAATTATGGTTTCTGGAACGATTACGGATGCTTCGGGACGTACCCTTTCTGGACAAACGACAGAGGCATTTTTGACATCTGTTTCTCATTTAGATTTATTATCTGTTGGCTTAAACTGTGCTTTAGGAGCAGATTTAATGCGTCCTTATGTACAAATTTTAGCCAAAGAATCCCCCTTTTTAGTATCGGCTCACCCCAATGCAGGTTTGCCAAACGAAATGGGAGAATACGACCAAACGCCTTCTGAAATGGGCGTTATCGTAGAAGATTTCTTACAACATGGCTTCATGAATATTATCGGAGGTTGTTGTGGAACTACGCCTGCTCACATTGCAGAAATTGCCAAAGTTGCCGCAAAATATCCACCGAGAGTTATTCCAACATTAGAGCCAATTCAGAAATTATCAGGACTTGAGCCTCTAAATATTACCAAAGAAACCAATTACGTAAACATCGGAGAACGTTGTAATGTAACAGGTTCAAAGAAATTTGCTCGTTTGATTCGTGAAAATAAATACGAAGAAGCCATTGCCGTAGCTCGTGAACAAGTAGATGGCGGTGCAATGGTCATTGACGTAAACTTGGACGAAGGAATGATTGATGGTGTAGAAGCCATGAAGACATTTTTGAATTTGTTGATGGCTGAACCAGACATTGCCAAATTGCCAATCATGGTCGATTCTTCAAAATGGGAAGTGATTGAAGCTGGCTTGAAATGTGTACAAGGAAAGTCAATTGTAAACTCAATTTCATTAAAAGAAGGTGAACAAAAATTCATTGAATCGGCAGAAAAAGTAAAACGTTACGGAGCAAGTACCGTAGTCATGGCGTTCGACGAAGACGGTCAGGCGGATTCTTATGAAAGACGTATCGAAATCTGTAAAAGAGCGTATGATATTTTGGTAGACAAAGTGTATTTTCCTCCGCAAGACATCATTTTTGACCCAAATATCCTAACTGTTGCCACAGGTATTGAAGAACATAACAACTATGCCGTTGATTTTATCAATGCTACCCGTTGGATAAAAGAAAATCTACCTTATGCCAAAGTGTCGGGTGGGGTTTCCAATATTTCTTTCTCTTTCCGTGGAAATGAACCAGTTCGAGAGGCAATGCACACCGTATTTTTGTACCACGCCATCAAAGCAGGTATGGATATGGGTATTGTGAATGCAGCTCAATTAGGCGTTTATGACGACATTCCAAAGGATATGTTAGAACTTTGCGAAGACGTTTTATTGAACCGCAGAGAAGATTCAACAGAGCGTTTGGTAACATTTGCCGAAACCGTAAAATCGAAAGGAAAAGAAATAGTTGTTGATAATGCTTGGAGAAATCAGCCAGTCGGAAAACGCTTAGAACACGCCTTAATTAAAGGATTGACTGAATTTATTGATGCCGACGTAGAAGAAGCTCGCCAGCAATATGATAAACCTCTACACGTAATTGAAGGGCCTTTAATGGACGGAATGAACGTAGTTGGTGATTTATTTGGAGCAGGTAAAATGTTCTTGCCACAAGTAGTAAAATCGGCAAGGGTAATGAAAAAAGCCGTAGCTTATTTATTGCCATTTATTGAGGAAGAAAAAACTCGTTCTTTAGATGCAGGCGAAGCTCAAAGTGCAACAGGAGGTGGTAAAATCCTTTTGGCAACGGTAAAAGGCGACGTTCATGATATTGGTAAAAACATCGTTGGTGTTGTTTTGGGCTGTAATAATTATGAAATTATTGATTTGGGCGTAATGGTTCAAACCGAAAAAATTCTTGCCGCCGCCCGTGAACATAAAGTTGATATCATAGGACTTTCGGGTTTGATTACGCCTTCGTTAGATGAAATGGTTGGTGTGGCAAAAGAAATGGAACGTCAAGGTTTTACTGTACCATTACTAATCGGTGGAGCAACCACTTCACGTATTCACACGGCAGTAAAAATTGACCCACATTATTCTGGCCCCGTTATTCACGTATTGGATGCGTCGAAAAGTGTACCAGTGGCTGGTCGTTTGATGCAAAGTGAACAAACAAAAGAGGAAATTTTTGATGAAATTAAATCTTCTTACGCTCAATTACGCATAGACCACGCAAGTCGCCAGAAAGATAAAAATTATGCTCCAATTGAAAAGGCTCGTGAAAACGCTCCAAAAATTGATTGGGCTAATTTCCAATCAACCAAGCCACAATTCTTAGGGAATAAATACTTTATGGATTATGATTTGGCGGAGATTGCCAAATATATCGACTGGACTCCATTCTTCTCAACTTGGCAATTATCGGGTAAATATCCAAAGATTTTTGACAATGAAGTAGTTGGAGCAGAAGCTAAGAAGTTGTTTGATGATGCCAATGTATTATTAAAGGAAATCATTGATAATAAACTACTTACGGCTCGTGCGGTGGTTGGATTTTATCCTGCAAATGCCATTGGTGATGATATTACTCTTCACAATTTCGAGGAAATCATCAAAGAAGTTCCTTGCGAAAAACATGGTGTTCATAAGCATATAAGCTATAATGTGTTGAAAGATAAAAACGTAAATAAGCTTACTCTGCATCATTTACGCCAACAAGGACAAAAAGCAGCCAATGTAGCCAATTATTGTTTGTCTGATTTTATCGCTCCCGAAACAACAGGTAAAGAAGATTATATTGGAGCATTTGCCGTTACCGCAGGAATTGGCATTGAAGCACTCATTGAAAAATACGACCGTGACCATGATGATTACAATTCAATTATGGTCAAAGCCCTTGCCGACCGTTTGGCAGAAGCCTTTGCTGAATTGATGCACGAGCGTACTCGTAAAGAATTCTGGGGATATGCAACAGATGAAAATGCAACTCCCGAAGATTTAATTTCTGAAAAATACCAAGGAATTCGTCCAGCACCAGGTTATCCAGCGTGTCCAGACCATACCGAAAAGAAAGCACTTTTTGAATTATTACAAGCAGAAGAAAAATTAGGAATTCAATTGACAGAAAGCTTTGCAATGTACCCAGCGAGTTCAGTGAGTGGCTGGTATTTTTCAAATCCAGAAAGTAAGTATTTCCCAATCGGAAAGATTGCTAAAGACCAAGTAGTTGACTATGCAGCCCGAAAAGGTATGAGCATGGAATTGACGGAGAAATGGTTAGCTCCTGTTTTGAATTATGATTAGGAGGTTAGGTTTATAAACGACAAAGGGCAACGAAATTCGTTGCCCTTTGTCGTTATATCTAATAATATCATAATTAAAACTTGTATTAAATAAATATAATTACCAATATTGTATACTACTTACCAAATTGGTAATTATAAAATAGATTTCACTATTAATTAATGAGAGTAATTACAAAAGGAACTTTGAGAGATTTTTGGGAAACTTATCCAGACTCAGAACAGGAATTAAAATATTGGTATGATAAAATGAAAAATGCCGATTATGAAACGCCTAATGAAGTAATTGAAGACAACCCGAAAACAGATACAGTTGGGAATAATAGAATCGTTTTCAACATTTGTCACAATAAATATAGGCTCATTGCTCTGTTCAGATATAAACTACAAATCGTTTTTATCAGATTTATTGGCACACACAAAGAGTATGATAAAATAGAAAATATTAAAGATATTTAATTCATCAAAATATGAAAACATTATTAGAAATTAAATCTTCTCTAAAACCTATAAAAGGTAAAGAAGAATATAAAGAATATTTGACAATTATTGATAGTTTAATTGATTGTCAGGAAGATAGCCCTGAAGAAGAAGTATTAGAATTGGTATCTATTTTGGTAGAAAGTTACGAAACTAAGCATTTCCTAATTGAAGCACCAGACCCAATAGAAGCCATTAAAATAAGAATGGAAGAAGAGGGATTAAAGAAAAAAGATTTAGCACAATATTTTGGAAGTGCCAGTAGAGTTTCAGAAGTTTTAAATCGAAAAAGACCTCTTACACTTGATATGATGAGAAAAATCCATCGAGGCTTAGGTATTTCTGCGAATACTTTATTGGCAATATAAATGACAAAAGGCAACGAAATTCGTTGCCTTTTGTCATTTAATGATTGTTCTAATCCTACAAACCCTTCCCAGTAGCTGCCCAATAAATACCTCCGTAAATATGGTCTAAGAAAGTTTGGTCTGAATAGGTCAATGGAATATGTCCAAGTGCTGTATAAAAGGCACGTCCACCATCGTAATTATGATACCATGAAATTGGATGATTACCCATTCCTTTTCCTTCATTATCTCCCCATTTAGTAGCAGGATTGTATGTTTTTTCATCTACTGACACTAAAACCTTTAAGTCATTGGCATTAGCAGGCGTTTTAAATTCATACCATTCGTCTGTCCAAAGGAATTTCTTTGGAAAACGCTCCATTCCTGGGAAATTACTGTCTTCTACTTTTAGATATGCCGTTTGTTGACTTGGGTGAATTTTAAAATACATCCCTACCAATTTTCCGTACCATGCCCAATCATATTCTGTATCAGATGCCGAGTGAATTCCTACATATCCTTTCCCAGATTTAATAAACTTCTCAAAAGCAGCTTGTTGTTCTTCATTTAAAATATTACCTGTTGTGTTCAAAAAGATAACGGCTTGATATTTTTCTAAGCCTTTATCACTGAAAACAGTAGCATTTTCTTGCCAATCTACACTAAAACTATGACGATTTGCTAATTGCTTTATTGCCGTTACACCTTCATGAATAGACTCATGATGAAAGCCATCTGTTTTGGTAAATAGTAAAACTTTGAATTGTTGAGCATACGTCATGCTTGACATTAGTGACAGGGTAAGCATTAACATTATGCTTTTTACAAAAGGTATTTTCATTATAAAAATTGGATTGAGATTGAATAATTGATTTGGTTGAATAAATATTTTATAAACCTATTTAAAATCTAAATTACAAATTCACCATCATTAGTTATCATGGTATGTAAGGAAATTTCAGAATAAGGACACAATTTTAGGCATAAAAAAGCCTTTCTATAAACCTATAACTATTTATAAAAAGGCTACAATTATTATACTCAGTATTAATTTTTACTTTTCGCAAATTTATCTATCTCCCAACAAATCATAAAAGCAATTGTTCCAATCCATAGTCCACAGGCTTCACGAGCAAGTTCTTGATTTATGGTTTTCATAGACAACCCTCCACCTTCTGAGAAAAAACCTTCCCATGAAGTCATCATGTTCCATGAATTCATACCTCCTGCAAAAGAAAGCACAATTAAAACTAACAACATCTCTGGATTAGCCTTTCCTTGATACGTTCTAAAAGTAGCATAGGCGGCAATTAAATAAATTGGAATCCAAAGAATTGGGTCAGGGTCGTTGTACTGCCAACCTGCAAAAAGTAAAAAAATAAGGGTAAAAAATAGGGCGATATATTTCATTTGATTTTTTTTAAAACGATGCGTAAATATAATAAAATCACTTACAAAAACTATCCATTGCTGCTTTTGCATCAGGATAACCTAAACGATTTGCAGTTTTTAAACTCATACAAGCTTCATCACTTTTGTTCATCTTTTGCTGAACAATTCCTAATGCGTAATATGCTTTGGCAAATTGTGGGTCAATTTTTACGGCACTCACAAAGTCATTAGTGGCATTCTCAAAATTGCCCATTTGGAAATAAATATTACCTCTGTTATATAAAGCATTTGTTTCTTTTGGGTTCAATTTGATGGCTTTTTCAAAATCATTTAATGCTTCTGGAACTTTGATTAAAGCCGCATAAACAATTCCTCTCTTGATATAAATCTCGGCAGTATCTGGCTGAATTTCAGCGGCTTTACCACAATCCATCAATGCCCCTTCCCAATCAGATTTTTCCATTTTCACCGATGCACGGTTAAAGTATGGCTTATAGTCTTTTGGCTCAAGTTTGATGGCTTGTTCATAGTCTAACAAAGCACTGTTATAATCTTTCAACTCAAAATTTGCAGCACCACGCATATTAAATGCCTTCGCATTTTCGGGGTCTTTGTCGATAGCTTGATTCAAATATTCTACGGCTTCTTTGGCTTTTCCTTTTTGCAATTGTTCTTTTGCTTTCTCTAAAAATGCGTCAGATGAACCCGTACAAGCAGTAAAAAGTAAACAGTAAATAGTAGGCAGTAAAATAGATTTTAAGCCATTTTTTGTGTTTTTCATACTGTCAATGATTTTTATGGGATGTCCCAAACCAATAACACTATCCACAACTTTTAAGGTATTTCTATAAAAAAGAACAAACATTTTGATTGTATTTGATTAAAAATTAAAAAATATTTAAAATAAATTATTGTCTATAAACTACTGATAATAAAAAGCTTAATGATAATTTCAGCATCATGATGCGTATTTTTTTTCAAGTGGGTTTTGTAACCTCAATAAAATCCACCATCTTTGTGACGGCAAATTACCAGCTCCCTCCGAATCCCCCAGGTCTTGATCGAAGCAAGGGTAGGCAGGTTGTAGCGGTGAATTTGCCTTTTTTTTTTGCCCAAACGATTCTGGAGAATCGTTTTACAACTTCACAAATTTCTTCACAAATCGTTTTTCTCCTTGTTCAGCATTGATAAAATATGTTCCTTTTGGTAATTTTTGAACATCCAAAGAATATGTTTTTTGTCCTCCCTTAACTTCGTTTTCAAGCAAAGCTTTTCCTGCTAAATCATTTATTTTTAAAGCAAAAGTCCCTTTCGATAATTCGGGGATTTCGATGTAAATGAAATCATTACTCGGATTTGGATATAATTTCATCCCTTCTGCCATTTCATTCTCAGTCGCTAAAATTGTTGCATCTAATGCTTTCCAAGGCACTAAATTAGCTTCTGGTTTTGGCAAGGGTGTTGAAGTATAAATATGAAATTCGCCTGCTTTCAAGTTGAAACGAGTGTTTACATCGGTTATTTCAGTAATTGTTCCTGTAAAGAAATCATACCATTTACCTGTTTTCGGAAAAATATTAGCAACTAAATTATCCTTAACATCTAAATTGGCGATGGAAATGAAGTTATTATTTGAACCATTTAAACTCACTTTTTTTACCATACCTGCTACGTCCAACTGAAAATCTGTTGTTTTGGCAACTTCCAAATTAGTCTTGATTTTTATTAATTCAGCAAACACTTTGTATAATTTCAAACGGTCTGCATCTTGGAAGTATTCCCAACGAATAGGCTTTCGTCCTGTTCTACCATTTTGGTCAATCGACACATCATAGCCTAATTCTCCAAATTGCCAAATCATTTTAGGGCCTGGAATCGTTAAGAAGGTCGCAGCGGAAGCTTTTACACGCTCCAATACAGTTGGCAATGAAAATGCTTCTCTCCCATTTTTTAGTCCGTCATAGACCATTCTTTCTTCATCGTGACTTTCCATATAACCAACCGCCGCTGGACTTTTGAAACCTCTTGCCTTATAAGAATAACGGCTAAAATCAGAAGCATATCCTTTTACGGCATTTTTGGCATCGTCATTTTGATTTGCCCAAACCATCATGCCCATGTCTGTGAGGGTCTGTTCTTCTTGGTCTTCCGAAAATAATTCCAAAATTACGTAAGCATCTTTATCATAGCTTCTTATTTTGTCATAATATTCCTTCCAAATATTAACCCGACCTTGGTCATAAAGTCTGAAAAAATTATCGTTAGTGCTTTGTCTCTGTGTAAAACCTTTGGCTAAGTCAAAACGGTAACCGTCAATTTTATATTCTTTTAGCCAAAATTCATTAGCACGATTTACATAGTCTTTGGTAGCTTGACTTTCATGGTTGAAGTCAAAAAAAACACTAAATGGATGCGTTGCTTGTTGATTAAAGAAAGGTGAGTCAGTTGAAGGTTTTGCACCGTCCCAATACATTTTCACATAAGGAAATTCATAGTCAGCTTGATTATAAACTACGTCTAAAACTACCGCAATACCATTTTCGTGACAAACGTCTATAAATTTCTTCAAATCATCTTTTGTTCCGTAAGCCTTATCGGGAGCTAAGAAATAGGTTGGATTGTATCCCCAAGAGTCATTATTTGAAAATTCCGAAATGGGCATCAATTCAATACAATTCACCCCTAAATTTTTGAAATAAGAAATACGGTCAATGGCATTTTTATACGAACCATCTTTATCAAAATCACGAATATGTAATTCATAAACGACTAAATTACGCTGAGCAGGACGTTTGAAATTGGTAATCTTCCAAGAATAAAGCGTTTGCCCCGTCTGAAAAACCGAGGCAATAGATTTTACCGTTGCAGGCAAAACCTTGAGATTTGGATAAGTAGTTGACGAAATTTTACTGTCATTATCGGGGTCAAGAATTTTCTCACAATAAGGGTCACCAACGGCTAATGTTCCATTGATTAAGTATTGAAACGCATATTCTTGAGCTTTCATAAGTCCATCAATATCAACCCAATAACGATTTCCGTCGGGAGTCCGTTTCATTAAAAACTTAGCGTCGGGAAGCCAATCACTAAAATCTCCGATGGCATAAACAAAGTCTTTTTTCGGAGCAAAAAGTACCAAAGTAACTTTTGTATCCGAAATATAATTGATACCGTCCTGAACGCCCGTCGGCAAGGCTGCAATGGTTGGGGTAGGCTTCACGTTTACTGTAAAATCATTAGTGGCTGTTTCAGTGGTCGTTGTAGCAGTAATTTTAACATTTTGGGTCGCTCCTGCTACTGAACTAACCGTAAAATTATATCGTAAAGAATCCTTATTGGTTATCTTACTAACAGAAATATTATTGACTGTCAGTTCTATATCTGCCTTTTGAGAAGCAACTGCCAATACTGAAATTGAGCTTCCTGCTTCTACATAAAAGGTTTTTTCATTGGGTGTAATAACCGCAATACTCAGTTTATTGTCGTATAAAGTCACAAATAAATCTTCCGTTTGAGATTTTCCATCTCCACTTTTCAATAAAACGCCAAGTCTTTTAATGGGTACATTGGCAGGAACGCCGTAATAATCTCGTGGTTTTAATTTTATACTCCATTTATCATTCCCGAGTGCTGTCATTTTCCCTTTTTCGTAAGGAATAGCAAAGTTACTTTGTCCAGTAGGCTGAAATTGAAAAGCATCGCCCGTAGTGGTTGAGCCTGCTCCCGACCATAAATAGACATCATCTTTTTTGCCAAGAAGACCTTTTGCACGGGCATCTTTGGCAAGTGTAAGGTCAAAAATCAACGTAATTTCTTGGTCAGCAGTCGGGAAAACAGGGTCAGTCGTAACGACTTGCCCAAAAATGGGTAGCCAACTCGTCCACAAAGTGGCGAATAAAAATATAATTTTCTTCATCTTGTTTATAAAAATTTGGTTAATGGAAAACGAAGATAAGGAAAATTACACGCATTATTTGTGGCAAAAATATGATAAAGAGCCACGAAAAACTTAGCATCTTTATGCCTTTATGACAAAAAACTAAACAAAATATTTACTCAAAGCCTGATATACTTTATGAACAGGCAAGCCCATCACGGTAAAATACGAACCTTCCATGCGTGGAATACCCACCATTCCGATAAAATCTTGAACGCCGTAAGAACCCGCTTTATCGAAAGGACGGCAATTTTCGATATAATAATCAATTTCCCAATCGCTTAATTCACGGAAAAAAACCTCCGCAACGTCAATGAAACTTTCGGTACTTTCCTCAGTCATTACGCAAACGCCTGTGATGACTTGATGCTGTCTTCCCGATAATTTTCTCAACATCTCCCTTGCTTCTGACGCATCTTTTGGCTTATTTAGGATGTCTTTATCAATAACAACAATGGTATCAGCCGTTAAAATTATCTGATTTCCAAGCTCTTCCCGAAAAGCTTCTGCTTTTTTACGAGCCAAGAAAGCGGGTACTTCATCGACTGGCATAGTTTTAGGGAAATCTTCATTAGTGTCTTTAACTTTTACGGTAAATTCAAAGCCTGCATCACGCAATAATTGTTGTCGGCGAGGCGAATTAGAAGCTAAAAGAAGTGATTTATTCAGTTTAAGCATTATTTGGGGGAGTTCTATCGTTTAATGATTATAAGTAAGAATAACAAATTAATTAATAATATTAAATATTGTCATCATGACGTAGGGGCGTATCGCATACGCCCAAAAAGTCGAGATGTGGGCGTATGCGATACGCCCCTACACAATATCAATTTATTTATTCCAAATACTTAGTATTAATTTAAATGAGAATATTCAAACCATATGACAAGAGGTATACTAATAGGCGAAATAATTGACAATTTAAGCAACCTTAATAATCAAATAACATTCAGATGTTCATTAGGTTTTACAGACCTGAATAAAGTCAGTGAAGATTTCTTTGCTAAACTCCTGAATCAAATTTATTCATACAATCTCGTAAACTTGAATGTAACCCGTAGTAACGAACCAGGACTTGACATTGGAGATGAGATAAATGCTGTAGCTTATCAAGTAACATCTCAGGCTGACAGTTCCAAAATAAATGACACCTTAGGGAAAATAACAGAAAAGCAAGGAGAAAAATTTAGGCAAATCAAAATATTAATTATTGGAGAAAAGCAAAAGTCGTATACTGCAATAAAATCAGATTTAATAACCAAATTTCAATATACTAAATCAGAAAAATCTGAACCTGAGAATTTTATTGATTTCAATATTGTTGACACTAAAGACCTTCTCCGTGATATGATAACTTTAGATTTTAAACAAATTCACAAAATCTATGAGTTTATCAAGAATGAAATTCAAAATGTCATAATCGAATTAGAAATACCAAGAACTGACGGAACTTATCCAACTTCTCTTTTAACTTATCGAGAAATAAGACCCGAAACAAAAGCGATAAATGCAAGAAAGATTTTAGACAATTCTGATTTTTCAAGTCTTACGTTGAATAAAATAAATACTTATTTTGATGAGCTTGCTTCTGTAACCAGAATAACAAGGGAAATCTATTATTTCATAATTGACGAGGGAGAGTTTCAAGATGACACTTTCAGCATTTATTATGATGAAGCCATTAGAAAAATAAACATTCCCAATAAAAGATTAGAACAAGAAATAAATATCTTATCAAGAAGAAAACTAATTTTCGACATTGACGAAGAAGAACCCATACTTACTTTAAAAGTAAATGAAGAAATTGGATTGATGCTATCGGAAATGAAAACAAACATGGACTTAAATAAAATAATCGTAAACTTAGACTTTACAAAACTTGACAATTACCTCGCTGACCCTGATTTGCAATCAGGGTCGTCTGGTTAAGCGTCTTTGACGCACTTATTTTGCGTATCTGAGTCTCAATGGCAGTCGTCGTTTTGAACGACGACTGCAGTAAAAAAAGCATCAAATCTTTCAAGTTATTATAAGTGATAACCCAATAAAGTATCAGTAAAATATTTCTTCCAAAATGACATTTAAGATTTCGGACAAGACCAATTAAAAATCTGGGTGAGCTGGAACTTTCACTGCTGAAGTGTGTGAAGATAATGTTCAGAAACTACTTTATCTCCTTAAAATTTACTACGTTTTCATGAATATGCTTTTTCTCAAATACCGAATCTGCAACAACATTTTTAAGTGAAATATTATTAACCACTAATTCTTTTTGTCCCAATATTCTTGAAATAAATTTGACTTTTGTAGCTTTCAAATTCTTTAAATATATTCCTTGAATGGGTGTTAATCGACGTTCATAGGTTGGTACTAAATTTCTCCATTGATATAAAACATCTGTTTCAATTCCCAGTATTCCAAGGTCAATTTTCCCTGATGTTATATTATTGATATGAATATTTTTCACGAAACCACCCATACGTTCATTGGTTTTGATAAATACTAAATGGTTCAATTTAGCTCCATCTACCACATGACAATTATTCATATACACATTTTCAATTCCACCCGACAATTCGCTCCCTAAAGCCACCAATTGATGTCCATTTTTAACGGTACAGTTACGAATCACAATATTTTTTGATGGTACTTTTATTCTCCAACCTTCCTGATTCCTTCCAGATTTTATAGCAATGGCATCATCTCCTTGGTCGAAAATACAATTTTCAATCAGGAGGTTTTGAGTCATTTCAGGGTCAACTCCGTCATTGTTATGTCCATGTGCATATACTTTAATGTTTCTAATCACAACGTTTTTACATAAATACGGATGAATCGTCCAAAAAGGGCTATTCGTTATAGAAACACCTTCTAACAAAATATTTTCTGAACGATTGAACTGAATAAAATGTGGACGTAGATTTGCGGTATCATTAACCATTTGACGTTCAATCACAGGAACATTTTTTGCAGACAAATTATAGAGCCTTTTCAAACTTTCCATGTGTGGTTTTGGGCGTGTAAACCACTTTTTCCAAGTTTCCATTTCAGCCTTAATTTCTCCTTGTCCCGTTATCGCAATATTCTTGCATTGATAAGCATATATTAAAGGTGAATAATTGTAACATTCCATTCCCTCCCAAGTAGTATGTACAGCAGGCAAATAGTCGGAAGGCGTTTCTGAAAAACTCAAGATTGCCCCTTTTTCTAAATGTAAATTTACATTGCTTTTAAAATGAATTTTACTGACTTTCCACTCTCCTGCGGGTATCACAACTGTGCCACCACCTATTTGATTTGCTTTGGTGATAGCTTGGTCAATAGCTTGGGCATTTTTTTGTTTATTATCTGCCAATGCTCCAAATTCAGTAATTACAAATTTTGGGCATTTACTAAAATTAGGAATTTTAATTTTAGACATCTTGAAGGGAGCTTGTACAGAAACATACTCAAACGACAAGTTTTCATTTTTATCTTTAAAGGAAAGACAAAAAATCATTACGAGAGATAAGAAATAAATCGTATTTTTTTTCATAAAATATGCAGGAAATTTTGAATTTTAAAAGAGTCTCCTGACCATTAAAGAAAAAGGATGACGTTTTCACAATCTACTTATTTTCTGAAATCTTGAAAAATAGGTTCTTAAGCAAACAGCAATCCTAAAACACTCAAAGTGCTTATTATCAGTCAGATAAAATAAAGAATAATCAGCAAGAATCAGTATAATACGTTCAATCAGTGGGTTATCGTTTGTCTTGTGACAAACCCTTTATCGTTCCGTAAATTATTGGTACTTAACTGATAATTTTTGAGAATATATTTAACATAAAAGTCCCTTGTTTTGGCATAAACCACTACAAGGGACTTTTATATTAACTTAAACTTAAGATAACATACTCGAAAATTTATCTTTATCGAAATAAATCGCTAAAACTGATAACACAATCCAAACAATAGCATCAGTCGCTTTTCCGTCGATAAAAGTATGAAAAGCAAAAATATTAACGACAATAGGTACAATAATGCACAAACCAATTGCACGTGTACGAGGAATAAATAAAAGTACCGCACCAACTACTTCCAATACTTTTACAAATTTCATATAACCAGAATTCATCATCAAAGCCATATATTTTGCAGAATCGCTATCGGGGTTTTCTGGAGATGGTATCGGGAAAAAATGTAAGAAAAAGTTTAGTCCAAAAACTAAAAAGGCTACCGCCAAAAGATAAGCAGGAATTTGTTTAACAATGTTCATGAAAAGGGATGTTTAATAGTTAAAATGTTTATTAGGAATGATATTATGAAAAACTGAAGACGTAAAAAATCATAAAAAAGTTCATGATTTCCACCTATTTACATACACAATATCATTCCAATCAACAACTCTCTCAACTGGTGCAAGTGTTAAGCGTAGCGTCACTTGTACCTAAAATGTATTCAGTTTAAAACTGAACAAAAATCGTATAATTCCTAAGTTTAGCCTCATTTTGCAACAACTTATCTTCATAAATTATCTTGCCTTAATGATATTTTATATCTTTACGAATCTATCAATCAAAAACTAAGATTCATGTACATCGGCTCAATTGACCAAGGCACAACCAGCACTCGTTTTATTATTTTTGACAAACAAGGAAATCAAATTTCAGTCGGACAAAAGGAACACGCTCAAATTTATCCACAGGCAGGTTGGGTAGAACACGATACCGACGAAATTTGGCAAAATACCCAAGAAGTTATCGGTTTGGCAATGGGAAAAGCCAATCTTTCGGTCAGTGATATTGCCGCTGTGGGCATTACCAATCAAAGAGAAACTACCGTAGTTTGGAATCGTCATACAGGAAAACCATATTACAATGCACTCGTTTGGCAAGATACTCGTGTCGGAAATATGGTAGCAGAATTAGCCAAAAATGGCGGAGCAGACCGTTTTAGGGCTTCAACGGGTTTACCTTTAGCAACTTATTTTAGCGGTCTAAAAATCGTTTGGCTTTTAGAAAATGTAGAAGGTTTACGTGCCGATGCAGAAAAAGGTGATGCCATTTTCGGAAATATGGACACATTTATCATTTGGCATTTGACGGGGGGAATTGAAGGTGGAATCCACATTACGGACGTAACCAACGCCAGCCGTACCCAATTAATGGATTTAAAAACGCTTGCTTGGGACGATGAAATTCTCTCAACGCTCAACATTCCAAAAACGATGTTGCCCGAAATAAAATCAAGTAGCGAAATTTACGGAATGGCTCGTGGTGTACTCGCAGGCGTACCCGTTGCGGGCGACTTGGGCGACCAACAAGCGGCTTTGGTTGGTCAAACCTGTTTTGCCCCTGGCGAAGCCAAAAATACTTACGGAACGGGTTGTTTTATGTTGATGAATACAGGAACAAAGATTACGCCTTCCAATTTTGGCTTGCTCACAACCGTTGCTTATCAATTTGGTAATGAGCCTGTTAACTATGCATTGGAAGGTTCGGTTGCCATTACGGGAGCTTTGGTTCAATGGCTTCGGGACAATTTGGGACTCATCGAAAAGAGTTCGGATATTGAGACTTTAGCCAATTCCGTAGAAGATAACGGCGGATGTTATTTTGTCCCTGCTTTTTCGGGTTTATACGCTCCGTATTGGAAAGCCGATGCTCGTGGTGTTATTGTAGGTTTAACTCGCTACGTCAACAAAGCACACATTGCCAGAGCCGCTTTAGAAGCAACTGCTTTCCAAACTTTAGAGGTTTTGGAAGCGATGGAAAAGGATTCAGAAATTGAAATTTCATCCTTGCGAGTTGATGGTGGAATGGTGGTTAATGAGACATTAATGCAGTTTCAATCAGACATGGTGGAAGTACCAGTCGTTTGTCCTGCCATGATTGAAACCACCGCTTTAGGTGCTGCCTACGCCGCAGGTTTGGCAGTTGGATATTGGAAAGATTTAGAAGATTTAAAACAAAATTGGGGCATCGCTCACACATGGAAGCCCAATATGGAAGCCGAAAAACGCAATAAATTATATCATTACTGGAAAAAAGCCGTAGCCCGTAGCTTTGACTGGGAGGAGTAGGTAATTGTGAATTAGTGATTGAGTGAATTAGTGATTATTAACGTCCGATAATCACTAATTCACAATTCACTAAATCACTAAATGAACGAAATCACTAAATAAAAATCGAACTATCAGCGTCTTTTTGGCGTTAAATCTAAACCAATTAAAATCAAGAAATATGTTAATTCCTTTCGATAAAATGCCCGATTATGCTCGTGTTTGGGTATATCAAGCTAATAAAAATTTGACCGAAGTTGAGGTAAATTATATTCAACAAAACCTTGAAAACCAAGTCAATCAATGGGCGGCTCATGGAGCGGCTTTAGTAGGTTCGGTACAGGTTTTACATAACCGTTTTGTTATTGTAGCGGTTGATGAAATGCACAATCAGGCTTCTGGATGTTCAATTGATGCCTCCACTCGTTGGCTCAAAGATTTAGGGGTAGAAATGAACATTGACTTCTTCGACCGTTCAATTGCTTTTGTTAATAATGACCAAATTCAGACAGTTGAAATGTTGAAAATCAAGTCTTTAGTAGCAGAAGAAATATTAACTCCCGATACGCTGATTTTCAATAATTTGGTTCCCAATATTGGCGAGTTCAAAAATGCTTGGCAAATTTCAGCCGCCAATTCTTGGATGAAGCGATATTTTCAAACAGCAACGGTTTAGAGATTTGAAAGTCGATGTTTGATGTTCAGACAAAACCACTAAATCACAATTCACCAACTCACTAAATAAATAATGGCAGAAAGTTTATTTATTCCATCAACAACCAGCAGACAAGAAATTTATGATAGTTTAGTTCCTCAAATCAAAGCTTTGACCGACGGTGAAAGCGATTTGACGGCTAATCTTGCCAATATATCCGCCGCACTGAAAGAGGCTTTTGGGTTCTTTTGGGTCGGGTTTTATTTAAAAAAGGAAAATCAATTAGTTTTAGGCCCTTTTCAAGGACCAATTGCCTGTACCAGAATTAACTTCAATAAAGGTGTTTGCGGACATTGTTACATGACCAAAGAAGTAGTAATTGTGCCAGACGTCGAGGCTTTTCCAGGGCATATTGCTTGTTCGTCAGCTTCAAAATCTGAAATAGTATTACCTGCTTTTGACAAAAATGGAGAAGTTTTTTTAATTCTTGATGTAGATTCTGACCAATTAAACGATTTCTCAAAAGTTGATGCCGAAGGGCTTATGAAAGTAATTCGGATTGTAGAGGGTTTGGTTTAAAAGAAATATTATTTTTTGAATTGTAGAATTGTAGAGACAAGGCACTGCCTTGTCTTTTGCACTGCCTTGTCTTTTGTGCACAATTGTAACCAAAATAAAAAGATAAGGTAGTGCCTTGTCTCTACCTCTATATCATATTCAAAATCAAGACACCACCTTGTCTTTTTCTTTTATACACAATTATAACCAAAATAAAAAGACAAGGCAATGCCTTGTCTCTACCTCTATATCATATTCAAAATCAAGACACCACCTTGTCTTTTTATTTTATACACAATTGTAACCAAAATAAAAAGACAAGGCAGTGCCTTGTCTCTACCTCTATATCATATTCAAAATCAACGCTCCAACTGCCGCACCTGCAACAGGCCCAGCCACAGGAATCCATGAATAAGACCAATCTGATGAACCTTTTCCTGCAATTGGCAAGATGGCGTGCATAATTCGAGGGCCTAAATCACGGACTGGATTGATAGCATAACCCGTTGTGCCACCCAATGATAAACCTGCTGCCCATACCAAAATACCAACGACAAATGGCCCAAGACCTGTTTCGATTGAGCCAAACGAACCAAGAGCAATAATTAATAATGCCGTTGCCAAAAACTCAGATATAAAATTGGGGACTGCACTTCGCACGGCAGGAGCAGTACAATAACAAGCCAATTTCAAACCTTTATCTTCTGTAATTGCCCAATGTGGCAAATAATGTAGCCAAACCAAAGTTGAACCCAACATTGCACCCAATAATTGAGCCAAAATAAAACTTCCTGCATTACTCCAATCGCCTGATTTAATGGCTTCAGCTACCGTCACGGCAGGATTTAAGTGTGCCGCAGGACTGCCAAATTTTGTAGAAACAAAAATACCCATTGTTACAGCAAATGCCCAACCCGCCGTAATAACTATCCAGCCTCCGCCCTCTCCTTTTGACCCTTTGAGTAATACGTTTGCAACAACGCCGTTACCGAGATAAATTAAAACTGCTGTTCCGACGAATTCGCCTAAAAATGTTGATGTCATGTTTTAAATAATATGAATAGTTTTGTGGGAAGATTTAATTGTACAAATTAAAGGAAAATTTTGATAATTTCAGTAAAGAGATTTTTGCATTCATACCAGAACTTAAACTTAGCTTTCAGCATTGCCTAAATATCCGTATTTTTGGGTATTATAATGCTATTGGCTTTAGACACTAAGCACTAAGCAAAAACTTTAAAACATATAGCGAAAAGCTCATTCACCATGCGAGAAGACTATTTGAAAGGCGATAACGAAACCCTTTCTTCCGTTGAAAAAGAAATTGAAAAAGCATTACGTCCATTATCATTTAATGATTTTGCAGGACAAGATAAAATATTAGAAAACCTAAAAGTCTTTGTAACGGCAGCACGCCAACGTGAAGAGGCTCTCGACCACGTACTGTTGCACGGCCCTCCAGGTTTAGGAAAAACCACTTTGTCTAATATCGTTGCCAATGAATTAAAGGCAAATATCAAAATTACGTCAGGGCCAGTGTTGGATAAACCTTCTGATTTGGCAGGATTACTTACCAATCTTCAACCTCATGATGTGCTTTTTATTGACGAAATCCACCGATTGAACCCAATTGTTGAGGAATATTTGTATTCGGCAATGGAGGATTATAAGATTGATATTCTATTGGATTCAGGGCCAAATGCACGCAGTGTACAAATTTCTTTAAACCCTTTTACGCTTATCGGAGCAACTACTCGTGCGGGAATGCTTACCTCTCCGTTACGGGCGAGATTTGGGATTAATTGTCGTTTGGAATATTACGATGCTAAATTATTGACATCAATCGTAAAGCGTTCTTGTGAAATCTTGAACACGCCAATCGACGATGCAGGAGCTTATGAAATAGCCCGAAGAAGTAGAGGTACACCCCGTATTGCCAACAATTTATTAAGAAGAACTCGTGATTTTGCCCAAGTGAAAGGAGATGGACGAATTACTGTAGAAATTGCAGAAATGGCTCTTTTGGCATTGGATGTTGATAAAAATGGTTTGGATGAAATGGATATTCGTATCTTAACGACCATCGTTGAGAAGTTCAAAGGTGGCCCAGTTGGACTTTCAACTATTGCCACTGCTTGTGGCGAAGAAGCTGAAACGATTGAAGAAGTTTACGAACCGTTTTTGATTCAAGAAGGATTTTTGAAGCGTACTTCTCGTGGACGTGAAGCCACCGAAAGAGCTTATGTTCATTTGGGAGTTGTTCCAAAATATCGAGCAGGAGAGTTGTTTTAACTATTTTGATGTTAGTTTTTCGAGCATAGGATGCCGAAAAACTAACATCAAAATAATGAAAAGTCTGATAAATATATCTGGTAATTCCACAAAATGTAAAGATTGGGAGTAAGCACTTTTCCAGTTTTCTAATTACCAATAACTAATCACCTTTACTTAATTACCACCTACCAAAAATGGCATAACTTTCACCGAATTTTCGGTAACAACTCTAATGAAATATCTTCCTTGAATTTGTTTAGTTACATCAAAATCAGTGGTATAGATTCCATTTTCTCTGACTAAATTTTTACTTGCCAAAGTCATTCCAAATATATTAACGATTTCTGCTTGTACATTTTGCGGACGCTCAGCGGTACGATATTCAACTCTTATTTTTTCCGTTGCGGGATTCGGGAATATTTTAGCGGTTTCTTCTGAAACGATTTCTTCTTCAACCGCAGTAATAGTTAAAGTATAACCATTTGAAAATGCCTCACAACCATTTGAATCACTTGCTTTTACAGTATAAAGTCCTGATTTTGTGGGCACTATACTATTTTGTGTTGCTCCTGCTACTACAATTCCATCAACGTACCATGTAGGATTGGTACCAGATGGAATATTTAAAGTACTTCCATTCCATGTAATCAAGGGAGTAACAGGCGTAATAATACTGGCAACGACTGGTGTAGAAGTGGTGTTGCAAAGCCCATTTTCTGTAACCTTTACTGTATAGGCTCCTGCTGAGCTAACTTTAATAATTGCTGAAGTTTCGCCAGTAACTGCCACGCCATCTTTTATCCACTGATAGGTATAATTTGTTCCAGAGCTGGCAGTCAAATCTTTGGTTAAATCCTTGCAAATCACCAATTTATCGGCTGGGCTTACACTTACTTTGGGAGAAGTTTGAGTTGTAATAGGTACTTCTGCACGTACACTTGGGCAACCCAATGATTTTACTTTCATATCATACGTATAATAATATCCCGTTTTGATTAAACTCGTTACGCCATTACTACTAAATAATGCCCCTGTGATAGTCATTACATTAGGAATTGTAAAGGGATAACCTTTTATATCAACTCCCCCAATCGTTGTTCCTGCGTTGAGGTTGCTTCTATAAATACTTGCTCCGTCGGTACATTCTTGGGTCAATTTATACGTTCCTGCTGCTGGAATTGATAAGTTTAGGGGTAATACAATTCCTTGGTCGGTGGCATCATCAATTAATTGGCTATTAGTTCGGGTTTGATTTGCCGTAGTTCTGGTCGCATCAACTTTTAAAGTAACAGAAGAAATTGGCGTTAAATCAGAAACTCTACTAATGGTGAAAGTTATTGTTCCAGCAGTTCCAATATATACTCTTGCACTTTCAATCACTAATGGAGCTTGTGTTATAATAACTGGTTCTGGTCCAAAATTCTCATAATAACTACCTCCGCCCAAAGCGTATTTATCTTTATAACCAATTGAGCCTGAGAAATCATTTAATCCTGCAAAAACTTTCGTAGTATTGGTTGGTAAGATAAATGAACCTGTATTTCCTGTAAAAATAAGATTTCCACCTGTCAACGCATCATACCACAAAACAGAACTTGTTTCGCTTGATTTTACGTTCAAAGCAGTGGCTCCTTCACATACAACGGCTAAAGCTGAAGTAGGTGCAGCAGTAGCCACAACTTGACGAACTATGGTTTTTATGTTGTTCGTTTGGTCTTGGTCGTTAGCAAAGTTAATCGAAATATCAAAAGTATAAGTAGTGCTTGGAAGTGCATTAAAAGTACCTTCTAATGGCAAAACATCTTCTGCAAAAGGCGTTAGCGAACCCTTATAAATACCTGTTAATGTAGCAATTACGCCTGTTTTATCAGAAACCTTAACAGATACGGGGATGTTTTGTTGAACAGCATTTCCCATATTTTTCAACGCTACGGTAACTGTTCTGGCTGAGGTTGAACAAAAAGATGCTACATCGGGGCTTACTAAACCCGACACGCTCAAATCTACTTCTGGACGAACAAACTGAATCGGAAAATCTTTGGTTATTCCTCTGCTATAAGTGCCACAACTTTTAACCACATCACCTACATTTTCAACAGATACAACCCGCATCAAGGTGTTATTGCCTGCTAATAAACCAGTGGGAGCTTTGAAGGTGGTTGTGTAATTTAACCCTAAAAAATCTAACGAAGTCGCCACTTTTTCAGTAGTTTCATCAAATGTACCATCTAAATTCCAGTCAATATATACATTAGTAGTTTTGGCAACATTGGACTTCATCGTAATATCTAAAGCCAATGCTTGACCCGACGAAACTTTAAACGCACTACTTGCACCTGCCAATTTTACACTTTCAATATTATCTTGAGTAGTAGTTGCGGTAGAAGCACAATAGTCTTTTCCACCAATGCCACTGATAATCAAACCATAGTCTTGTGTCGTATTTTTCAACGTTCCTTTATGGCTAATTGTTAAAGTATAAGTTTTTCCTGGAACTGCGTCAGGAATTAAAATTTGTTCAACATTATCCCGAATATTATCTCCACGAGTGGCTAAATCATCAGGTTTGTCAGGGTTGAGAATAAAAGGTAAAAATGTATTTGTGCCGTCTGATATTTTTATGTCTAAATCATTTATCAATTTAGGAGTACGATTATTCAAATTTGCTGTTGTAGAAGCGAATACAGTTGCTTCTGGGTCAGTCCAGCAAATGGTTGCGGTCAAAGCCCCCTTTCCAGATGCAGTAATATTCTGAATAAAGTTACCTCCACTCTGTAAAGTTCTTTCTGTTAAAGAATTAGTTTTATCGGTATTTAAAATCACAGAAGCCGCTTTTTCCATATTTAAAAGTCCCCAACCATAAATATAATCTGGTCCTACATTTCCTGCATCTTGTGCGGTATGAAGCACCAAACCTTTCAAAGTAGAAGAACGCATCAATTGTCCGTCATTTTGCTTTGAATATGCCTCTTGTAATAAAAGGATACTACCTGACGCTTGTGGAGACGACATTGAAGTTCCACTAAAAATTGTATAGGCCGAATTGGAAGTATTGGAAGTAGAGAAAAGATTGACACCCACCGCCACAATGTCGGGTTTGATACGCCCATCATCCGTTGGGCCCCAACTACTAAAACTTGAAATTTTAATATCTGATGCTTGTGCAGGAACAACACCACCCGTTCCAGAAACAGCCCCTACCGTCAGAATATTTTTGGCAGTGGAAGTGGTCGATAAAATATCGTAGCTATCATTTTTACTTCTTACTACATTACTTGAATCTCTGGTAGAAGTGCCCAAGAAATAATAAGCACCATCGCCAGGACCAGTTTCATCACGGTTATTTCCTGCTGATTTTACGATAAGATAAAACGGTGCGGCATTAGCAATTTTATCCCAAGATTGTGTATTTTCATCATAAAAACCAAATTTGTAGTCTTCTGTTTGGCTTACACTTGGGTTTCCGTACCATGCCCACCGATTAATGGTTGTATTATAAACCCAACCTGCCTGAAAACCATAAGAGTGGTTTGATACTGCCAAGTCTTTCGCTGCCGTTGTCATTTCGGTTACATCGTTATTGAAATCCCAAGCTTTCAAATTAGCCCCAAATGACATTCCTTTTGCTTGTGCTGATACACCTGCCGCAATCATTGTACCTGCTACGTGTGTGGCGTGTATGTTTGATGCAGAAGCATTATCTTGTTGAGCGACTCTTGTGCCAAACTCTTGGTGAGTACCCAAAACACCACCACCGTCCCAAACACCCAATCTATTTTTCACGGCATCACTATTGCCATTCAAAGATAAACCCAAAGAACCACCTGAGTACAGTTGATTTGTACGGGTAGTTCCTGCGGCATTGGCGTTGCTTTCGGTGGTTAAATATAATGGGTGACCTGCATCGTCTATTCCTTGCAAACGAAAAACCCTTCCATTTCCTAAATCCCCTTGTAATTGCCATCCTTTTTGGATAGCCATTTTGAGGGCTTTATTATAATTTTCGGTATGTTGCTTGGCAATTTCCTCTGACAAAATGTCTATTTTTTTCTTTTGAGAAACATTATAAAGGTCTTTTTGAGCAAAAGAACTAATGGAAATTGAGAGAAAAAAGATTGATAATAATAGTCTCATAATTTTTTAAGTTTGCTGAAAATTAGGGATATAAATTAATGGAAATTTAGGAGGGAAACACCTACGTGTTTAAAGGATTTGTGTATCAATTAGGTAATCATATATTTAATCAAGTTGTTATGCAACAAAAAAACTGCTGCCTAAACCCCAATCCTTACTTTTAACCTTATCAATATCATACATAGAAGACATGAAATTGAGGTGAAATGTTGCCTAATGAAATAAAAAAAGTCATAACATTATTGCTATGACTTTTATATTGATTTCTGAGTCACTGTATTTATTCTGAATCTCCCCATTTCCATTCATGCCCAAGTTCTAATTCTTTTCTTAGATTTTGCTTAATGAAAAAGTCTCTGGTTGAATAAAAGTCTAATTTCTTGGCAGGAATTTGGTCTGCATTTGCTAAAGCGTAAAGCATCATTGCTGTATAGCGAACGGTATTAACCATTTCATCTTTTTTCACCAAATCAAAGCGGTCACAATTGGCGTGATAACAGCCCAATGCTTCTGGAGCAATGCCTCCAATGGGTGATGCCGTCGGGATTCCTTCCAGCATAAACGTCTGATGGTCAGAATGTAAGCCTGCTTGATTGATGATATTATTTTTATAAGTTGGTTCAACTTTCTTGATTAACTCACCCATTTTGGTAAACAGCGGCACCATTTCTTCACGACCTGCGGTGTTGAATCCGTTGGCATTATTTGCCATGTCAAGATTCATCATGAAGACTACTTTTTCCAATGAATTATTCCTTTTGCTTCGTTCTATCATTGCTTTTGACCCTAAAAGTCCTTCTTCTTCGCCCATAAACATTACAAATTCAACGGTACGTTTTGGTTTCAGATTTAGGGCTTTGAAAGTACGAGCAATGTCCAAAATTGAAAAAGAACCAATGCCATTATCGATTGCTCCGTGAGCTAAATCCCAAGAATCAAGATGTCCACCAATTACAATTTTCTCATCACGATATTTTTTACTATCACCTTTAATGGTTGCTACGACATTTCGAGATTTTATCATTCTGCTAAAATTCTTCATGTCAATCATTGCCAACAGGTTTGGCTCTTGACTTTGCCATGCCCGAATTTGCATTCCACTTTCAAGCGAGATACACACGGCAGGAATGGCAATTAATCCGCCCGTAACCGAAGCCGTACCTGTTAGTAAAACATTACCTTTTACGGTATTCACGAAAATAACACCAATTGCTCCGTATTCTATTGCTAAGGCTGTTTTTTCGGAACGATGTAAGTTTCGAGTTCCCTTAATGGGTGGTAAAAGTCCGATATTGACTAAGGCAATTTTACCCGTTAATTTATTTTTAACTGCTTGAAAATCTGGTTCAAGACCATTGCCAACATCTACAATTTCAGCCGAAGTCTTAGCTTCTACGGGTGTCATTGCCAAAGCAACTACTTCTACGTCTTGAAAATTATCACTTTTACGAGGAGCAATTGCTAAAGTAACCGTATCACGTGACCAAGCTTCTACTTGAAAAGGTTGATATTTAACGTCTTTAAAACCATACGATTTCAATAAGTTAAAAGAGTATTCTTCTGCTTTTTTGCCATTGGCACTTCCCGTTAAACGATGCCCAATTGTTTTACAGGCATCTCCGAGTGTTTCGTAGGCACGGCTATTAGCCAATACCTCATCATTGATGCGATGAAACATTTCGATTAGTTCATCATCTTCACTTTGAGAAGGTAAATAAGCAGCAGTGGAGGTAAGGAGAATTAGGACAAAAAATCCGTAAATTTTCACTTTCATTTTCTATGGTTCTGGGAGTAAGAAATATTCTCGAAATTTACGAAAAAACTTCATATTTAGATGTAGGGTATTGAAATAAAAGAATAAGCGGTAATATGTTAGTGATTGGGTATAGGGTTTAATAATTAGTATGGGAACTTGCTATTAATCAAGCTATTGTAACATAACTAAATTATTGAGGAGAATTTGGGAGGAGAGTTTCAAGTTGTATCTCCGAAGTATTAAGTCTAAAAAAACAAAAGCCTTTCTGCGAAAACAGAAAAGCTTTTGAAACGCTTAATACTTCATACGCTACATATCAACCTAATTTCCAACCATCACGATATTGGCGACTTGCAAATTGGTTGGCAAAGTCAAAATTAGTAATTTTCATTAACTCACCATTATTTATAAATTCCAGCCTTCACGATATTCTCTCTTCACAAACTGGTTAGCTTCGTCGAAGTTAGTGATTTTCATATTTTTACCGTCCCAAAGGAGTTTCTTACGTCCTGGATAATCCCATTTATCAATCCAAACGGGGTTTTTCTTTTCAGTGCGTAATAAATAACTTTTAATTGCCAAATTACCCATAATAACCGTTTCTGACATCGGGCCAGCGTAATCAAACGAAGAACTCAATGGTTTGTGATTTCCGTATCCATCTTTACAAGCCTGTAACCATTGCTGATAGTGACCTTCTCTATCAGCACCTTCTACTCTTGGAATGGTTATTGGCAATTTCTCACCCTTTTCTTTTAGTTTCTCTTCTGGAAAAAGCTGTGGATTACTTCCATAAACTCCGCAAGTCATTACGCCCTTTGTTCCAACCATCAATACACCTCCGCTACTGTCTCCCATCTGAATTTGCGATGGAATTTCATCTGGGCGTTCTGGCATCAATCCGCCATCATACCATGTTAATTTCAAGTCTTTTTTCCCTTCACGTGGAAAAGTTAAATGAACCAATGAAGAGGCTGGAAAACTCTCTGGATAATATCCTTCTTTGAATTTTCCTGCCCAAATATTAGAAATACTACATTCTACTTCAGAAGGATAACCTAACCCTAAAGCTTTATAAGGAGGGTCAAACATGTGGCAACCCATATCGCCCAAAGCACCCGTTCCAAAATCTACCCAACCACGCCAATCAAACGGATGATAAGCCGAATTATAATCACGGTATTTGGCTGGGCCAAGCCATAAATCCCAATCTAATTCTTGTGGGATATCCATTTTTCCAGATGGCGAAGGTAACCCCTGAGGCCAAACAGGACGGTTTGTCCAAGCATGAACCCGATTTACTTCACCAATTAATCCAGCCTTGTACCATTCTGTAAAACGACGTACACCATCCCCCGAACCTCCTTGGTTTCCCATTTGAGTCACACATTTGTATTGAGCTGCCGCCTCAGTCATTTTACGAATTTCATAAATATTATGAGCCAATGGTTTTTGTACATAAACGTGTTTACCCATTTGCATAGCCGCCATCGACACTACATAATGTGTATGGTCAGGGGTGGTAACGGTAATGGCATCAATACTTTTTTCTTGTTCCAGCATCTTCCGAAAGTCTCTGTAATACTTCGCATTCGGGAATTTCTTAACCGCTTGAGCCGCCTGTCTATCATCAACATCGCAAAGGGCTACAATATTTTCTGTGCCATTATTCCATGCACCATTTACGTCCGACCAACCTTTATTACCAACCCCAACTGAGGCAATATTTAGTTTATCAGATGGGGCAATATAGCCCTTTCCACCCAACACATGGCGAGGAACAATGTAAAAGCCTCCAATAGCGATGGCAGTCTTTTTTATAAAATCTCTTCTTGAATTATTTTGTTGATTCATTATTAAAATGGTTTTGAAATGTTAAAGTAAATATATCGATTTGAGTACAATTGTATATGTTGGCTTACATTGATTTAGCAATAATTTCGCTAAAAAAATTACAATTCGGCACTATAATATAAGTTTTACATGATTTTAGATTTCACCCTGAAATTTATAGAGATATGCTAAAAACATAAATCGTGAATAAACCATAAAAAACCAAAATCAAGTTTTTATTTTTACAATATGAAAATCGAAACACTTGCCATACAAACAACACTCACGCACGATGCTAACGCTGGTGCGGTAGTTTCTCCCATTTATCTTTCCACCACTTTTGAACGTGAAGCTGACGGCTCGTATAATCACGAACACGTCTATTCTCGGGCGAGTAATCCCAACCGACAAGCCTTAGAGAAAAGTCTCGCAGCCATCGAAAACGGTGCAATTGCTTTGGCTTTTTCTTCGGGAATGGCAGCCACTACGGCGTTATTTCAGTCGCTAAAATCGGGCGACCACATTATCATGCCCGACGACCTTTATTATGCGTCAAGCGTATTGGTAGAAGAAGTTTTTGCTCAATGGGGTTTGACTTTGACCAAAGTTGATATGACTGATTTAACAGAAATTAAAAAAGCTATTCAACCGAACACCAAATTATTTTGGGTAGAAACCCCTTCAAATCCGCAGTTGAAAATCACTGATATTCAAGCCGTTGCCAATTTAGCTCATTCTATTGGGGCATTGGTGGCAGTGGATAATACATGGGCGACACCTATTATGCAACGCTGTTTTGACTTGGGCGTTGACGTAGTGATGCACTCAACAACCAAATATTTTGGCGGACATAGCGATATTTTGAGCGGAGCATTGATTTTTAAAGAAGCAGGAGAACTATCCACAAAAATAGCCACTATTCAAAAATTGACAGGAGCAGTTCCAGCACCTTTTGATTGTTGGTTGCTTTCGAGAGGAATAAAAACCTTGCCTTTGCGAGTAAAAGCACAAACGGCAAATGCCATGAAATTGGCGGAATATTTAAGTAATCATCCACAAATTGAAGCGGTTCATTATCCAGGATTGGCTTCTCATCCGCAACATGAAATTGCTAAAAAACAAATGACAGGTGGTTTTGGTGCGATGTTATCGGTACAAGTGAAAGGGGATGCCAAAAATGCGATGGCTTTGACGGGCAAACTGCAACTTTTCACAACGGCAACCAGTTTGGGTGGTGTAGAAAGTTTGATTGAACACCGTAAATCAGTAGAAAGTGCGGACAGTCCAACACCTGAAAATTTACTTCGAGTTTCGGTAGGAATAGAGGATATTGAGGATTTAATTGAGGATTGGAAAGTGGCTTTGGCATAGTTGTAACACAGACTTTAGTCTGTATGTAAAGTAAAACCCACTTACAAACTTTAGTCTGTATGTAAAGTAAAACCCACTTACAAACTTTAGTCTGTATGTAAAATTGATTTACATACTAAAGTCTGTGTTACATCTATCCAGCTTGGCAAGTAACTGCCTTTATAATTTTGAATTAAATATGTTGTTTAATTGTAATTGTCTAAAAACCATCGAGTTGCAAATTCATTTCTTCCTTATTATATTAGTCTCTAACTTTAAAAAAAATGAAAAAATATTACTACACTATTTTTATTTGTTGCTCCTTTTTTACCAATATATTTTCTCAAGAAATACGTATAAAAAGGCAATTTTTCATACCTTCTCCGCAGTATTATAGTGGAGAACAATACATTGGAAATTCAACTCAAGAGCTTTCCTATTTTATTGAGACTCATCGTAAAGATTCTGTGATTATCAAGTTATTAAATGAAAGTGATAGAGGATTAGGTGCTTTTTCCAAAATTACATTTTACAGTGGAATAACAACAGGCATAGGAGGACTTGGATTGAGTTATGTATTTATAAAAGGATTCAGCCTTATTTTGAAACCAAATAGTTCTGACCCTGCTCTCAGTACTATTGCTTATACATCGTTGGGATTGATAGGTTTAGGGGCGATAGGACTTACTGCTGGAGGAGGATATTTTATTTCATCACAAATTAAACTCAGAAAAGCTATAAAAGGCTACAATAAGGCTTTTCAAACGGAGAAAATAACGCTTAATTTTCAACCCTATTTTCAGCCAAATGTTGCTGGATTGACGGTTAAATTTAATTTTTAAGTAACACAGACTTTAGTCTGTAAGTAAAATCAATTTACAGACTAAAGTCTGCACTACTTAAAAATATCCCAAGCAAATCTTAAAATCAAGGCAAAAATTACGAATAAGAAAAACGTTCTAACAAATTCATTTCCCTTCAAAATAGCCATTTTACTGCCCAAATACGAGCCTGCCATGTTGCAAATCATCATTGGAATAGCGATTTCGTACTGCACATAACCTTCAACGATAAAATAACCCAAAGAACATACGTCGGCAATTACGTTTATGATTTTTGAAATGGCAGAAGCCTTCAAAAAACCGTAACCAATCACGCTCACAAAGCCAAAAACTAATAAACTACCCGTTCCTGGCCCAACGAAACCATTATAAAAACCAGCCGATGAGCCAATTATCAAACCGTAAAGTGGTACTTTGGCAAGTTCAAATTTCAGTCTTTCGTCTTGTCCTAAATCTTTTTTGGTAAAAGTATAAATGGCTATGGCAGTCATTAAAATTAGAATGACAGGTTTCAATATTTTTTCATCAATAATATCCGAAATTTTTGCTCCTAAAAATGCCATTACACCCGCTCCAATACCTGCATAAATAACCGTTCGCCAAGGAATTTCAACCTTTTTTGAATATTGATAACCCGCTACGGCTGTACCCATAAAAGACGAAAAACGGTTTGTACCAATGATACGGGGAATTTCAAAATGAGGAAATAAAATAAACAATGCAGGCACTTGCACCAAGCCTCCACCGCCCACAATAGAATCGACAAAACCCGCCAAAAGAGCCGCACAGCACATAAGAAGTAATTGATAATCCATATTATTTAGTGATTGTTGAGTTGTGAATGTGTAGCTACAAAACTAAAAAGAATTCCCCAAATGTGACGATTCGGGGAATTCTTCTCTAAATAATGAAAGTATTTCAGAATTATATGCTTAAAGTTAATTAACCGTTGACGAGGTAAAAACCGTCGTCAGGGTTTAGGCTCACAAACGTCACTGGTTGAAGTCTGTGACTTGAACAGTCTCGTATTTTTTCTATTTTCTTTTCAAACTTGTTACGATTATTAGACAAATTTCCTGACCAATGAGGGACTGTCCAAGTCACAGACTTGAACCAGTGTTTGAATGCTTGGACTAAATAGGGAAATGATTAAAATTGTCCTATTAACCAACTTAGTTTCTCAAGGATTGGTGGTGTAAAAGCGTTACCAGCAACTCCGATTAAAATCCCATTTACAACTTTAAGTGCTTCGTTAATGATTGGATACTTTGGCTCTTCTCTACTAAGTTGAGTTTCAATTCTTGATATTTCGTTTATAATATCTGTCCTATCATCTGCAACAAGCGAGAGTTTATCCAAGTGTAGTTTTAGTTCTTCAATGAATTTTGAAAGTTCTTTTTGAGCTTCAACATTTATTGCCTGCTCAATATTCTTCCCTTTAGCAATATTGATTTTTGCGTTGTTGCCTGTGTTTACTGATTGAACATTGTCTGTGCCAATTGAAATATTTATTATCTCGCCGCTTAGGTTACCAATTGTCTTGTCAAATAAATTGTTAATTTTGTTTTTATGTTCCATGATGTTTATGCTTTCTTTCTCTCCGATTTCATCTGCAAGTTCCAACATAAATGTTAGAAGTTTAGATTTAATTGAACTGAGTATTCCTTCAACGCCATTCGAACTAATTTTTTGCCATGCTGAGTCAACCACCCAACCATGAGAAAGTAGTTTGGTGATTTCATTATGAATGAAGTGAGGAATATTGATTTGATATTCGCCTCCCTTTTCAATCATGTGTTCTAATTCTGAAACGGAAGAAGAAATCATTATTACCTTCATTATTGCTTCTCGCACGTCGTCTTCTAAATATTCAATTGGAAGTGCGTGATTATTTCTCACCACCATGCTTCCAAACCCTCTGTTTTGACTAAGGTTACCAAATATTGCTAACGAACTTTTTCTGTAAGACGGAATTTCTTTACCGACAAATCCATTGAGTTCATTCTCTACCCACTCTTTGAGTTTTTCATTCTTAATCTTAAAAGCAAGAACTTGAACTTTTAACAAAGTGTCCTTAAGCTTTATTTTTGGCTCAACAAGTTCATTGATTATTGTATTTATCCAGTCAATCGTTTGGTTCATTTGTGGAAATTTTATCTGTTCGTTTAATATTCAAATGTTTAGGTTAGTACTGCCTTCTGACATTACTACACGCCATTATACAACTGCAATATACCCAATTAATCTAAAACAAACCAAACAAAAACGCCCCTCCCAAATTCACATTCAGAAGGGGCGTTTATTGAGTTTTCAAAAATTATTTTCCTTTCTCAGCCGTAATATCCATCACCGCAAAAAGAGGTTTTCCTTTTGCTTCTGGATTCGTGAAAACTAAGAATAAATTATGGAAACCTGTTTTAGCCGTAATGGGTGTTTTTATTTTCTGCCTTTGTTGATATTTTCACCAATAAGGGCGGAATTCTTTGTTTCAAAATATAATTGCCAACTTTCGAAAAGTTGGCAATTGTAAAATAATATCTACAAACTAAGTGCATGGTCGGCACTGACTTCTGCTCCTTGCCAAATTTTTTGCGATGTCCACGCTTGGGCTGGACTTGCCCAAAAAGCATCTGTTTCGGAAAGACCCAAAGGCAATAAAACCGATGAACACAAATAAGAACTACCCGTCACGACGTAATTTTCAAGAATACTTGGTTGAAAACCGTATAACCCCGGGCGTAACCAACCATTTTTATCAAAGGTATCTTTGTGTTCGGTGGTTTTACGAATCACTGCGGTTAAGGCTTCTCGCACTTGGGCAGGACTCAGTTCGGCGGGTAACATTTGTGTCAAAGACATATTTGCCAAATGATGAAAACACCCCGCACGATAACCCAATGAACGCCCATAAGCTGCAAAAGAACCATCAGTATTTATCATACGCTCCTGTACAAGAGCATAACGACCGTGAATTTTATCTGCTTTTTGTTTGAAATTATTGTACTCAGAATGTTTTGGAACGGCAATTCTCAGAATTTCATACAAAAAAGGTTGAATGACAAACGAGTTGTAATAATCCCAATGAAAATCTGGACCATCGCCAAAAATACCATCACCTTTATACCATTGTTCATGCTGACGAATGGCATAATCTAATCGCATTTTATCGTATTCTTCGCCAATATTTAAGAAAAATGCTTCAATCATTCCCGAAAAAAGTAACCAATTACTGAAGTATGGTTTTATTTTTCGAGATAATCGAAACGCTTCAATCACATTTTTACGAGTCTGACTATCAGCCATTTCCCAAATTTTTGGACAACGAATAATACCCAATGCTAAAAAAGAAGCATCCACTAAAGGTTGCGAAGGTACGTCCCAAGGCATATAATCTTTTGCTTTCGGGTTGGTGGCATTTGCCAAACCTTGAACGGTTAATTTCAAATATCTTTCTCGCAAAGCTTTTTCTTTGTCACTTCCTCCTTCTGATTGTAACCAAGGAGAAATACCAACGATTAATCTGCCGAAACCTTCCAACGTATTGCAAAACGCATGACTTTCAACGCCAATTTTAGTGCCTTCAATGGGCATATTGGTTTTGAGTTGGTCTTTGGCTAAATTGCTCAAAAGTGGTTCGGCAAGTTTTTGGAGATGTTCTAACCAAAATTCTCTTGGCGTTTGTGCAACATTCAATGAAATGTCACTTTCTGCCTTTCCTGAAAACGGCAAAATTGACGTTAGTCCGATACCTTTTAAAAAATTTCTTCTGAACATGATTTGGAATTAGGTTTCAAGTAAGACAGGTTTCCAACCTGTCAATGAACGAACTAACAGGTTTCCAACCTTTCAATGAACGAACTAACAGGTTGGAAACCTGTTCTACTTTTTATGCAAGGCTTGGTATCTCAAAAGTGCTTCTAAATAATAATAATCTGCATAAACTAAAGGTACATCAACTTCTGAATTGGCAGGTTTATGACCTGTACTGTGCATCAAAATAAAGTGATTATTTTCGCCAATTTTGGCTTTATAAGCAGGCGAAGAAAGACTTTGCAACATGATTTCAGCATTTTTGAAATACTCTTTTGATTTTGCTGTTTTCATCGTTGAAAGTTCTAAAAGTGCAGAAGCCGTTATGGCTGCCGCCGAAGCATCACGCTCTTCATTTGGAATATTGGGTGCGTTATAATCCCAATACGGAATTTTGTCTTTCGGTAAATTCGGATTATTTAAAATATAATCTGCAATGCGTTGTGCCTGAGTTAAATATTTTTTCTGTTTTGTTTCACGGTACATCACAATATATCCGTACAAACCCCACGCTTGTCCTCTTGCCCATGCAGAATAATCGGCATAACCCTGAGCCGTTTTTTTACGTAAAACCTTTCCGTCTTTATCGTAACAAATGACGTGATAAGAACTTCCATTGGGTCTGAAATGGTGTTTTAGCGTACTGTCTGCGTGCGAAAGACAGATATTATAAAATTCTTTATTGCCAGATTCACGAGCTGCCCAGAATAAAAATTCCAAGTTCATCATGTTGTCAATAATCACTGGATAATCAAAAGATTGAAATTTATTCCAAGATTTAATGACACCAACTTTTGGGTCAAAACGAGTAGCCAAAGATTTCGCTCCCGTAAGCATAATGTTTTTGTATGCTGGGTTTTTAGTTAAACGTAAACCATTTCCGAAAGGACAATACAACATAAAACCTAAGTCGTGCGTACCTGTATTGTATTGCTCTTTTTGTATTGCCATTGTCCATTTTTCAGCAGCGGCTTTCCATTGAGGGTCTTTACTTTGTTCAAAAATATACCACAAAGAACCCCCCAAAAATCCACTGCACCACCAATCAGTTGGCATATCTCTTGGCGAGCCATCTTTATTGGTTGATTGTGGCGTTTTGGTAATATCCTGATGTGATTTCAACATTCCTTGATACTGCTGGGCAGCTAAAGCAAATTCTTTTTTTACATCAATTTTCGACTGACTAAAAGCGTTAAATGTCAAGGAGACAAGCAATAAAAGGAATGTTTTTTTCATGGTTGCTTTTGGTTTTTATGGTGAAATCAACGAAGGCTTCACATAATGCGAAGCCTTCAATTTAGAAAAATAGTTTCTAACGCAGGCAGGGTTTGAACCTTGCCTGCGTTCACATTTACATCAATTATTGTTAACGCTTAGTAAAATTTTATAGAATTGGTGGTCTGACTATCGTCTGACCGAGTTTGCCACACTCAACTTATTAAAAGCAAGTTCCAACACTAACAACTAAACTCTAATTAACTTTTCTATTTCAAATCAGCAATATTAGCAAAATCCATATCGGTAAAGTCAAGGTTTTCGCCTGCCATTGCCCAAATAAACGAGTAATTGGTTGTTCCAGCTCCTGAGTGGATTGACCAAGGTGGCGACAAAATCGCTTGATGATTAGCTACTACCAAGTGACGAGTTTCCTGTGGTTGTCCCATTAAATGAAAAACACGGTGTGCTGCATCAAGGTCAAAATACAAATATGCTTCCATACGACGGTCATGTACGTGTGCAGGCATAGTATTCCAAATACTTCCCGATTTCAGAACGGTCAAACCCATCACTACCTGACAGCTCTGGATTCCGTCACGGTGAATATATTTATAAATAGTACGTTCGTTAGCTGTTTCTGCACTGCCCAATGATACTGGCGATGCTTCTTCTTTGCTCATTTTACGAGTTGGATACGTTTGGTGAGCAGGAGCAGACAATAAGAAATATTGAGCAGGAGCATCAGCAGAATTACTTTTAAAAGTAACTGATTTTGAGCCTTTTCCGATATAAAGAGCATCTAATTTTGACAAAGAATATGTTTCACCATCAACAGTAATTTCACCGTCTCCGCCTACGTTAATAATACCAATTTCACGACGTTCTAAGAAATAGTCCGCTTTTAGATTGTCATCAGTCTGCAAATCTAAAGCAGAATAAACAGGCATAGCACCGCCCAAGATTACACGGTCATAATGCGTGTAGTACATGGCAATTTCGTTGTTACGAAATATAGATTCAATCAAAAAGTTTTCACGAAGTTCTTGGGTATTGAAACCTTGAGCTTCTCTTTGGCTTATGGCTTGATAAATTTGCATAATATTATGTTAGAATTTTATAAAAAGAATTGAGAAATTTCCCTCAAAATAATATTTTAGTTGTGCTATTAAAAGCAAAAGTATATCTTTTTATACTGAATCTATCATGCTGATATTTATCAATATTTATAGTATTGACATGAAAAAAGCCTAATAAACAAGCTTTTGAACTTGATTATTAGGCTTTCAATATTATTTATATTGGCTACCAACGTCTATTATCATGACGATGCCCTCTGCCTCCTTTTCTGTTATTATAGCCATAACCATTCCCCCGATTCTGATAAATATTTCGCACATCATAAGGATTGCGTGGGTCTAATGGATAATAACGATTCGCCCATGCCTGACGGTTGGGGCAATAATCATAAGCATTGGCATTATAACGATAATCATTGTCATTCCAACGTCCATTACGATTGCGGTCATAAACAGGGCGTGGGTCAAAGGGATTTCGGGGGTCATAGTTTTGACTGCGTGTATCAAAAGGATTACGATTATCGAAAGGGTAATTTTCGTATTGATTTCCTTGGCGACGACCATATAAATCATCATCATTTCCATAATAACCACCATTATTAGGGTTATTATTATATCCCCCATTTTGTTGTGGATAATCATTCCCTCTTTGTTGAGGATATTCTTCCCGACGATTATTGCCTTGAAAATTATCATTCCCATTGAGCGTTTGAGCATTCAAAGCAGTAGTTAATCCTAATAAAGCAATTAACGCACTCATTATTTTAGTTTTCATGGTTGTACGATTTTAAATTGATTGGAAATGATTTTTGTTATCAATAGGTTAAAGTGTCTTGCCGTTAGTGCTTGTACTAATGCCCAACCCCTAAATCCTAACACCTACTTTCTATTTCTTCCCAAAACTGAAAGAAACATAGGCTTGTAAACCCGTGTTTTTCATTTGGAAATAATCTGAGAAATTAGAATTACTCCCTAAAGAAAAATCCTTATTAACATTGGTCATTCCTAAATAATAACGTCCACCAAGTGATACATTATCAGAAACTTTATATTCAACTCCTGCTACTGCACCTGCATCAATATCATTAAACAACCCTTTGTAAGAAACTGAAAATAAATCACTTACCACACCTACACGAGAATTAACCATATAGCTAATTTGTGGACCAACTTGTAATTCCAATCCTTCTGCAACTGGGAAGGTCACTAATAAAGGAACTGATAAATAATGAATGCCGACATTACCTACTCCTGCCACTTTAAAGCCCTGCATTGAATACAAAACCTCTGGTTGAAAACCAATTTTATCATTAAATTTCAAGTCTTTGATAGCAATACCTGCGTGAAAAGTTTCTTTTGGCGTAAAAATATTAGCTGGTTCTGGCGAAACCATTACATCTGAATGCGTATATCCTGCTTTGAAAGCAACACTTTGAGCGTTGGTTTTAGCGAAAGTAAAAACTGAAAGGGCGATGGCTGCAATTAACTTTTTCATGACTTCTATGCGTTTACGTTTGGTTTAAATCTGTAAATTTGAATTTATAACGCAGGAAGTCGTCGGAGGTAAGTTAATGAAACGTTAATGCTTGTTAAGGAAATGTTAATAGGTCAAAATATAGCAATTTGGAGCGTTTTGAATATAAAAAAGGTTTCCTTGAATAACAAGAAAACCCTTTCATAATGCTCTGATTTACTGACAATTAATCTTCTTTATTCCCTTGATTTTTCTTATCTACATTCATTTGATAAAAATATGAACCTAAGAGTCCTAAACCTCCAAAAATAAAAATCATAGAAAAATGAGCAACTTCACTATTAATCTGTGTTAATTCCTCTAATAAAGACCCCATTAGCAAACCTATGCCCAAACCAATCAATATAAAGCCTAAACCTAAGAATTTACTTGGTTCAATTTCTCTTGAAACTCTTTGTGGTCGAGTCATTGGATTGATTCCTTTGGCAATCATTGCCATTCTTTCGTCATTTTCGTATTTACGTGAGAAGACAATCATCGTAAAAAAGCCCAAAATACCTGTAATTGGGATTAACATTCCCACAATCGGTACTAAATTTCCATCTATCATAGTCGTAATATTTTATAATTGTTAATAAATTGATTTCTGGTGATATGATGTAAGTTGTTTTAGAAAGGTTACAGAGAAAGAGAAAAAATATAATTTATCTGAACTATGATTTGTTGGATTAAGAGATTAAAGGATGGTGTTTTCCACCAATAACTTGTGCGTCAGCAACGCTTAAAGTAAAAATATACCATCTGCTCGTAAATACGGAGCTCCACCACACGGAGGTTTGGCATTCGGTTTCGACCGTCTTTGTTCATTATTCGGTGGTTCAGATTCAATCCGTGACTTCATCGCCTTCCCGAAAAACAACTCAGGACGTGACGTAATGATTGATTCACCATCAACCATTGATGACAAGCAATTAAATGAATTGAAAATCAGAACGGTAGTGTAACACAGACTTCAGTCTGTAAGTGTGATAAATAGCACGCAGATAACGCAGATACTTCGTAACGCCGATTTTTACAGATTTTTATCTGCGAAAATCAGTGTTTGAAAATCAGCGTTATCAGCGTGCTATTCTTTTTTGCATTATTTACAAAGATTGGATAACTTGTTTGAAAAGGGCGACTAAGCAAGCATGAAACGAATGAGTGAGACGCTCAATATGATTTTAGGTCGTAGGAACGCTTCGCTAAACCTATGACCAGAAGAGATAAAAAAATGCGAATTATCTTTATTTCAAAAAAGGCTACCTGCGGGGTAATAAAATTATTAATTAAAATATGAAAATTTATTTTGGATTAAAACATGATTGGAATGTTACAGCGATAATTCCAATATTTAAAAAATTAGATGAGGATATTTTTACAACATTATTTTTTGAAAACAGACAATATGGAAATGCAATTAATGAAGTTGCTTTTGGGATAAATGTGTTAGAATATGATTCTTATGATAACATAATTCCAAATACAGAAAAAATGATTTATAGAGCTAAAAGTAAGTCTATTAATTTCCAAATTTTTCTTAATTATGAAAAGTTTGTTAAAGGTGATAATCAGTCGAATATTGAACAATTAATAGAGGGGTTTCAAGGATGCTTTTCAATTCTTTTAAAACGAAGTATTAAAGATTTTGATGCTAAGTTATTCCAAAAATATTTTTTTCTTTTTTTAGTATCAAGGGAGTTTATTGATTCGGAAGCAATATCATGGTAAAACTAATCCGCCATTATTGGTTTTTCCACCAACAACTTATGCGACAGCAACGCTTAAAGTAAAAATATACCATCTGTTACTGGTCGTAGCGTCCGCTACGAACTAAAATGTACAGAGCGTCTCGCTCACAATCTACTCATCGGTAAAGCCCCTCTTTGCTTTATTCAGAAACTTTCAATAACTTCATTTCCCACGAAGTATTCACTCAATCGTTCAATCTCTCATTCACTCAATGTATAAAACATGGAAACGCTAAAATTAGATATTCAGAATCATATTGCCCACGTAACGCTCAATCGTCCTGATAAAATGAATGCCCTCAATCAAACTGCTTGGGATGAAATCACGGAGGTTTTTGGATATCTTGATGAAAATGCAGAAGTCAGAGTAATTGTTTTGGAAGGCGGAGAAAGTAAAAACTTCTGTGCAGGAATTGATTTGAGTTTATTGATGTCTGTTTCGCAAAATCATACCAAATGCGAAGGACGAAAAAGAGAAAAACTTCGTAAAGATGTCTTGAAATTACAAGCCCCCATTAACGCCATTGAAAACTGCTCAAAACCCGTTTTAGCTGCCATTCACGGTGGTTGTATTGGAGGAGGAATTGATTTGGTTTGCGGTTGCGATATGCGTTATTGTACCGACGATGCCTATTTTACCATCAAAGAAATTGACATGGGCATGGTGGCAGATTTAGGTACTTTACAAAGACTCCCCAAACTAATTGGCGACGGTTCCGTGCGTGAAATGGCGTACACAGGGCGTAACGTAGGCGGACAAGAAGCCGAGAAAATTGGCATCGTCAATCGTTCGTATTCAGATAAAGTTACGATGATGGCGGAAGTCATGAAAATTGCCGAAATGATTGCTCAAAAATCACCATTATCCATCCGAGGAACGAAGCATATTTTGCTCCATACCCGTGACCATTCCGTTGCTGACGGACTCAATTACATGGCAACTTGGAACGCCGCCATGTTACTTTCAGCTGATTTACAAGAAGCTTTTGAGGCCAAAATGGGGAGGAGAGAAGGGAAGTTTGAGGGGTGATGTTAAAATGTTACTGATTAGTTATGAATATCAATCACAGCAAACGCTTATATTTGTAATCATTAAAAAGGGAATTGTTTGGTAAGAATTGTAGTAATAATTCTTACAATAATTTTTTAATTGAGGTAAAAAATAAAAGGTTCAATTAAATCAAAAATAGTATGACAACTATCGAATTAAAATCAGACCTTCATTTACTGATTGACCGAATTTCAGATAATAGTGTTTTAGAAGCTTATCACACACTCCTAAAACGAGAAGTAAAAGAGGTTGGCGATTTTTGGGATGAATTATCAAATGCTCAAAAGGAAGATATTAAAGCAGGAATTGACGATTTGAAAGCAGGACGAAAAAAGCCGTTGGCAGAAGTAATGAATAAATATTTATGAAAGTATATCAAGTATTTATCTCTGAACGTGCTGAACGAAACTTAGAACACATTCTTCAATATCTTGAAGAAGAATGGTCAATAAAAGTAAAAAAGGAGTTTTTAGAAGAATTGAATACTAATTTTGATAGAATCAGTGTGATGCCTTTTTTATTTCCGAAATCTGATAAATTTGAAAATTTACATAAAGGTCTTATTACTAAACACGCTCATATTTTTTATCAGGTCTTTGAAGATTACATAGATATTGTAACGATTCAAGATACTCGCCAAAACCCTGACTTTTTGAAATAAAATGTTACAAAATCTAATCATAAAAAATTACGCTCTTATTGAGCATCTCGACTTTGCCCCCGACCGTTCTCTGAATATCATTACGGGTGAAACAGGTGCAGGAAAGTCAATTATGTTAGGAGCAATCGGGTTGTTATTGGGTAATCGTGCTGATACCAAAACGCTTTATAATCCATCCGAAAAGTGTGTGATAGAGGGAGAGTTTAATATTTCTGGATACATTATCAAGAATATTTTTGAGGAGGAAGAACTGGATTACGAAGAACATTGTATCATTCGTCGAGAGATTTCTCCACAAGGAAAAACTCGTGCTTTTATCAATGATACGCCCGTAAATTTGGAGACACTCCGTAAAATTACATCTCAATTGATGGATGTCCATTCTCAGCATGACAATCTGCTGTTGGGTGCAAATGATTATCAACTTCAAATTGTAGATACTTTTGCTCAGAATAATGAACTTTTAGATAAATATAAGGCTGATTATCAGGCGTATAATAAAGCTAATCGAGCGTATGAGCAATTATTGAATGAAGCTAAAGACAGTAAAAAAGAGTTTGATTATAATGCCTTTTTGTTGGAAGAACTCCAAAAAGCAAAACTCAAAGGCGATGAATTGGAGGTTTTAGAACAAGAACTGAATAAACTCGAAAATGCCGAAGAAGTAAAATCTAAACTCTTAATGGCAACCGAATATTTGAACGCTCCCGAGCAATCAATAATTTCATTATTGACCAGTTCTGTTGCCAATATGAACGGTATTAGTGGTTATGGCGAACAATATGCACAATTGAGAAGTCGCTTACAAAGCTGTTTGATTGAGTTGAAAGACGTTGCGGTAGAATTGGAAACGGAGGCGGAAGAAGTAGAATTGGATAATGAAAAAATCTCATCAATTCAGCAACGTCTTGATTTGTTGTATAATTTACTACAAAAACATCAAGTTAAAACCGACCTTGAATTAATTGCGATTCAAAATGATTTAGAGAAAAAAGTTAGTAAGGTTTTAAATATTGATGAAGCTTTAGAAAAAGCCAAAACAAACGTTGAGAAAACTGAAAAAACTATGCTCAAGTCGGGCGAAGGATTATCTAAATCCAGAGTTTCAGTTTTGCCAATTATCGAAAAGCAAATTTCAGATTTATTGAAGGACTTGGGAATGCCAAATGCCAGTTTGAAAATTGAAAATGAACTTATAAAACCGACACCAAACGGGTTAAATATCATCAATTTACTATTTTCGGCTAACAAAGGTATCAAGCCACAACCGATTAAAAATGTTGCTTCTGGCGGTGAATTTAGTCGTTTGATGTTGGCAATAAAGTATATTTTAGCCAATAAACGAGCTTTGCCAACCATTATTTTTGATGAAATTGACACGGGTATTTCGGGTGAAGTTTCGATAAAAGTAGGGAATATGATGCGTGAAATGTCTCGTAGTCACCAAATAATTGCCATTACGCACTTGCACCAAATTGCGGCTCAAGGTTCAGCACATTATTTTGTTTATAAAGATAATTCTTCGGCAAGGACTGTTTCTCGGATTAGAAAACTGACCAATGAAGAGCGAGTAATGGAAATTGCCCAAATGATTGGTGGGCAAAATCCATCTAAAGCCATTGTTGATAATGCCCGTGAGATTTTGAGTAAACATTTGGTAGAATTGACAAATTATAAACTGGATTTGTAGTTTGTCACGCAGATAACACAGATGCAAGCAACACAGATTTAAAAGGATTTTTATATGTTTGATGAAGCAAATTCATCTCAGCAAACAGGTACAATTATGAGAAAAATATTTTTAGCAATTTCAATAATTACAACATTGGCGGCTTGTCAAAAAAATGGAGAGGATAAACAAAAGGTAATGATTGATGAAGTGATGGCGATTCATGATGAAGTAATGCCCAAAATGGATGACATTATGACTTTGAAAAGTAGTTTAGATTCTGCCATTAAAGTTTCTCCTGATTCTGCAAAAGCCAAACAATTATATTCAGCTTTGGATTCGGCTGATAATCAAATGATGGACTGGATGCAAGCGTATAATCCCGACCAAGTAAAAGGAAAATCTGAAGAAGAAGTCACTAAATATTACGCTGATGAAAAAGCTAAAATTTCAAGTGTAAAAGAATTGACCAATAAAAGCATTGAGGAGGCAAAGGGATTTTTAGGGAAATAAACCGATAATTGAATGCAATTTTTGTAATTTTACACGATGGATGAACCAATCTACTCTTATAAAAAATCGTATGATATTCTTACCTTTGATTTTGAAAGTATAGGCCCAAATGGGATTTCAAAGAAACAAATCGTTTATTCCAGTTTAGAGGAAACGGAAGATATTTTTAGCTTATCTCTATTTGAAGTTTTTGAAGATGGACATGATGTGTATTTTGAAAGTAAAAATAAAGATTTGACAAAGATAATGGCAACCGTATTGCGGACAATGCTTGAGTTTTTTGATAAATATCCGAGCTGTAAAATAGGTTTCACAGGAAGTGAACCTAAAAGAACGAGACTTTATAGAACGGTTATTTCGAAAATTAAATCCCAAGTGGATTTCCTTAGAATAGAAGCTATTTCACTTAATGGCGAAATCGTTGATTATGAACCGAACGAAAATTATTTAGCTTACGTTATTTCACTAAAGAATACTTGAATATAATGGAAACGTCAATAAATACAAGAAAAAGCATAAAGAAGACAGGAAGGTTTAAAACACTCGAAGAAGCTGTCAAATTTAAAAATGATGAGTTAATGAAAGCATTTAAAGGCGTTGATTTAACGAAGTTTTCCCAAAGATAATATTAACAAAACCCTCATAGTCAAAAATCTATGAGGGTTTTATATTTTTCATTTTATGAATAAAATTTCAATTTTAGCATTCTGTTTATTTCTAATCTCTTGCAATTCACAGCCCCAAAAACTTCCAATACTTGGTAATCGTGAGGCGGTTACAAAAACAGTTAATGGCAAAGAAGTAACCGATACGCTTTATCATCAAATTCCTGATTTTGAGTTTATTAATCAAGATTCTGTAAAAGTTACTCAAAAAGATTTTGAGGGTAAAGTCTATATTTCAGACTTCTTTTTTACGACTTGTCCAACGATTTGTCCGAAGATGAAAACCCAAATGCTACGGATTTATGAGAAGTATAAAGACAATCCGAAGGTTGGGATTCTTTCGCATTCAATCGACCCACGCCACGACACGCCCGCAGTTTTACGTGAGTTTATGGACAATTTGGGAATCAAGTCTAAAATGTGGCAAATGGTAACGGGTGATAAAGCTAAAATTTATGAAATTGGGCAGAAAAGTTACATGGTTTCTGCTACCGACGACCCAACTCAACCAGGAGGAATTGTTCATAGTGGAGCATTTATTTTAGTAGATAAAAATCGTCATATCAGAGGAATTTACGATGGAACTGAACCCACCAAAGTAGATAGATTGATGATTGATATGGAAATACTTTTGAATGAGAAGTGAAAATTATAATAAAGTTAATAAAATGAAAATATTAAACTACTGCTTACTGCTTACTGTTTATTGCCTACTGCTTACCGCTTGCAGTGAAAAAGATATTAAACTAAAACAATATTATATCGACGGACAGGCACTTTATAAATTACATTGTGCCAATTGTCATCAAGATAACGGACAAGGTTTGGCAGGGCTTTATCCGCCAATTGCTGGTTCGGATTTCCTTGAAAAAAATAAAGAATTGATACTTTGTTCGATGAGAAATGGCTTGAAAGATACCATCGTGGTGAACGGCAAATCGTTTCATCAAGCTATGCCTGCTAATACGCAATTACAGGCTTTGGACGTTGCCGAAATCGCTACTTATATCTACAATGAATGGGGGAATGAGAAGACAATTACAGAGGTGAAATACGTACAGAAGGTGTTGGAAAACTGTAAAAAATAGCATTTAGATGCGACCGTCGCTCGGTTCGATGTTCGGAAAATGAATATCGAACCGAGCGACGGTCGCATCTAAAACTATTGTGGTAAACTCTTTACGCTAACTACGCCTGTTACTTTGCGAATGGTGTATTCAGTAAAATCTTGGTTTGAATCCATGCCCATTCCATGAATAACTTGGTCGGGTGTTTTGATGTCAACGGGTTTGTTAGAATATATTTTCTTCGTGTCGGGACTCCAAAATAATTCGTCCGTTGCCAATGTTTCGTTCTTTACCTGATTATTAATTTCTACCCTTCCCATTACTCGGTAAAGATTATTTGCCTTCAAATAAATCGCAGAATCTCCTCTTAATTTCGTGGTATTATTCCCTAATTTATCAAAAAAGAAAACCCTAACTTCTTTTGGATATTTTTTGTCCTCATTGACCATCGTTAATTGAGCTTCGGTGGACATTCTTACGACTAATCTTGCTGAGTCTGTATAACTCATATTTATGCCGTAAACTTCAGAAATTGGACCTTTGTACTCTACTCGCTTAAATTCTTTTTTATCGTCTTCACAAGCAATAAGCACGATTATAGAGAATAGTGAACAGAGAATAGATTTACTTGAATTGGAAAAAGATAACATTTGCTTATAAAGAAAACGTACCACAGATATTAACACCTGTGGTACTGCTTTAATCAATATTTTTATTTGATACATAATGAAAATAGTTCAATAAATCATTTGTATAAACTTTGTATTTAAGTGTTAAATCTTACATTCTTAATGCCTAAATCCCAACCCCTAACACCTAAAAAATTAATCAACTTTCGGTTTACGGAACCAATAGAAGTCTCCTAATGAGAATCCAACTACAATTTTATTATAAACTTCTTCAATGCCATTGGTGGCTAAAACACCTCTTTTACCACGTACATACGCAATGTTTACATAAGAAATTGTTCTTAAAGGAAGTGATACGCCTGCTGAGAAACTCATATCGTTAGCAACATCTTTTCCGTTGAAAGCATAAGGAGAAGTGGTATAATTTGCTCCTACACGATACATTACATGGTTGAAATATCCATTGAGAGCATCGAATTTTGGAATATATTCAGCTCCGAAAGCAATCGTATGTGCATCTCGTAGGTTTTCAGAAGAACCAGTAAGGTTTTGAAAACCAGACCATTTAGTCATTGAGTAGTCAAGCGAAACTAACAATTTTGCAGGTTTTTCGATACTAACGCCAAAACGATAAGTAGCTGGAAGTGAAACTTTTCCGTCTGTTTGTTTTAAAGTATCGGCATTAATTAAAGATAAACCTGATGCGTTGCTAATCGTAAATCTCTTTAAAGACTTAGCACCAATATTTTGCCCAAATTCTGCTGTTGCTCCAACATTTAAGAAATACTCCTTGCTTAATTTTGGTCTCCAAGCCCAACCTAATTTAAAATGTGTACCAGAGTAATTGGTACGGTCAGCTAAATTTATCTGATAATTTTGAGAGTCACTTAGATTTTGAGTAATTACATCACGATTTATCACACCAAATAAATAAGCAAATTCTAAGCCTACGTACATATCTTTGGTAACTCTTACGCCATTGGCTATCACTGCTTTATTAAGTCCACCGCTTCCGTTGTAAGTATAAGTTACACTGTCAGTACCCAAAATATCAAGTTTTTGCGACGAGAAGGTTTTATATTCGACCGTACTATAAGGAGCTAACCCTAAGGCTAAAGTCCATCTTGGAGAAGCAGGTAATGCTATCATAATTGGACCAACAGTTCCGTTATAAGTATTAGAACGTTGTTTGGCGTTTTGCATAGATTTTGCTTCTGTATTGACACCCATTTCAAAAACCGTGTAGCGGTTACGTGCCAAAAGTGCAGGATTCAGCGTATTAATATAGATACCATTTGAATTGGCAACTCCTAAACCTCCCATCATCGAGTTTATCGCTGTTCCGCCATTGTAAACTTCACCAACACCCCAGTATGAAAAAGGTGAGTTTGTTTCCTGAGCGTGCGTTTTTGCAATAGGTAGTAGGGAGTAAGTAGCAAGCAATATGCAAAATACTACTTTTGACAAAAATGAATGAGAGACGTTTTGTTGAGATTTTAAAAATAAACCTCTAAAATTTATCGTCTGTAAACTATGACCTTTTTTGTTATTTGACATTATATTCTAAAATTCGATTAAGTCCAATCAGCACTAATTCTGGGATTACAAAGTTCGGGTATTTTATGCGGTTTGCAAAGTTTGAAGCATCCCCACCACAGAAAATGACGTTAATATTTGTTAAAACCTTGTTATACTCTTCAATAAGCCCGTTTATTTCTGCTAATAATCCGTTCATTACGCCACTTTGCATGGCGTGTTTGGTGCTTTTACCGATGAGTGTTGGTATTCCATCGGGGATTCCATCGGGTTCTAATAACGGTAAACGTTGGGTAAAAGTATTCATGGCTTTGAATCTCATTCTTACCCCTGGAGAGATAATTCCTCCGTGAAAATTGTCTTCAATATCCACCAAGTCGTAGGTAATGCACGTTCCCATGTCTATCACAACGCAATTATTTTGAGGATATAAAACCCTTGCACCAATTGCCGCCGCCACACGGTCAGCACCGAGGGTTTCAGGTGTGTCGTAAAGTTTTGTGAGTGGAACGGGCGTTGTATTTTTAAGTAAATAAATCTCAGAAGTTATGTCTGAAAATTCTTCTTTTAATTGTTCTTCCGAATAACTTACCGATGAAACCATAATTCGTTGAGGACGAATTGTTTGTACGTAATTAACCAATTCATCATAAGATAATTTCCAATTGGTTTCAATTAGTTTGTCTGCTTCAAAAAGCCCCGTTTTGGCGTAAGTATTTCCTAAATCTATGGTTAGGTTCATGATTTATTTTATAGTGGCGAATAGCATTCGTCAGTGTTGTAAAGGTAGTTTCGGTAGCGGCGAATAGTATTCGCCGATTGTCAGTAATTGGCGAATACTATTCGCCACTACTAATTTGTAAATCCTTACTTGGGTCAATTTTCAACCACATTAAAGCACTAATTACCAAACAACCAGAAATCAAAATTAATGGATAGTTAAAATTATGAGTTTGTTCTACCATAATTCCGAAAATAATAGTGATAAAAAATCCCCCTAATTGTCCCGCAAAATTCATTGTTCCTGCCACAGTTCCCGAATATTTTTTGCCAATATCAACGCAAGTAGCAAAGGCAACAGGAAGGGCTAAATCCTTTGTCAGCACGCAAAGAGCCAATAAATAGCCGACTAAATCATTATTTTCGGTAAGTCCTGCCGATAGAAATAAAATACTTGAAAGTCCTAAACCGCCCATCGCAACGGCTCTTCTTCCGAAGGATAAACCATACTTTTTTACCAAGAAATCACTCAAAAACCCACCAATAATACAGCCGATTGCTCCTAAAACGTAAGATAATGAAATGAAGTTTTTAGATTGGTCTTCGGTCATGCCACGCCCTTCAATAAAATACGTATTTGACCAATTGGTAAAGAAATAAGAAGCGTAAAAGAATAAATGGCACATCAACATCAACGCCCAAATATTCGGATTTTTGATGATAGTTTGCCAACTAAAATGGTGTTCGGATGCTTTAATTTTTCGTTTCGATTCAATTTCTTCTACTTCTTCCTGACTAATATTTTTCATTTCGGAAGGTGTGTCTCTGTACCAACTGTACCAACCAATTGCCCAACAAACGCCCACCAAACCCAAAGCCACAAAAGCCATTTGCCAACCCAAACGATGCACCAAAGGAATGACTAAAAAGGGCGTTAAAGCACCGCCAAGTCGTCCTGCTGCCCAAATAACGGCTTGAGCCCGAGCCACTTCTACCGCAGGAAACCAACGAGCAATTACGATGGAAGCGTTTGGATATGCTCCTGCTTCGCCTGCACCAAAGAAAAAACGAATGATAACCAGATAAATGTAATTATAGCCAACTGCCGTTAATGCCGTAAAACCAGACCACCATAAAACCACACGAGTTAATACTTTTCTTGAACCAATACGGTCGCCCATTGCCCCCGTAGGAATCTCGAAAAGGGCATAAGCCAATGAAAATGCCCCCAAAATATACCCAAATTGTTGATTATTGATGGATAAATCTTCTTTGATATATTTACTGACCACATTCATACAAACACGGTCGAGATAGGTTATTATGGACAATAAAAATAGAGCGGATAAAACCTTATGCCGAGTTTTCATAGTGTGTTGGTTAGGAATGAGAAATAAGTCGTCTATTGTAAAATTACCGTTTCTTTCATTAAATTAAGCAACAATCAGCATAACTTTACCGCTGTAAATTACTCATTCATCAAATTTTTATCTAATGCAATATTTATCTGCCGAAATCCTCGAAAATAAAGTAACTGATATTCTTATATTGGTTGGAATTTTGGGTTTTGGACTTTTGTTTAGACGCTTTTTAGCTGATAATTTCAGTAAAATTCTATATCGTTTCATTAAGCACGATAAAATCCCGATTCAGACTTGTGTGGCGATGCTTCGGCAACCTGTTCGCCTATTCATTTCCTTAATTTTGCTTTACATTGCTTTTTCGTTTGTACATTTTCCAACGTCATGGCGGATTCCGTCGCAAGAGGAATTTGGTATCAGAATGATTTTACTGAAAAGCTTTCAAGCAGGTTTTATCTTTTCAATTTATTGGATTTTAGTACGAATAGCTAAATTCATTGCCCTTATTTTTCAAGAACGTGCCACCTTGACGGAATCAAAATTGGACGACCAATTTATTCCCTTTTTTAGAGATTTAGTCGTAGTTGGCGTGTCCATTTTGACGTTTTTTGTCATGTTGGGAGTTGTTTTCAAAGTAGATGTTGTGGCTTTGGTAACAGGTTTGGGAATCGGAGGGCTTGCTATTGCGTTGGCGGCTCGTGAAACTTTAGAAAACTTGTTTGCCTCTTTTACGCTTTTTCTTGATTTGCCTTTTGTGGTGGGAGATAATATTCAGTCGGATAAAGTATCAGGCGATGTTGAAAAAATCGGTTTTCGTAGCACTCGTTTACGTACAGGAGACGGCAGTTTAATTGCTATCCCTAATCGACTTTTAACGGCTCAAGCTCTTGAAAATCAAACACAAAGACCATTTAGGCGTGCAAGGTATTTATTGAAATTAGAAATAAGTACCCCAATTGAAAAAATGAAAAAGGTGGTTTCCGAGATAAATGATTACGTTTTAAACCATGAAATGATTTATCGCACTGACCCAAGTATTACTCGTTTTGAAGGTTTTGGGGATAACTCATTGGAAATTTTAGTTTCGTATCACATCGCCACATTTGATGCCTCTGTTATGCGACGAATTAAAGAAGAAATTAACTACCAAATCATGGTAATAATTCAACAAAATGAGGTGAAATTTGCTTATCCAACCTTGAAAATTTCTCAAGATTTAGAACCATAAACTAATGAAAACAATCCTGTCAATCATTTTAATAACATCTTGTATGTCAGCTATTTCAGCCCAAACCAATTATCCGACTTTAGGAAAAGTTGTTAAACTTGACCCCGCTCTTGACGCACTCATTGCTCCTGATGCTAAAATTGAAGTTTTATCGTCAGGATATAAATGGTCGGAAGGTCCAGTTTGGGTAAAAAATGGCAAATATTTACTCTTTTCGGATGTTCCTGCCAATACCATTTATCGCTGGCAAGAAGGAAATAGAGCCGCAACGTCTTTTTTGAAACCTTCGGGCTATACGGGTTTGGGAGAATACAGCGATGAACCAGGAAGTAACGGTTTAATTATCAATCAAAAAGGTGAATTAGTAGCTTGTGAACACGGCGACCGCAGGATTTCGGCATTGCCTTTAACAGTAGGAGGGAAGCGAACTTTGGCGGATAATTTTCAGGGAAAAAGATTTAATAGTCCAAATGACGTAGTTCAACATTCAAGCGGAGCCTATTATTTTACCGATCCGCCGTATGGTTTAATGAAAAAGGAAAATGACCCAACTCGTGAAACGGATTTATTTGGTGTTTATCGCATCGGAACAGACGGAAAAGTGAGTTTAGTGGTGAGTGATTTACAACGTCCAAATGGTTTGGCTTTTTCACCTGATGAAAAGATTTTGTACGTCGCACAATCTGACCCAAGTCGTGCGGTAATTATGGCATATCCAGTTAATGCCGACGGAAGCGTTGGGCTTGGAAAGGTATTTTATGACGCAACGCCAGCCGTAAAAGAAGGAAAATTAAAAGGTTTGCCTGATGGTTTGAAAATAGATAAAAAAGGAAATATCTTCTCGACAGGGCCAGGAGGCGTGTTAGTAATCACATCCGCAGGTAAATTATTAGGCAGAATTGACACCAACGAACCAACCGCCAATTGTGCTTGGGGTGATGATGGCTCAACCTTATACCTTACCTCAAATATGCACATTTGCAGAATCAAAACTCTAACAACAGGCGTAGGCTTTTAAACTATTCCAATGCTTCCTTATCGGATAAAAAAATTGTGTGTATCATATAAAGTTACGTTGCAATATTAAAGATTTACATTTTTCGAAGGCTGAACACTCCAAATGTTCAGCCTTTTTCAAGCCCAAATTTGCCAAACCCAAAAAGCATGGTTAATTTTAAAGGTTAAAATGATTTTTCTGAAAAACGAATATAGCAATGATAAGAAATAACTGGACAAGAGAAGAAGTAGAAGCAATTTATAATTTGCCATTTATGGAATTGGTCTATCAGGCCGCAACGGTTCACCGTCAGTATAATGACCCGCAAGAAGTACAAATCAGTACCTTATTGTCAATCAAAACTGGTGGTTGTCCAGAAGATTGCTCGTACTGCTCACAAGCAGCCCGTTATCACACCGACGTGAAAGTGCAGAAATTGATGGAAACTCCTGAAGTTTTAGCTGCCGCTCAACGTGCTAAAGATGCAGGTTCATCACGTTTTTGTATGGGTGCCGCTTGGCGTGAAGTTCGTGATAACAAAGATTTTGACAAAGTTTTAGACATGGTGAAAGGCGTAAATGAAATGGGTCTTGAAGTTTGTTGTACGCTCGGAATGTTGTCAGAATCTCAAGCTGAAAAATTGAAAAATGCAGGTTTATACGCCTACAATCACAACATTGATACCAGCGAAGAAAACTACGAAGATGTAATTTCAACTCGTACTTTTTCTGACCGTTTGAATACCATTGATAACGTTCGTAAGGCAAAATTGTCAGTTTGTTCGGGAGGAATTATCGGTTTGGGAGAAGGTGATGCAGACCGTATGGGAATGTTGAAAACGCTTGCTAATATGCCACAACATCCTGATTCTGTGCCAATTAATAATCTTGTTCCTATTAAAGGTACTCCACTTGGAGAACAAGAACCTGCTTCTATCTGGGATATGGTAAGAACAATTGCAACGGCAAGAATCTTGATGCCAAAATCAATGGTGAGACTTTCGGCAGGACGTTTGGATATGTCTTACGAAGGACAAACGCTTTGTTTTATGGCAGGTGCAAATTCTATTTTCTCAGGAGATGTTCTTTTGACAACGCCAAACCCAGCGGTTTCAAACGACAAAGAATTATTCCAAATCCTTAGCATCAAACCACGTGAGGCGTTCAAAGAGAAAAAACAAGTTGCGGAGGTTAATTTTATTCCAAGTGTAGCGGAAGCAATGGCTGAGATTTTGTAATTATAGTACGGGAATCTTTCCCGTGAAAAATATACTTAACATACACGGGAAAGATTCTCGTGGTACTAAAACTTACACACAGGAAGGATTCCTGTGGTACTAAAAACTTCAATAAAATGGCATTACAAGTAGGCGAAAAAGCCCCAGATTTCAAATTGTATAATTCTGAAAAACAAGAAGTTAGCCTTTCAGATTTTAAAGGTAAAAACGTTGTTGTTTTATTTTTCCCATTAGCATTTACAGGTGTTTGTACGGCTGAATTATGCGAAATGCGTGATAATATCGCTACGTACTCACAACTGAACGCAGAGATTTTGGGTATTTCTGTCGATTCTCTTTTCACCTTAGAGAAATTCAAGGCTGAACAAAAATTACCATTCAATTTATTGTCAGATTTCAACAAAGACGTTTCTTCGTCTTATGGTTCTTTGTACGAAAACTTCGTGTTGGGTATGAAAGGTGTTTCAAAACGTTCTGCTTTTGTAGTTGATGCAGAAGGAACAATTCAATATGCTGAAGTATTGGAAGATGCTGGAAAAACACCAAGTTTTGAGGCTGTTCAATCAGCATTAGCGAGTCTTTCGTAATTTTTTTTAACGTAGTCAGCGTTCAAAACGCTGACTACGTTGTTTTTAATTTCTTCTTTTGGCAGTACCTACTTCTATTTAATCCTCTTCTTTTCGTAATATTTTTATCGAAAAATATCTTCTCAATTAAGTATAAACCCTAATAACAACTTGTCTTTTTTGTCTTAATTTCAAAGTCTGATGTTTGGATAAAACATGAAAATCAATAAATATTATATATTTAATAAAAAGTATAATTTTTATTGGTTGACGTATTTTAATTAAATAACTTTGGTAGTAAGTAACTATTGAAAAGCAGCAAACCTCTGCTTGTTTTTTTATAGTAAGTGTTCTATGGTGTTATATATAGAATTTAATAGGGTAAAATGACAAATTAATGAGGTGATTTACCGTTAATGTGTAAGCAAAAATTAAACTTGAATCCTAAAAAACGAATGTTAAAGAAACTATTATTCCTATTTTTCCCCCTTGCAGGAATGGCACAAAATCAGATTCCTCTAAATGATTTGAGTGCGTTCAATAACCCAAGTGCCAACTGGACTATCGAAGGTGGCGTTACGGTTGGAGCAAGTCCTGCTGCCTTTACAACCACCGCAGGTAAGGGCGTTTTAGTATGCACTTTACGAGGACCAAAATATCAATTAACGGACGATTTATTCTCAAAATTGGAACACGGAGATTTAAAAATATCTTTCGATTTTATGATTCCGAAGGGCTCAAATTCTGGGTTTTATTTACAAAGTCGTTACGAAGTTCAAATTTTAGATTCATGGTTGAAAAAAAATCCAAATGACGGCGATTGCGGAGCAATTTATCATCGTTGGGACGAGTCTCGTGGTAAAGGAAACGAAGGCTATGAAGGACATCCACCACGCCAAAATGCCAGTAAAGCTCCTGGACTCTGGAATCATATCGAAATTGATTTTAAAGCACCCACGTTTGATGCTTCGGGAAAGAAATTAACCAATGCCCGTATTAATTCGGTGTATTTGAATGGACTGTTAGTGCATGAAAATGTTGAATTGTTGGGCGTAACTCGTGGAGCCGTTTCTCAACAAGAAGTAGCAAAAGCACCATTCAGAATTCAAGGCGACCACGGAGCAGTAGCGTTCAAGAATTTTAATTATCAGATTTTTGAAAAAAGTGATATTGCTTTTACTCCCGTGAAATATGAGCTTTACGAGGGTGCTGTCAATGGATTTAAACCTGTGAATGCTACACCAACAGCAACAGGAACATTGCCGCAACCAACGCAAAAAGTGATTGATAAAAAGAAAGACTTTTTGTTAAAATTTGACGGAAAATTTACAACGAAAGTGGCGGATAATTACACGTTTATTGGTCAATGGGAAGCAATGGGAGCAATTATTGTGGATAATGATACCGTAGTAAGAGGATGGCATTTGCCTTCAGAATACGCTAAAGGAAGCAAGAAATTAACCGCTGGCGAACATACTTACACCATTCTTTATACCAAAGATTATAATTGGCGACCAAATTCATTGGGCGTTTTTATCCAAAAAGATTCTTGGGAGAAACAAGCAATTACTGAGCGTACTTCTTTGCTTGATATGGTGCCTGTGCCTTTAATTGACGTACAACCAAGCGATGCTCCTGCAATGCAACGTTCATTTATTATGTACGGAGATAAGAAAATTACGCACGGAATCAATGTGGGAATGCCAAGTGGTTTAAATTTCTCTTATGATTTAAACCAAGGTGGATTTTTGCAATTATGGAGAGGAAAATTCTTAAACGCAACCGATATGTGGCTCGACCGTGGCGAACCACAAACCTCAGCTCCAATGGGTTTAACAGTTAATTCAAACGATAAATTTCCATTAGCGTATTTGTCAACTGCTGACGCTGAATTTCCTGAAAATTTAACGAAAGAAGATTTAAAGTATAAAGGTTATAAACTCGAAAAACTGGCAATTGGAAACGGTTATCCAACTTTTATGTATGACTATAAAGGTTTGAAAGTGAAAGATGCCACTACGCCTTTGGATAAAGCAGAAGGTTTGAGTCGTCACCTAACTTTTGAAGGCGAAGTTGCAGCAGGAAAACAACTGTACGCACTCATTGCAGAAGGAACGAGTGTTGCTGAAGTAGCTCCAAACCGCTACGCCATCGATAACCAAAACTATTACGTTGAAGTTGTACCAACTGCTAACAACAAAGCTATTGTACGTGAAAGTAAAGGGAAAAAACAAATCCTTATGCCTTTAACGGGTTCGAAAGAAGTTTCATATAACATTATCTTTTAAATAGTTGTTAGGGATTAGTTTTTAGGTGTTAGTATTTCTAACGGATACTTAATTATTTAGCTTTCAGCTATGATAAAAATAAATAACTGAAAATTTAACAAATGCGATATTCGCTTTTCGCAAATCGCTTTTTCGCTCACTATACATGAAAAACTATAAATATTTACTCATCACAATACTTGGTTTTTTGACGCAACAAACCTTTGCTCAATTAAAATCAAAGCCACTTACTGAAGAGGATTTTTACGAAATAAAAACGGTAACGATTCCCGAAGGAATTAAATTAGAAGTCGGTGGGGTTGCTCCCATGCCAGACGGCCGTGTGGCAGTGTGTACTCGTCGTGGAGAAGTTTGGATTATCGAAAATCCATACATGCCCGATGGAACACAACCAAGCTATACATTATTTGCGAGTGGTTTGCACGAATCTTTGGGTTTGGCGTATCGTGACGGCTCATTTTATTGTACGCAACGTGGTGAACTTACTAAATTGACTGACACCGACGGAGACGATAAAGCTGATATTTATGAATCAGTTGCCAATTGGGATTTATCAGGAAATTACCATGAATATTCTTACGGTCCAGAGTTTGATAAAAATGGAGATATGTATTTGACCTTCAACGTGGCGTGGGTAGGTTATGGCGAAGGAAAATTGGCAAAATGGAGAGGTTGGTTAGTGAAAATCAAAAAAGACGGTACACTCGAGCCAGTTGCAACGGGCTTACGTTCACCCGCAGGATTTACAGTTAATTCAAACGGCGATGTTTTATACGGAGAAAACCAAGGTGACTGGGTAGGTTCTGGAAGAATTACACACCTTGAAAAAGGCGATTTTGCAGGAAATGCAGGCGGACTTTGGTGGACAAAAGAACCAGAATCTCCATTAAAACCAACGACTGTAAAAGACGTACCCGATACAGGCGAACCGATGTACGAAGCCGCAAAAAAAATGAAATCTTTAAAATTGCCAGCCGTTTGGTTTCCGCACGCTTTGATGGGAATTTCTACGGCAGATATGATTGAAGACCAAACTGCGGGTAAATTTGGACCTTTTCAAGGACAGTATTTTGTGTATGACCAAGGGCAGTCAAAAGCCATGCGTATGACCTTGGAAAAAGTAAAAGGACAATATCAAGGAGCTTGTTATCCATTCCGTGAAGGTTTCCAATCAGGAACAATCCGTGCAAGATGGGGAAATGACGGTTCAATGTTCGTGGGAATGACTTCAAGAGGTTGGGGGTCAACGGGCAAAGACCTTTACGGTTTGCAACGCTTAGTTTGGAATGGTCGTATGCCATTTGAAATGAAAACCGTTTCTGCTCGTCCCGACGGTTTTGAAATCGAATTTACACAACCAATCAACAAAGCAACGGCAGAAAATTTGAGTAATTATGAGTTGAAAAGTTTTACTTATAAATACCAACATCAATACGGAAGCCCAATTATCAATCAAGAAGCAACGCCTTTGCGTGGTGTAATTGTATCGGAAGACCGCACAAAAGTACGTTTGGTAGTTGACAATTTACGTTTAGGTTACATTCACCAAATTACGTTAAATGGCGTTTTGAACGACCAAGCACAACCACTTTTACATGATTTTGCTTTTTATACGCTCAATGCCATTCCAGAAGGAGAATTAGCAAAAGTTGCTCCACGCACAACCACTACTACTCCCGTTGTAGCTTCGGCAAAAGAAACGAAAACGACGGTTAAAAAAGAAATGCCAAAAGCAGCCAAAGAAATGGTTGATAGTAAACAAGTAGCATTATTGTTGAAAAAACACGCTTGTAACGCCTGTCATAATGAAGCGACAAAATTAGTTGGTCCTGCTTTCACTGAAATTGCGAAAAGAAATTATACCAATGAGCAAATTTTAGAATTGGTTTACAAACCAAAACCAGAAAACTGGCCTGATTTCGCAACAGAAATGGCACCAATGTCACACGTACCGAAAGCAGATGTGCTAAAAATTGCCGCTTGGATAAATACTTTGGGTACAAAAAAAGGTAAAGTAGATTTGAATAAAATTGAAAATCACGATTAAACAGTAATTCGTAATAGGTTTTTAGAAACGTCGGTGAGTAGTTCTTATTTAGAGCTATTCGCCGACGTTTTTGTTTAAATTTTCCATTTACTAAATTATCACTCCCATTTATAAAATTACAGAGTTCGCTGAAGTAATATTAAGTAAATTTACAAAGCCCTTGAAAATCAGGGGGATAAAACTTTAAATCTCAAATCCCATGAAATCTTTCCTGACATTTATCTTTCTGTTATTTATTCTTAATACGTCTTTAGGTCAGCTTGCCAACAATAATACTTTTAGTGTTCAAGTGGATGGAAAAGACTTCGTCACTCAACCTCGCAGAATCAAAATTGGTCCTCATTGGTGGATAACTGCCAACTCCATTAAACCAGATAAAATGTTAAGAGTATGGTTGTTTAATTGGAATAAAGATAAAAGTGATGTGGTAGAACCTGGAACTTATTTGGTAGTTGATGCAGATAAACCCGATACCAAAGAAAACAAAAAGAAAGTGGAGGATTTGGGTAAATATAAAGGCGTTGTGGTAATGAAGTACGTAGAAGAAATTCGTGAGCCACGTATGGAATACCACGTTGGAAAATCACAGAATAACGACGAAACAATGGAAGTGAAAATTGCCGCCGACGGTTCAATTGAAGCTACATTTAACGGCTCATTGGCGGGTTCGTATTGGAAAGAAAAAACTACCGCAACAGTTTTTGGAGGTTTAGGAAGACTCGTTAATAAAATGGAAGATAAAGCGACAACTTCTGCCACAGGTTACGATTCAGACATCGACCCAGAAGGAAATGGTTACAAAAAACAAGACAAGACCGATAAAATTATTCTTACAAATGGAAAGTTGAAATTGAAAATGAAGTAAATAACGTAAGAGTTCTCAAGGTCAAATTTAACCTTGAGAACTCTTACATTATTTACTTCCCACACCCACCTTTGTAAATATATACCCAGGAGCATCAAGGGCAATTCCATTATCAATTATCATTTGATTTTCACAAATTCTTATATTTCCTCTCAAAAAGTTATAATCCCCATTTTGAAACCGTGTAGAATCTGAAACTATCTGTACAACCTGATAATTATTGCTGTTCATTTGCTTCAACGAGTAAAGTGCTGTATTTGTCAATTTCCCATTTTCATAAATATCAGCTATCTGCTTGTCAATTGGACTGCTTGAAACATCCTTAAAAATAACTTTTAAATCTGGCACTTTCGGATTTGGGATGTTTGCAATATATGTTGTCAACTGCCATTCTCCATAAATTTTACTTTTTACATCAGCCAAAAATACAGGGTCTGATGCTGTTTGGCCTACACAGTTAGATACAGGATTTTTTTGTTCTATATCTTTTTTACAAGCGACAAAGCCGAAACAGCTTAATAGGGTCAAATAAATTAATTGCTTTTTCATATATATAAAACTATTAAACGTTACATTTTTATTTAGAGACTCTTGAACAGATGAAATAGTTGTAATTTGTCTAATAATATCTTTAAGAAGAAATACAGTCAGGGATTAATCCCTCATGTAAGATAAATTAAACGTTAACCTTTCTCTTAGCCCAACCATCTGACTTTCAAATCTTTCTCTTCTTTTTTTGATAATTCAAATGAAAGCTGTACATTTGCAGTCCAATTTTAAAAAATCAATATACATAATGGAATTACGTAATTATGAAACGGTATTCATCTTAACTCCCGTTTTGTCAGAACAGCAGACAAAGGATACCGTTGAAAAGTTTAAAAAAATCCTAACGGATAATAATGCGGAAATCGTTAATGAAGACGCATGGGGCATACGTAAGCTGGCGTACCCTATTCAAAACAAACAAACAGGTTATTATTACATCATCGAATTCAAAGCTGAAGGTACTCTAATTGCTAAATTGGAACTTGAATACAAGCGTGACGAAAAAGTAATCCGTTTCTTGACAACTGTCTTGGATAAGCATTCAATTGCTTATAACGAGCGTAAGCAAAAAGGTTTAATAGGTAAAAAACCAGCCGAAGCGAAAGCAGAGTAAGAACATTCAAACTTAATTTTTGAAATCATGACATTAGTAAACGAACCAATTGACAAAAGCGTAGTACGCAAAAAATATTGCCGTTTCAAAAAATCTGGCATTAAATATATTGACTATAAAAACCCAGATTTCTTATTGAAATTAGTAAACGAACAAGGAAAAATTCTTCCACGTCGTCTTACAGGTACTTCGTTAAAATTCCAACGTAAAGTGGCTACTGCTATCAAGCGTGCAAGACACTTGGCTTTAATGCCTTACGTGGCTGACGGTTTAAAATAGGTATTAGGTATTATTAGGTATTAGGGGTTAAGGTGTTAGGAATTAGGTGTTAGGGCTTAGATGTTTGTAAATTGGCTACCAAGGTGTCGATATTTTTAAAATCTAAAAACCAAAACCTAAAACCCAAAACCTGAAAATCTAAAACCTCCAAATAAACAAAACAATGGAAATCATCTTAAAGACCGATATCGCTGGTCTTGGTTATAAAAATGACGTAGTTGCTGTAAAACCTGGATATGGTCGCAACTATTTGATTCCACAAGGATTCGCTGTAATGGCGACGGGGTCAAACAAAAAAATTCTTGCTGAAAACATTAAGCAAGTAGCTCACAAAGCTGAAAAAGTGAAAATGGATGCTTCTGCATTAGCTGAATCAATCGGTGATATTACACTTGATATTCCAGCAAAAGTAGGTGAAAGCGGAAAAATCTTCGGTCGTGTTACAACTACTCAAATTTCTGAAGTATTGAAAGAAAAAGGATTTGATGTTGACAGAAAGAAAATTGCATTAGATTCAGAAGTTAAATTCGTAGGTGAATACACTGCAACACTTGATTTACACAAAGAAGTGAAGCACAAAGTGAAATTCAACGTTGTAGCTGACTAATTTAATTGATAAAAGGTAATTACGAATCACTAATGTAAGTCCTTGTTTGACAAGTATTTATACAAAAAGTGTTTAACTAATTTCATTTTACAAGAAAGAATACTCTTTAAAATCATTACCACTTAATAGATTTTAGAGAAAAATATAGAAAGCATCTCAGATTCTGAGGTGCTTTTTGTATTTTTGTAGGACTTTTCTAAGTTTAGGCTTGGTTTTTGTAAACGATAACGCAACGTTTCATTGCTTAAATCCGTCTATTGTTATAGTATTTTGATACTTAACCCACTCCAAATAATTGTTGATATGTTCAAGAAATTATTATTAATATTTTTATTTTTAAGCACTACTAATTTTTTATATAGTCAAATCACTATTTCCTCTCCAGTGGTTCGTCAGATTTTTCAGCGTGACCTCAATAATCAAGCAACAGTTACCATAACAGGCAGTTATTCACAACCAATTGATACGATTCAAGTGCGTTTTACTCCTGTAAAGGCAAATCAAGGAACAGCTATTGACTGGAAAGTTATAAAATCAGCACCATTAGGAGGACTTTTTAAAGGGAGTATAACCGTAAAAGGTGGTTGGTACACTATGGAAGTTAGAGGGCTTTTAAATGGGAAAGTTGTTGGTAATGTCTCAACCCTTGAACGTGTGGGTGTGGGTGAAGTATTTGTTATTGCAGGTCAGTCTAATGCAGGTGGAAGTGGATTATTGGAAACGAAAGAGACTGCTGCTGAAGACGATAGAGTAAATTGTGCCAATTTTATTAGTCCAAGAGCGTACAACCCGAAAGGTTGGGAACCTTTTAAGTTTTTCCAGGCAGATTTATCTCAGTTTTCAATCATTGAATTTTCTCAACTAAAAAAGACTTCAGCAATTGGTCCAATGGGACTTGGACCTTACTATTGGGGGAAAGTTGGTGATGCCTTAAGTGCAAAATTAAATGTACCAATTATGTTTTTTAACACTGCTTGGGCTGGAGCTTCTTTAAAAACATGGAGATATAGTGCAGAAAATCCGACCTTGCAAGCTCCGAGTGATTACTTCCCAGATGCGAGACAGTTTGATTATCCAAAAGGAGGTTATCCTTATGTGAATTTAAGTACAGTACTAAAATATTATGGTATTAATTTAGGAGTTCGTGCCGTTTTATGGATGGAGGGAGAAACGCATAATCTATTCAATCTTGAAGCGATTGGAAGAGGAGAAGCACCACCAACAACTGTTAATAGTTATTTGGATGATTTAAGAAGATTAGTAAAAAGAACTCGACAAGATTTAGGGAATAATAAATTAGCATGGGTAGTAGCACGTACTTCTTATTCAAGTGAAAGAAATTGTGCTTCATCAATTACACCTCCTGCTCCTTCACCTATTATTGTAAATGCTCAAAATCAGGCTATTACTGACCCTACTCTTGCTCCAATTTATCCAGGGCCATTTACTGACAATATTCAAGTTTCTAAAATTGGAGAAAGAGAACAATGTGTTCACTTTACAGGAACAGGTTTAGATGATGTCGCTACTGCATGGATTAAAACATTAACAGAAGACAATAAGAACTTTTTTGAAACGGTAGAGCCAATTTTAGCAGATACAATTCCAAGTGTTTCTTTAGATTGTATTTCATCGGGCGTTTTGAAACTAAGCCTCCCAAGTGGCTATACAGGTTATGAATGGGTAAATACAGGAAATAATACAATCGTTGGAAATACACAAAGTATTAGTGTGAATTCAGGTTCTTATGTGGCACGGGTAACTCGTAGTAATGGGAATATTGTTCAAGTTCCAGAGTTTACCGTAAAAGCAAATACACCTCCATTAGCCCCAAGTGTGAAAGCTTTGAGTGATGTTAATTTTTGTTTAGGAACAAGTGTCGTTTTACAAGGTACTTCTGGAGCGGATAACCCTATTTATGAATGGGTGAGTTCTCCAGTTATTACTAATTTGCCACGTACAAAAGATATTGCCGCAACTCGTGAAGGAACTTATAAATTACGTGTAGTTGATAAAAATGCCTGTGCGTCACCATATTCTACCGAAGTGAAATTGGTTGCCAAGCCTCGTCCAGAGAAACCTTTTGTTGCCACTTCTGGTAATACTGCACTTTGTCAAGGACAAACACTTACTTTGACATCAACCAATGTTGGTGCTTCAAGTTATTTGTGGAGTAATGGAGAAAAAACGCAAGCAATAACTATTAGAAATGCAGGCACATACAATGTTCAAACTGTTGGGACAAATGGTTGTTTATCTCCTTCTTCAACGGACAATATTGCAGTTATCGTTAATTCATTGCCCGCAACGCCACAAATTAGAGCGTTGAGTGATACTGTTTTTTGTGATGGAGTATCGGTGTCTTTGGTATTAACGCCAAATGATAACAGTGCAAAGTTTGGATGGAATAGAAACAATAGCGTTAACAATGCCGATAATGCTACGACTATCAGAATATCATCAACAGAATTAGTAAAAGGATTTGTAGTAGATACAAAAGGTTGTCAGTCTTTATTATCAAATGCCATTCAGGTGGTTAAAAAGGATAATCCTCAAGCATTGTCAATTGTTCCTAAAAGCACTTATTCATTTGTAGCACGTGCAAGTAATAAAGTTGATGAATACGTTTGGAAATTGGATGGTAAAATATTATCAGCAAAGGATTCATTAATTAGAACTGTTGATAAAGGAATATATACTGTTTTAGGGAAAAACATTTATAAAGTAAAATCATCTACAATTCCATTGACTTGTTCATCTGCCGAAAGTGAAAAATTTGATTTTAGTCCTTATGATGATAAAGGGCTTTCGGTATATCCTAATCCATCAAGTGGAATATTTACTTTAGAGAGTCGTTATGATTTAGAAAAAGTAATTATTAGTGTTTGGACTACGGATGGAAGGTCGCTTTATAAGAGTGAAGTAATTGATACATTGAATACTCAGAGAAAAATTGATGTTAGTTCTTTATCAGAAGGAATATACATTCTGAAAATTGAAAGTTCAACATTTAAACTAACTAAACTTATCAGTATTGTTCGATAAATATTACCATTCAAACTCATTTAGTATCTAACCACGCTCCATACATAAATTAACTCATAAAGTTCAAAATTAACTTGCATGATAGCGGTCAAAAAATTATTAATTATCTCTATTTTTATTTGTTTAAATCATTTAGTCTATAGCCAAATAAAATTAACGTCTCCCTTAAACCGTGCTGTTTATCAAAGAAATAGTATCGGTTTTTCGGCGGTTACCGTAGCAGGGTCATATCAGCAACAAGTTGATAAGATTGAAGCTCGTTTTATTCCCGTTGCCGAAGGTCAGGGACAAGCTACAGATTGGGAGACAATAAAAGTAATGCCTCTAAACGGTAATTTCAGTGTAGTGAGAAGTGTAAGACAAGGTTGGTATAGACTTGAAGTAAGGGGTAGCCTAAACGGACAAATTATTGGTGGTACAACTACGGTAGATAGAGTTGGAGTTGGTGAGGTTTTTATTGTTGCAGGACAGTCGAATGCAGAAGGAGTTGATGTTATTCAAGGAATAGGTGCTATAGATGACAGAGTTAACTGTTTTGGAACATTAAATGATAGAGCAGTTGGTGGCACCAGTTATGTTTCACTATCGCCATTTTCTAAACTTGATAGTGATACTAAAATTGCTCCAAGAGGGGTAAATGCTTGGTGCTGGGGCAGACTCGGTGATTTATTAGCACGAAGGTTGAATGTCCCAATTATGTTTTTTAATGTTGCGTTTGGCGGTACTACGAGTAATGCTTGGGCAACAACTGCTAATGGAGGGCTTGCAATAAATCCATACGTAGGAGGTTTTTATCCGAATAACTTACCTTATAAAAATATGTCGGATGTGCTGAAGCATTTTGTTCCGCAGTTGGGCGTTAGAGCGGTTTTGTGGTGTCAGGGAGAAGCCGATAATAGGAATGCAAATTCAAATGCAAACATTACCTCGCCTACTACATACAAAGCTAATTTACAGTCGATTATTAATAGAAGTCGTGCAGAAACAGATAAGAATATTTGGTGGGTAGTTTCTTTAACATCGTTGTTTTCAAATTGTGAAGGTTGTGTAACATCAACTGATAATAATGTTATTGAAGGGCAACTTGCCACCATCAGAGAAACCCCCAATGTTATTGAAGGACCTTATACAGATATCATTCAACCAGTTGGACGACAAGCAGGGGTACATTTCACCTCAGGACTTTCACAGCTTGCTGATGCGTGGAATAATTCACTAACTGATAATTTTTTTAATACCTCAACATCCTCATTACCAACAGTCATTCCAGATTTAGCTTTTAATTGTGGCGATAACCGAGTAGAAGTTGCTCTTCCTGAAAGAGATTCTAAAGGCAATGCCTTCAATAACTACGAATGGTCAAATAATGGGTTACTATTTGATAATGGGAAATTTTCAAGTGAGCGGAAGGTTATTTTAAACGTAGAAGGTGGAAGACAATATTATGCTCGTTATCGTGATATTTACGGAAACGTTACACAAGTGCCAGCTATTTCATTTGCAGGTAGTAATGTGCCAAATTCTACTATTATAGCTGAAGGAGCAACAGATTTTTGTGAAGGAAATAAAGCGATTTTAAAGGCAAATAATGCTTCTAATAATGCCATAATTTATGAATGGAGTAATGGTGCGAAAACTCAAGAACTTACTGTAACGACTTCTGGTTCATATTCTGTCAAAACAATTAGCCAGTTTGGTTGTCAATCAGACTTTTCATCTCCTTTGGTTATTACTGCCAAACCAGGTCCTCCTCAACCCATTATTTCCGCAAATACTTCAACTGTTTTTTGTGCCGATACCAATGTCGTACTTACTTCGTCAAACCAAGATGCCGTTAGTTATCTTTGGAGTAATGGAACAACCAATAGAAGCTTAAAAGTGAATACCACGGGAAGTTTTAAAGTAAAATCAATTAATAGTCAGGGCTGTATTTCCCTTGAATCTAATGAGTTGAAAGTGACTGTAAATCCATTACCTGCCACACCGAGTATTGTACCGAATGGCTCAACAACTTTCTGTGCAGATACAAGTGTTGTATTGACTTCTTCTAATCAAGATGCTATTTCATATCGTTGGAGTACAGGTTCAATTACCAGAAATATCACCGTTAAAAATGCAGGAGATTATAGTGTAAAGACAATTGACAAAAATGGTTGTGTTTCCAACTCATCAATCCTAACCAAAATTAAAGTAAACGCATTGCCACCTGTACCAACAATTTCAAGTACTAAAGACACGGTACTTTGTCAAGGTGATAATACAATTCTTCAGATGAATTTAGTCAGTGGAGGATTTCCTTCGTGGTTTGCTCATCAAGATGGCACTACAACAAGATACAATTCTCAAAGCCTAAATGTAAACAAATCAGGAGCTTTTCAAGCATTCCAAACTGATGCAAATGGATGTAAATCAGCCGTTTCATCACAAATGTATGTTTCTTTGAAGCCTTTGCCAGCTAAAATTACAACCGTAACAAGAATTAGCCCTTATACAATTGGTTTTACAAATACTCAAGCTACCACTTATATATGGCAATTTAATGGTACAACCAGAACAGATGTAAACGGAAACGTAATTAGAGCTACCGAAGCAGGAAAGTATAATGTAACGGCTAAGAATGTTTATAAAACATTATTTTACGGTGACAAAGTTTGTTTAGCTCCAGTTTCTGACGACTTTTTGTTTGAACTATATAATGACAACGGAATGTCTATTTATCCAAATCCGACGAAGGGAGAAATAAACATTGATTCAAAGATAGATTGGAGAAATTCAACCATCGAAATTTATAATTTATCAGGAGCATTTATCAAAAAAGGCTTTGTTTCCATTTTTGATGATGTGAAGAAATTAGACCTGTCCGATTTACCAGAAGGTGAATATATGCTTAGAATCAAAAGTGATAATTTTTATACGATTACGAAGAGAATTATCATTAATCGTTAGCACGATGATTTAAGCAGAAAACTAATAATAGTACGTAATGAAAGATACCACGAATTTAAAATTGGACGTAAAACGCTCGAAGTTCCAAGCGATGGGTGAGGCAAGATGTCCGCAGTGCAGAGAAGGAAAAATGTTTAAATATCCTTTTTGGCGTGTCGAGAAGTTTTCAGAAATGAATACACATTGTCCAGATTGTGGATTGAAATTTGAGGTAGAACCAGGTTTTTGGTACGGAGCAATGTTTGTGAGCTATGCCAATACTGTAGCTTTATTGGTTGTGTTGGGGGTAGCGGTTTTTTATATTTTCAATGACCCTCCAGTAATGTATTATATTCTACCAATAACGGTTTTGTCTGTGGTGATTGTTCCTTTTAATTTTAGGATTTCACGGGCAGTATTTTTACATTTATTTGGCTTCGTAAAATATAAACCTAAGGCATAATTACGCAATTATTTCTATTGCTAAAATGGCTATTACTGTTTCTGAAACGGCATGAATGTCTTTGATTGTTTCAATTTCATTTCCGTTTAAGGTGACATAATAATAGCCATTTTTTAGATGAAACACCTTCACTTTTCCTTTCTCATTCTTGAAAATTACTTTATCACCTTCTTTTAAAGTTTGTAAGCTATTCTTGATATTTTGTTGGTTAAGCATATTTTAGTTGTAAGCGAAAAGCGATTTGCGAAGAGCGAATAACCCGACACTTTTTTCTGTAATTGATATAATTTTATCCCTTTAAAAATAATCCCACAATAAACAAATTATTGTGGGATTGATACTTTTTTGTAATTGGCGATTAATAAGCATTAACTAATAACCAATCATCAGTAACTCTTATACAACTGCAATTTTAGCTACTAAAGTCAATTCTTCAAATTCAATCTCTTGACCGTCTGCCAGTTCTGAAACGATTTCTAAAGATAATGCTTGAACTTCTTGACTGATGAAATCTTTGTATTCTCTTACACCTTCCGAAACCTCCGCATCAGTATCTAATAATTGAATACTGATTTTATCGGTTACCTCAAAACCTGACTCTTTGCGTAAATTTTGGATACGATTCACAAAATCACGAGCAATACCTTCTTGCTTTAATTCAGGCGTAATCGTGATGTCCAAAGCTACCGTAATGTCATTATCTTTTGCTGATAAATATCCTGGTAAATCTTCGGTCAAAATCTCAACTTCATTCTTCGTGATGAGGTATGAGTTAGGAGTTATGAGTAATTCATTCGCTTGTTCTAATTTGGCAATATCATCTGAAGTCATTGCTAAAATGCCATCAGCAACGGCTTTCATTTCTTTGCCAAATTTTGGTCCTAAAGCCTTGAAATTAGGTTTTACTTTCTTCGATAACACACCCGAAGCATCGTCTAAATAGTCAATAGCTTTGATGTTAACTTCTGTTTTAATCAAGTCTTCTACTGAACGAATTTGCTCACGAGTTTTTTCGCTCAAAATTGGAATTAGAATCTTGCTCAATGGCTGACGAACTTTGATTCTATTGGTTTTACGGATTGAGTGAACCAATGAGCAAATGCGTTGAGCCAAGTCCATTGATGTTTCCAAATCAAGATTAATCCAAGCTTCCTGAGCTTTCGGGAAGTCCGTTAAATGAACAGATTGTTTGTTGTCTTCCGTCAAATTTTTGAATAACCAATCGCCATAAAACGGAGCAACTGGCGACATCAATTGAGCAACTGTTTTCAAACAATAAGCCAATGTTTCGTAAGCTGATTGTTTATCGGCAGTTACTTCGCCTTGCCAGAAACGTCTTCTGCCCAAACGCACGTACCAGTTAGAAAGATGGTCGCAAACAAAATCTTGGATAGCACGACCCGCTTTGGTTGGTTCGTAGGTTTCGTAAGACTCGTCCACTTCTTTTATCAAAGTCTGTAATTTTGATAAAATCCATTTATCCAATTCCGTTGCGATGCTCAAATCAATATTTCCTGTTGGCGTGTAACCGTCAAGATTGGCGTATAGAGCAAAGAAATTGTAAGTATTAGTCAATGTTCCGAAGAACTTATTTCTAACCTCTGTGATGCCCGCCAAATCAAATTTGAGGTTATCCCAAGGCTGAGCATTCGTAATCATGTACCAACGAGTTGGGTCGGCACCGTATTTTTTAAGTGTCTCGAATGGGTCAACGGCATTGCCCAAACGTTTAGACATTTTGTTGCCGTTTTTATCCAAAACCAATCCTGTAGAAACGACATTTTTGAAGGCAACAGAATCCGCCAACATTACCGAAATAGCGTGTAAAGTAAAGAACCAACCACGAGTTTGGTCAACGCCTTCCGAGATAAAATCGGCTGGATATGATTGATGGAAAACCTCTTGATTTTCAAATGGATAATGCCATTGTGCAAAAGGCATCGCACCCGAATCAAACCAAACGTCAATCAGGTCTAATTCACGAGTCATTATTTGTCCAGAAGCTGAAATCATGTAAACTTCATCTACATAAGGACGGTGTAAGTCGTGATTTCCTTCGTTTACTTTGGCAATAAATGCTTCGTTTTTAGCACGTTGGTCGGCGGTCAAAACATCATCTTTCAAAGCGTGTTTTACCGCATTTATCAATTCTTCAACCGAACCAATACAAACTTCTTCGTCTCCGTTTTCTGTTCTCCAAATTGGCAAAGGTGTTCCCCAATATCTTGAACGAGACAAATTCCAATCTACCAAGTTTTCTAACCAATTGCCAAAACGTCCCGTTCCCGTTGATTCAGGTTTCCAGTTGATGGTATTATTTAGGGCAATTAATTTATCTTTTACGGCTGTTGTGCGGATAAACCAAGAGTCTAACGGATAGTACAAAACGGGTTTGTCAGTTCTCCAACAATGTGGATAAGGGTGGTCAAATTTCTGCACATTGAAAGCACGGTTTTCCGTTTTCAATTTGATAGAAATTCTTTCATCAACCGATAAATATTTGTCTCTATTTTGTTTTTCACGCTCAACCTCTTTCTCTTCGTCGGTCAAGTATGCCTCTTTCACATATTCAAGAGCAAAATCAGTAACTTCAGCCACAAAACGTCCTCTACGGTCAACCAAAGGCATATCTTTGCCATTTTCGTCTTTTACTAAAATAGCAGGAATACCATTTTGAGCAGCAACACGGAAGTCGTCTGCCCCAAAAGTTGGTGCAGTATGAACAACACCAGTACCGTCTTCTGTCGTAACGAAATCACCGATAATTACTCTAAAGGCAGCACTTTCTGGCTGAACATAAGGCATTAATTGCTCATATTCAATACCTTCTAAATGTGAACCTTTGCAAGTTGATAGAATTTTCCAAGGAATAATTTTATCACCATCTTTATAAGTAGCAAAATCGCCGTCTTGTCCTTTTTCGTTGAAATATTTACCAATTAAATCTTTGGCAAGAATAACATTTACAGGTAAAAAAGTATATGGATTATACGTTTTTACGAGTGCATATTCAATGTTTTTGCCAACTGTCAAAGCCGTATTTGACGGTAAAGTCCAAGGGGTTGTTGTCCAAGCTAAAATGAATAATTCAGCGGCATAGCTTTGAAGGTCATCGAATAGAAAGGCAGATTTTCCTGTCGATTTCACTTTAAATTGAGCCGTCATTGAAGTATCTTTCACTTCACGATAACAACCAGGTTGGTTCAATTCGTGAGAAGACAAACCTGTTCCTGCTGCTGGCGAATATGGCTGGATGGTATAACCCTTATACAACAGGCCTTTTTTGTATAATTGTTGTAAAATGTGCCAAACTGACTCAATATAGTTGTTTTCGTAAGTGATATAAGGATTGTCTAAGTCCACCCAATATCCCATTTTTTCCGTCAAATCATTCCACTGGTCAGTGAATTTCATGACAGTTTCACGGCATTTTTGGTTGTATTCTTCAACGGTAATTTTCTTACCGATGTCTTCTTTTGTAATCCCTAATTCTTTTTCAACCTGTAATTCAACAGGTAATCCGTGCGTATCCCAACCGCCTTTGCGTTTAACTTGCTTGCCTTTGAGCGTTTGGTAACGACAAAAAATATCCTTGATAGCACGAGCCATCACGTGGTGAATACCGGGTGTTCCGTTTGCTGAGGGCGGACCTTCGTAGAAAGTAAAAGTTGGATTTCCTTCACGGGTTTCAATAGATTTTTGGAAGACATTTTCATCTTGCCAAAACTTCAAAATTTCGTCTGCAACCTGACCGTAGTCAAGGTTTTTATATTCTTTAAAATTCACGATTTATCAGTTATCAGTAAATAATTTCAATTTGTCAATTTTTAATAAAAAAGCTCTTATTAAAGAGGACTGCAAAATTACGATAAAGGAAGGGATTTGGAAAGAAATGAACCAAGAAAAGGAAAATGACTTGGCTTTGATTGATTTGGTGAAGTATTAAAATTTAGGTTTTTAATACCGTTTAATAAATGCGACGAAGTGGAATGTAGGTTATTTCTTTTTCTTTGTAAATTAAATATTTATTGTTCAGCAAAATTAATAACTCCATGCTTAAACGTCTATTATTATTCCTACCAGTATTAATACTTTTTGGTCATGCTATTGTATCACAAAGTATTTCATCCAACTCTCCTTTGTGTACTGCTAATTCTCCAACGCTCGAATTGAAAGCGACTGGTGGAAGTAGCTATGTTTGGACGGGACCAAATGGATTTACTTCAAATATGCAAAACCCTACGGTTAGTAAGGCAACTGACTCTAATGCAGGCACTTATACGTGTGTAATTGATGGCAAAACGAGTTTGACCACCATTGTAAAAATTGGAAAATATCCCTATACGTGGTATGCCAATGGATATGTTTATGGTTCTGTCCTAAATGTTTATACTTATTCTGATGGCTCTTATAATTCCAATTTATTTTCATTTAATTGGACTGGACCAAACGGTTTTACAAGTAAGAATTCGTACAATAATCTTGCAGATGCTAACAAAAAAATGCAGGGGATTTATACTATTAATGTGAAGGACGAATTTGGTTGTAGTAGTGCTGCCAGTTACAATGTTCAGTTTGGTAATCCTGAATGTCCTTATGTTCCCTATATAGCTGCTTTTTCAAATACATCATCGAATAGCTGGAGTACAACCTCCACTGGAACCACTGCGATTGATGCTTGCGAAGGTTCAATTATGACCTTGAAAACTGATACTTTGGGGTGGGGGAAAGTCTCGCTACAATGGTATAAGGATGATAAAGCGATTGCCAATGCCAATGCTTTAAACCTAAATGCTAATTCAGAAGGGGTGTATTATGTCAATATTGTAAAAGGTAGTTGTTCGTATAATAGTTATAAAATCCAGATTAAATATACTTCTCCGTCGTTGTATATATCATCTAATTCAGTAAATACAAGTGAAAATAGTATTTGTAAAAATGATGGATATACTACTCTTTATGCAAGTTCAAACCGTAGTTTTCATGCTGATAATAGAACATATCAGTGGTATAAAGATGGTGTAGCTTTAGGAAATGGAAGACAGAATAATTTATTGACATCTGAAGAGGGGGTATATGTTGTAAAGACTAAAATGGCACAATGTGAGGCGATATCAGCACCATTTACGGTAAAAAAAGTGGATAAAATAACTAATAAATTTACTTTTAATGGACTTTCTTCCGCTTCTAAAAACTTAAAACTTTGTAGTGAAAATACTCAAAATATTTATATAAATGCAGGTGGTGATGGTTTGCATAAATTATATAAAAATGGACAGTTGTATTCTTCATTTTCTAATACTTCTAATTCATATTCTGTTTCTCAACAACCGGGAACGTATGTTTTAGAGACAACGCAAGGAGCTTGTTCTGTTTCGGATACCTTAATATTGGAGTATGGAAAAACAACAACACTCTTTACGCAGAATAACAGTTATTTCTCATCTTGTAACAGACCTATCCAACCTTATTATTATGTAAACTCTATTAGTGGCACACAGAATAGTAATTTAAGATGGGAAAAAGATGGTGCTACTTATTCTGTGGGAGCAAATTATATTTATCCACCTGCCAATGGGATATACCAAGTAAAATATAATAACCCAGCAACGGGCTGTTTGGGTGAGTCTGAAAAAATAACCGTAACCATAGCTCCAGCTACTGAAAGAAAAGGATTACAACTTTATAATGTTGCCAAAAAAATACAATTGTGTAAGAATGTCAAAGGCAGTACTACTATTCAAGTCTATAATTCTTATACGAATGCAGTATGGAGAAAAGATGGAAAAATTTTTAGCAATGGAAATTATCTGATAAATGTATCTGAAGCAGGTAAGTATTGGTATGAATATAATAACGGACAGTGTACCGTTTATTCTGATACTGTGGAGGTTACAACGATTGAAGTTCCTAAACTTACTTTAACACAAACTTGTAATAAAGACAATACCGTAAAACTTGTAGTCAATAATGTAAGTGGTGCAAAATATAATTGGTACAGTAATGGAGTTGCTTTGAGTGGTGTCAATGATACTGTATTTACCATAAAACAAGGTGGGAAATTTACCGTAGAAGCTTTTAGTAATAGTTGTTATGCTGTTTCAAATGATGTAATGGTGGGTATTGCTTTGCCAGAAGTAGTTTCGCTTTGTAACGGAGATTCATTGAAGTTGAAACCTTTGGGAGATGTTCAAAAGTCTTATGCTTGGTCTGGACCAAATGGATTTACGAGTAATTTACAAAGCCCAATTATTACTAAAACAATTAAGAAAAATCAAGGAGTTTATACTTTAGAGGCAATAGATAAGGAAGGATGTAATTTTAAATCACAAACAAAAGTAGTGATTGATGATATGCCTGCCTTTATTTATCCATCGACAGTAGCTTTATGTGCAGGTTCAGATTTTATATTTAATTCATATTTAACCTCTCTACCATTAACAGATACCTCTGAAACAATAGGTTATTATAATATCGTAACTCCCAATAAATATACTTATGGGGGGAATTTTGGTTTGTATAATGTATCAACCAAAGAAGCGGGAGTATATAATTTAACCGTTACCAGCAGCCAAGGGGTTTGTTCTGTGAAAAAGCCTTTTGAGATAACAATCAATACATCTCCAGAATGTAAGAGTATTTCTTTAAGCTCAACAAATAGCGTAAAAATTTGTCAAGGACAAATAATCGAAATACCATTTAGAACCATTGGCGTTTTTGCCACAGGGACTAATTTTAGAGCGTATTATATTGAAAATTACAATACTACGGATGGTATAAAAAGTAGAAAGGTAATTTTAGGAACAGGCAAGCAAAGCCCTATAAAAATATCTATACCTAATGGAGTTGATAAAGGATATAATATTTTGGTCGAGTCGGAAGATGGTATATCTTCTCCAACGAGTGTATATGTGTACACGCAATATGTCAATAGCAATATTATTGTGGATGGAAGTGGTTATAACCGTAATTCTGAATGTACCTCATTGCCCTTATCTGTAAATTATGGTTATCCATATACAGATATGCAATGGTCGTTGAATGGAGAAAAAATTGATAAACAAAATAGTCGTACAATCACAGCAACCAAAACAGGTACTTATACATTTAATGCACAAGATGTTTACTCGGGTTGTAATGTGTCGTTTAGTAAAGATGTAACGATTGGTAAGTTAGATAAACCTGAAATACAGTTTTATCAAAAAGAGCTAAGTTGTTTTAACGAAAGAGCTTATTTATATATTAGTAGTCTGCCCAATGCTACTTATGTTTGGCGAAGAGATGGTATATTACAGTCAGGTGGTTCATATTCAATTAATACCACATTGGCAGGTAAATACATCGTAGAAGTAACTCAAGGTACTTGTAAGGCAAATTCAGATACATTGGTGGTTACGCAAAATACAGATACCAAAATAGATATTAAAGTTGGCAATTATACCAGTTCCCGCAGTAATGGAGTACAAACTTATATCTATCCTTATTTGGAAAAATCTGGGAATTCAATGTCTCTTTATGAGTTGTATAAAGATAATCAGTTATATGCTGAAGGAAGTGGAAGTGGAACTGAGGTAATGATTAAGGATGTAGGAAAATATTTCTTCAAAGTATCTAAAGGTAACTGTGAAGGTATTTCCAATGTCTTTGATTTTACTGGACAAAAAACAGACAGTATTGTGTTGAGCGAAAGAGGTTTATACTATGCTAATGGAAATTACGATTATGCAAGCCGAAAAATACAAATATGTGATACCGCTATGGTTAGGTATTTTTATGGTTATGCAACGAGCGGAGAGTATAGTTCTTCAGTAGTACGTAGAAAATTAACTGGATACAAGGATGGGAAAGTATTACCTCTGTATAATGGAAATACTCCAGTTTATCCTTCTTTACGCTATTCTCCAAATGAATACCAGTTTACCCTATATTTTAAAGGTCAAGGAAGTTATTATGTGGTTGAAGAAGTAACTTTTGCCGATAGTTCAAAATATAAATATACCTATGGAAAAATGGATGTGAGTGTGGGTAATATCATTAGTATGGGTTCTCAAAATAGTTTTTCTACCTGTGCAGATTCTACTTCTATTTATGGGTCTTATTATTCACAAGGGCAACGACCAATTATGTTTACTTGGAAGAAAGATGGAGCTGTTTATAAAAAAACAACAGATTACAACAGTACAAGTTTAATCATAAAGCAGTCTGGTAGTTATGTTTTAGAAACAACCTTTAAAGGTGGATGTATGGCAGTATCACCTGTAAATAAAGTTGTACTAAATAAGATGCTGGTAAACGTTGATACAACATCAAAGACGTTATGTGATGGAGCATCTGTCTCATTGTCAAACGCTTATGCAAGTGGTTCCTTAAGTGATACCGCCCAAATTAGCTATCAATGGATGAAAGATGGGAGAGACATTGCACAAGCCAATGGAAAAACTCTACCTCATAATTATATTCCAATAACTTTTATGAAAGAAGCAGGTGTTTATGCGTTAAAAGTGCAGCAAGGCAAATGTGAAGGACTTTCTGCAAACGTTAATGTTAAGATAGAAACAATCCCCAATTCAATTAACTATGCCGATTCTATTCGTTTCTGTCAGACTCAAACAGTTGATTTGAAAACAAATGATAACGCAAGTTTGTCATATTTATGGGAGCGTAACGGTGGATTCTTGAAAGATGCTACAAAATCGACATTAAATATCAGTCAAGGAGGTTCTTATCGAGTATTGAATAGAAAAGGAGTTTGTTGGAACTATACCCCAAAAGTAAATGCTAAAGTTTTAGAGAATATCTTACCAGTCGCCGTTATTTCGGGTAGTAAAGACCTAAATTATGCTGATACGGCTAAAGTGTCTATCGCTTTTATATCGCACGCTCCTTGGACTTTCAAACTGTCGGATGGAAAAGAATATATAGCCACAAAGTCGCCTTTTGAAGTGTCATTGCGACCACAATTTTCGACTAAATATACTCTTTCAGAGGTTAAAAATATCTGTGGAGTAGGTACCGTTTCGGGTGAAGCCAATATTAAAATTTTAATACTTGCCTCAGAACCAGAAGAAGGAGTGAGCTTGAATGTATTTCCTGTACCAACTCAAGAAGATGTGACTATTCAATTATTGACGGACAAACCAGAAAAAATGGAATGGACACTCTCAAACATCTCTGGTGGAATTGTTCAGAGTGAAATAAGTGCTAATAAAAGTTCAAAACATGAAGCTAATATTTCACTTAAAAACCTTCCAGAAGGCACCTATTTGTTACGTATTCAAGCAGGAGAGAAGAGTTTGTATCGTAAGATTATGAAAACTCATTAAAATGGATTTAGGCGTTATTAACGGCAGGTTCTGTTAATTTAATAACGCCTAATTACTATTTATCAAAAAGAAATTATTAAACACTTTCCAACGTTTTGAGAATAAAATTGGATTGATTATTGAAGAAACAATATTTATAAATATAAAATAGGTTAATTGAATATAATTATAGCTGTTTTGTTTTTTATAATAACTTTATTTTTTATATTCATAATAAAATTGTTACTTTTGCAATCCGAAATCGGAATTTTTATCAAAAATGAAACTATAATAATGGAAAATAAAACATTTTCAAGAAAATACTTTTCTTATTCAGAAGTGTTAAGGAATCCTGTGAGACCATTTTTGAATAATGAAAAAGATACGACAGGTAAGTTCATAACTAAACCCGAGTTGTTAGACAAAGTAATGACAGATGTTCTTCTCTTATTTAAGAGTGTAGAAACTAAAAAATAGATATATCGTCTCACGTACATAACAATAACTATATTGGAGCAATCATTAATTTTAATGATTGCTTTTTTTCTGAAAATAATTTCTCACATTATGCCTGATAATACTAAACAAGAAGAAAGATTACAGTTCCTAAAAGACTGCTTAAATATTTTTCAATTACGAATGCAAAAGGATGAAGGCATTGATATTTTATTTGATGAGGATTTAGGAGGAGTTTGTACAGAAATTAATTCTTATTATTGGCATTTTATTTCAATGATTAAAGATGAAAAGAATCTAATGAATAAAAATGGTGAGGATAGTCCTACAAATGCAAACATATATAAAATTATCTCTGCCACAGAGTATTCTATAATCAGACTTCAGCCGATTCAGGGTAGCCAAAGCCGTGAATTTAATGCAAGACTTGCTTTTTTTGTTTCTTTTTATTTTTACCGTCATTGGTTTGCGGATGAGATTTCCGAAAAAACAGACTTTTTAGAAAATCCAAATCTTAGAGAAATTTGGGAGAAATTTACGCAAGATAGATTAACTTGGTTAATGAATTTTGACGAAACAAATAGTTTCCCGTTTTTTCTTAATAGTCAAGTATGGATGCTATTTGATATTATAACTCGTGGAAACATAGCAATATAATGAGTGAAGTTACTACTATCAAACAAGATTTTTTGAGTAAATTTGGGCTACCTGTTAGTTATGGAAGTAATGAAGATTTCCATTCATTTTTGTTTGATAAATTGTCTGAATTTACAGAATTTGTGACTAATAATACTTGTTCTATTGACTCCAATCATTGTGATTTACAACCAATTACAGGATGTTCAAATAACATTAGCCTAATCGTTGAAAATATTAAAGAAGCCTTCAATGAATACTACAATGGTCGCCCTGATGTGGCTTATGCTACTTTTGAAAGGGTACTTGTCGAGTTATTGCAGTTTGATGCCCTTCCAGAATGCTCCTTTCATAAAGAGTCATTTTATAGAATTAGGACTGATAAAACTATCTCTTCCCGAAAAGACATTTTTCACATTCCCTTTTCAAAAAGGACTTTAGTCGCCCCTCAGCGTTATAGTATTGCAGGCTTTCCTTGTTTATACCTTGCTAATTCAATATATGTAGCTTGGGAGGAATTTAATAGACCACCAATCGATACATTTAATTTTGCAAAATTCCAGTTTTCAACTCCTGCAAACTTTATAAATTTTTCTCCTATTGACTTTCAAGAAAGTATAGAAAATGTCTCAGAATTATTGGCGTTTTTTCAAAAAATTATTCTATATCCAATCCTTCTAATATGCTCTGTAAAAGTTTCAAAATCTGATAACCCTTTTAAGCCTGAGTATATTTTTTCACAATTTACGCTAAGGTGGTGTAAAGAGAAAGACCAATATGATGGTGTAATGTACGGTTCAACGAGAATTCATGATAATTCGAAAGGTAAATTCTACAATTTTGCTATTCCTGTTTCTGATTATCAGTTAAATACGGAAATATGTCCCGAATTAACTCAAAAAATGAAGCTAACCAAACCTTATAATATTTCAAAAATTATTTACCAAAATGATACAGAGGATAAGAATAATGTCATTTTGGAGATTTTTTCAAAAGAATTACACAAAAGAGTACCCTTTCGTGAAAGTATTTTTGCTCATATGGAAAATTTTCTACAAACAAAAGAATTAGGAAGTGTCACAAGATAGAAAGAAATTATTAAACTCTTTCCAACGTTTTGAGAATAGGACGTGTCTTTATAGAAAATATTTATAATTATGAAAGCAATCGCAATTTTCTTCTCAATCCTTTTGGTAGCTTGTACTTCAAAAGAAGATTCACTTACGATATTTGATGTGGTTAATATTAATATCGTTGGTAAATGGGCTCCAACTTATTTTACCCAAACCAAAAATGCAGATGGCACTTTTGGCGAATGGCATCGCATCAATACTTTCGTTGCTTTGCCTGTCTATGAATTTACGAGTGATGGGCAATTTTTGACCGATGGTAAACCTGGAGCAAACTGTTGTTTTGCAGGAAATAAGTATAGTGTTGCAGTCAATAAAATATCTTTTACTGAAACAAAGAATTGTCCAGAAGCTCTTTGTGTGGCTTGTCCTACCAGTTGGACTATCAATGAAATCAAAGGAGATACTTTGGTTTTGGAAGTATGTACTACAAGAAATAAATATATTAAAATAAAATAATTCACCAATTAATATAATTATTTAAAGTATAAATTGTAATAATAAAATTTATTAATATTTGATTAGATTATTTTCAATAATTTGCTATTGAAAACAATAATCTATGAATCGTCAAGAACAACTCAAAAAGTTACAAAACACTACTGAATTTGATATTTGCATAATTGGAGGAGGAGCAACAGGGGCTGGAATTGCCTTAGATGCCGTGATGAGAGGATTAAAAGTAATGCTTATTGATAAAAATGATTTCGCTGCTCAGACTTCTTCAAAATCGACAAAGTTGATTCATGGAGGGGTTCGATATTTAGAGCAAGCCGTCAAAAAATTGGATTGGGAGCAATACAAAATGGTGCGGAAAGCCCTGCGTGAACGTGAAATTTTACTCCAAAATGCTCCTCATTTATCTCGTCCATTGGCATTACTTACGCCATGTTTCAATTTTATCGAAGGAATTTATTATACCATCGGCATGAAAATGTATGAGTGGATTGCGGGTTCTCAGAATATTGCTAAAAGCGAATGGTTATCCAAGAAAACGGCTTTGAAATTGATTCCTGAATTGAAATCAAAACGTATGAGTTCAGCGGTTTTGTATTATGATGGTCAGTTGGACGACGCTCGCTATTGCTTAGCACTTCTCCAAACTGCGGAGGCAAAAGGGGCAACTATTTTGAATTATACGCAAGCCGTAAAATTCAATAAAAATGAAGATAGTGGTCGTCTCAAGTCATTGATAGTGAGTAATTTAATTAATGGAACAGAGTTGACAATTAATGCAAAAGTATTCATTAATGCCACAGGCCCTTTTGCAGATAGTATCCGAACGATGGCGAGTTCAAAACTAAAACCACGTATCAAAGTAAGTCGTGGGGCTCATATTGTGTTGCCTCGTAGCGTAATGCAAGGTGATACCGCTATTCTTGTTCCTAAAACTGACGATGGAAGGGTAATTTTTATGATTCCGTGGCAAGACCAAGTGTTGGTAGGAACAACCGACGAAGCTGACGAACTGTCTGAAAATCCAAAATTAGAAGATTATGAAAAAACGTATTTATTGGAATATGTGAATCGTTATCTTGATAAAAATGTTACGCCCGACCAAGTAAAAAGTGGTTTTGCGGGACTCAGACCGCTTTTGCAGGCTCAATTGCAATCGGCAATGAATTCAGATACAAAATCTTTAGTCCGTGACCATGAAGTTGAAATTGACCGTCGTTCAAAATTAGTCAGCATCATGGGTGGGAAATGGACGACTTACCGAATCATGGCAAAAGATACTTTAGACGAAGTTTATAAAGAAGTATTAAAAAAGGAAACGGTAAAATGTACGACGGAACATCAAGTGCTTTTTGGCGGAGAAAATTATCGTTTTGAAGATTGGGAAAATTTAGTAAATCAATATCAGGTTTCGGAAATTGTAGCTAAACATTTATTGAAAAAATACGGTGTAAATGCTCAGAAAGTTTTGCAACTAACTGAAAATGAACCTGTTTTGAAAGAACTTTTAAATCCAGAGCATCCATTTATCAAAGCAGAAATCAAATACGTGATTCAGTCAGAAATGGCTCAGACAATTGATGATGTGTTGGAAAGAAGATTAGGTTTACGTTTACGTGATGAAGCAGCCTCAAAAGCCGTTGAACCGTATGTGAAGGAAGTTTTATTAGAGAATTTCAATTAACTGTTTCATAAGTTATTTCAACTTCCCGAAATAACTCCGTTAGGGGTTTAAAACTTTCGGGAAGTTCTTAATCAAAGGTTTTGGGATAAAAATGATTCAAACCAATGATTTACTTTTTCTCATTTCTACATCTATCCGAGCAATATTTTACTTCTTCCCAAACTTTTTCCCACTTTTTTCGCCATGCAAATGGTCGTCCGCAAGTGATGCAGATTTTACTGGGCAAATCGGATTTTTTACGCATTTTCATAATTTTCAAATTATCTTCGATAAAATATTTAACCGATTTTTTGAAAGATTGTTTCTTAAAACCCAATGACAGATTTACTAAAAGATTACCCTTGTATTATTACTCAACAAGTTCAATGGGGCGATATGGATGCCGCCAATCACGTTAATAATACCGTTTATTTACGCTATTTTGAATCGGCACGTATTGAGTATTTCAACCAAATTGGCTTTATGGATTTTACGGGAGAAGAAAGCGTTGGGCCAATTTTGGCAGAGACAAATTGTAAATATAAAGCTCCACTAACCTTTCCCGATAATATCAAAATCACGGCACGAATATTGCCCGATTCTATTACGGAATACGGCTTTATTATGCAACACGTAGTTTATAGCGAAAAACTCCAACGAATTGCCGCTGAAGGTACTTCTCGGATTGTTTGTTATGATTATAAAAATAAACGTAAAGCCTTGATTCCTAATGATTTGATAGATAAACTGAGGATTTAGCTTTTGTAAAATCAATCGGCTGAATTTTCGCAAAATATAGACAATGAACCGCCATTCATTCGTGAAATTATTTTGTAGAAAGCCATTTCTACTACTTTTTCTGTATGCACTCCTGCAGGTGTGTGTATCTGCCCACGCTCAAACGACTCCGCCTTCCATTCTTTGGAAAAAAAACTTAGGCGGAACGCTCAACGAAACCCTCAATTCAACTTATGAAACAACCGATGGTGGTTATATTTTGGGAGGACAAACGTCTTCTTCCAATGGTGATGTGCAAGGCACTCGTAAGGGACTTTTGGATGCTTGGGTTGTGAAAATTAATGCCACAGGAGCTATTGAGTGGCAAAAAGATTTTGGCGGTTCTCGTGACGATATTATTACGTCTGTTAAAGAAACTGCTGACGAAGGATTTATTGTAGAAGGTTATACCGCATCAAACGACGGAGACTTTACGACTAATCATGGAGGAACAGATATTTTCATCATAAAATTATCAAAAACAGGTTCTATTGAATGGAAAAAGTGTTTTGGAGGAACATTAGATGAAAAAAGTGGAGAAATTGTGGTGAGTTCAGAAGGTGGATATTTATTGACGGGTAGTGCAAAATCTTTTAATGGCGACCTCATGGGGCAGTCTCCATTTGATGCTGATGCGTGGGTCGTAAAAATAAATGGTACTGGTGTAATACAGTGGAATCGTCTTTTCAATGGTATTTATACTGACGTTTGTAAAGCGGCTAAACAATTGCCCGATAAAAACTATGTGTTGGTGAATAACACGGGAACGGCAGCAGGAGCAAATCAGCGGGAAGATATATTTGTTTCAATTATTAGACCTAACGGAAATGTACTGTCTCAGGCAAGTTATGGTGGTAGCCGACAGGAGTTTGCTGCAAGTTTAGAACTTACTCCCGATGGCGGTTTTATCATTTTAGGAAAAACCAATTCTAATAACGGTTCAGTAACTAAAAATCAAGGAGATTTTGATGTTTGGATATTAAAAATGACTTCATCTGGGAGTCTGACATGGCAAAAAACTTTCGGTGGAAGTGGGGTTGATGGAGGAGTTTCAACTGAAGCATGGGGGAATATTCATGCAACCGATGACGATGGCTATATTTTTACAAGTAGTACCAATTCAATCAATGGCGACATTGCCATGCCAACAACGGCTTGGAGTGGTTCGCAAGCTCGTGTTTGGGTCGTGAAATTGAATTGTAAACAGAATATTCAATGGCAAAAAGTATTGGGAGGCAATGCAGGAGATTATGGAATATTTGCCAAACAAAATTCAGACCGTAGCTATTTTATTACTGCCAATGCAACCTCAAATGATGGCGATGTTGATGGGAATAAAGGGAGTAGAGATTTTTGGTTGATAAGACTTTCACCAGAACCTAAATTAAAGCCAAATTTAGCTGTTTCAGGGCCATTAACATTTTGTGAAGGTAATTCGATTAAACTAAATGGAGATTTAGGTATTTTGTATAATTATCAATGGCAAAAAGATGATGTTGATATAGTTGGAGAAACAAATACAAGACTAACTGTTAGTCAATCAGGGACTTATAAAATTGTAGCCAAGTCAAAAGATTGTCCAAAGCCACAGGCAGATACTTCTGTAAATGTGATAGTTACCTCAAAGCCTGTTCTTGTTTTACCAAAAGACACAACATTTTGTGTATCGCCCATGAAATTGACCGTAAGCACGGTAAACCCTGTTATTGGAGCTACTTATGCTTGGTCGTCGGGCGAAACAACTTCTGAAATTACTCCAACCACAAACGGGAAATATGAAGTAACTGTATCTGTTGGTGGATGTGTAGTAAAAGCAGAATCGATTGTAAAAAAAGGGAAAATACCTGTTGTTTCGTTACCAATACAAATTGAAGAATGTTTTGATGTAAGTACACCCTATATTTTAAGTGTAGGAACTGATGCAACGTGGCAATGTCGGTGGTTGCCAAATAATGAAACTTCCAATAATATCAATATTTCTCAAGCAGGAACGTACAATGTGAAAGTAACAAATGCCGATAACTGTTCGGTAGAAAAGAGCATTCAAATGATTTTGAAGTGCGTTTCTAAAATTTATGCTCCTAATATTTTTACTCCTAATGCAGACGGTAATAATGATACATTCTTAATTGTTGCTAAAGATGTAAGCGATTTTGAATTAAAAATTTATGACCGTTGGGGAGAATTGGTTTTCATGACAGAGTCGCAAACAGATGGTTGGGATGGCATATATCGTAGTCAAAATGCACCTGAAGGCACTTATACTTGGCAAATGAAATATAGAAATAGTAATCAACCTTTTGAGATACTTACAAAAACGGGAACGGTGATGCTGGCAAGATAAATGAGAAGTCAAAACTTAACACTTTCTTAAAGGAAATAAAAACTGCATTCGATAGTTTTATCTGAAATTTGTACAAACAAATCTGTAAGGATACAACTCATCAACGAAAATATGCAAGTTTTTAAAAGTAAAAACGAAAACCTACTGATTATTGACCAAAAGAAGAAAAAAACGCTTGACATTAGCCAAATAATTATGCTCAGAGGCTTTGCCAATTATACCTGTTTTTATCTTCAAAATGGAAAACAAAGCCTTTCTGCTCGAACCCTAAAATATTATGAGGGATTGTTGAATGATAAAGGTTTTATCCGAATTCATCGTGGATTTTTGGTCAATCAAAAATGTATATTGAAGCATAATATTGATACTTCTCAGTTAATTTTAGTCGAAGGTCATGAAGCTGAAATTTCTCGCAGACGTAAAAATGAATACCTAAATGGTATTAAAAATCGGTCTTCCATTGCTTCATAATCTTGTTATTTCGGAAAATGGAGGTTGTTCTTCCCGTTTTTTTTGCGTAAAATTGTTATCTTAAATAGGGATAAATTAGAAGGAGAAAGCCTACGTTTACTACTCTTTCTGAAAATAACAATCCGAAATCCATAAGATGACTTCACGAGAGAAAATAAAATTAGTTTTTGATGAAATGGGGAAGGTAGTTGTTGGTCACGAAAAACTAACAAACCGACTTTTAATTGGACTTTTTACGGGTGGACACGTGCTACTTGAAGGAGTACCAGGGTTGGCTAAGACTTTAGCAATCAATACTTTGTCGAAAATCCTTGACCTACATTTTCATCGTATTCAATTCACGCCCGATTTACTTCCTGCCGACCTTATCGGAACGATGATTTACAGTCGTAAATCCGATGATTTTGAGGTAAAGAAAGGACCAATTTTTGCCAATATAATTCTTGCCGATGAAATAAACCGAGCTCCTGCCAAAGTGCAATCAGCATTATTGGAAGCTATGCAGGAAAAGCAGGTAACGATTGGCGATGAAACTTATCCGCTTGACAAGCCATTTTTGGTGTTAGCTACCCAAAACCCTGTTGAACAAGAAGGTACTTTTCCATTGCCCGAAGCTCAAGTTGATAGATTTATGCTCAAAGTTTTTGTTGATTATTTGAATAAAGAGCAAGAATTGGAAGTGATGCGGAAGATGTCAAATATGGAATTTAGTTACCAACCAAAAGCCATTTTGAGTAAAGAAGATATTTTTGAGATTCGTAAAGAAATTAATAACATTACGATTTCAGAAACCTTAGAAAAATATATTATTGAATTAATTTTTGCGACTCGTAAGCCTGCCGATTATGGAATGCGTGAAGAAGGACGTTATGTGCAGTTTGGAGCATCACCACGTGCAAGTATCAATATGAACTTAGCTTCTAAAGTATTGGCGTATTTGGATGGTCGAGATTATGTTTTGCCAGAAGACATCAAAGAAATTGCTCCAGATGTTCTCAATCATAGAATTATGCTCAATTACGAAGCCGAAGCCGATGGAATTACCACTATGCAAGTGATTGATACCATTTTGAGACGAGTAGCTATTGGAAGGTAGATTGGTTACTGGTTATTGGTAGATTGGTTATTAGATATTGGGGAATTTTATACAATACTTCACCAATTAACTAATTCTCCAATAACCAATAACCAATATCTAATTTAGAACGCTAACATTTTCACTGCTGTAATTGCCGCTTCATCTCCTTTATTACCATGAATTCCTCCCGCACGGTCAAGTGCTTGTTGTTCAGTATTGGGTGTTAATACTCCAAAAATCACAGGTTTATCGTATTTTAAACTCACATTGGTTAAACCTTGAGCCACAGCGTGATTGATATAATCGTTGTGTTTTGTCTCACCTTGAATGACACAGCCGATACAAATAACGGCATCAATATCATTTTTCTGAGCCATTTTCTGAGCTGCAAAAGTTAATTCATAACTTCCAGGAACATTAGCTCTGATGATATTTTCTGGTTTTGCCCCATATTCCAAAAGCGTTTTTGCTGCTCCTTGAGCAAGAGCTTCCGTTACTTCTTCGTTCCATTCTGCTACTACCAAAGCAAAACGTTTATCGCTAATATCAGGAAGATTATTGGTTGAAAAAATACTTAAATTTTTATGTGCTGAAGACATGATTATTACAGATTTAAAAGTTGAATTTAGATTAATAAATTTGGAGAAATTGACTAATCTGGAATTAAAAGAAAAAAGGAACAGAACGTGAGTTCCATTCCTTTTTCAATGTTGATAATTTATCAATAATTACTCAGCTCCTTCTAAAACAGCTTTGAATTTCTTTGCATTGATAGCTTCTGAAGATTCAGCGTATTTTTCTACTATTTCGCTGTAAATAGCTAATGCTTCTTTAGGCTCTTTGTTAGCTTCGTAAGCAGCAGCTAATTTCATCATGTATGTAGGCGTGAAAAACTTATTAGCCTTATAGTCAGATGCTTTTTTGTAAAAATCAATAGCATCGCTATAAGATTTCTTTTCAGAATAAGCATCGCCAATTAATGAATACGCACGAGCTTGAACTAATAAATCTGAACTACTGAAAGATTTCAATTGCTCAATAGCAGTATCATATTTACCTTCTTTTAAATTGGCAACACCTGCATAAAAATTAGCCAAATTGCCAGTGTTCCCACCAAAATCTGATGCTACTTTAGCCATTTCTGTGGCAGCTACTTTATTTGAATCAGCTTCAAATTTATAAACAGCACCAAATAATTTAGCTTGTCCTTCTTCATCTTGTGAAGCAGTGTAATATTTGTAACCGAAATAGCCAAATAAGCCTACTACTAAAGCACCGACTACGCCATAGATTACACTTTTATTTTTCTCAACAGTCGTTTGAACTTTGTTTATTTCATGTTGAAATTCATGTTGCAAACCCTCAGGGGTTTCCAAAAATTCAAGCGGTGATTTTTCTTCTTTCTTTGCCATTTGTTGGTTTATTGTTATTGTTAATGGTTAATCGCCTTTGTAAGGAATTGAAAATGAGTTTAAAAGGCAATTAACTTATTGAAAGTTCCTGATTAAAAATCGGACTGCAAAATTATGAAAAGTCTTGGAATATTCCACGTTTGGTATGAATCTTTTAAAGGCTAAGTCAAAAAGAATGCCAATGTTAGTTTATAGAGCTTAGATTATAGCGGTTAGATAAAAGATTATAGCGGTCAGATGATAGAGTGATGTTGTTTATCTAAACTCTAATATCTGTAATCTGTTCTCTAAACTCTGTTATCTTTAATCTATACTCTAAAAAAATCATCTTCCTCTCAACCAATTCTCTGGATTTATTTTATCAAAATTTTTCCATACTTGAAAATTGATTTCTGATGTTCCGTCATTATCCGTAGCCACTACACCAATTTTTTGTCCTGAATGAATTTTTTGTCCTGTCGAAACATTCACATTTGATAATTTACTGTAAACCGTAAAATAGTCGCCGTGCTGAACTGCCACAATCATATTTGCCCCTGGAATTGATACCACCGATTGCACAATACCATCGTAAACTACTTTTACATCGTTGCCCGCACTGGTTTGAATATCTACGCCATTATTGTTGGTTTTAATTCCTTTCAACACTGGATGACGATGCACACCGAAATGGTCAGAAATAAATCCAGAACCTACTGGCCAAGGCATTCGTCCACGCAGGGCAGAAAATGACGTTGCCAGTTTACTTTCTTCGGCAGTCATGGCGATAGATTTATTGGACGACTCCGACTTATTAGACTTGCCAGCATTGCTACTACGAGAGTTGCGTTCACGTTCTTGTGAGCGTTTAATTTCTCGTTCTACAATTCGGGCAATCATATTTTCTAATCGTTCAACTGCCTGTTTATTGCTTGCTAATTGATTTTTGAGAGCTTTTTCTTTCTGACTCAGTTGGGAAACTACATCTGACTGTTTTCCTTTCAAAACTTGTAAACTTTGGGTTTCCGTGATTTTTTCTCGTAAAACTGAGGCTTGTTCTTGTTTTTTCTGTAAAACTTTTACTTGTTCTGCTAAGAGTTCTGTCCGTACTTTTTGAATTAAAACTGCTTGCTTTTCACGGGCTTCCGAGTATTGTTGGAGGTATTTGTAACGTCTGACTAATTGATTGAAATTGGCTGATGAAAACAAGAAGCTCAATTTGTTAAATTTATTACTTGTTTTGGCAGAAGCGAAAATCATTTTGGCATATTCCGCTTTCAGTTTTTCTAAATTTCCTGATAATTCAGTTGTTACACGAGAGAGTTCTTGTGCTTCATTTTCAAGGAGTTGTTGATTTTCAGAAATGATGTCAATTTGCCGAGATTGTTTGTTTATTCTTTCTCCAATGGCATTTAGTTTGCCAACACTCACTTCTTTTTTCTGCTCGGTTTTTTCAATAATTTTATTGATTTCCTGAATTTTTTGGAGATTATCACGTTTAGCCGCTTCCAATCTCGCACGGCGATTAGACTTTCGTCTATTCTGTCCGAATCCTTCAGAAATTGACAAACATAACAAAACAAGAAGCAGTCCAGAAATTAATTTCGGGGCTGCTTTTGTGAATGAGATATGTTGTAAGGAGTTAATGAGTTTAACGTTATTAAGTTTAATTTTTGTCAATAATGTTATTGAAACTTAAAAGGAAATTCTAACGCAGTATCAGACAATTCAACTTTTGTGTGTTTTAGTTGAATTAAAGTCTGGTAAAATTTCTGGTCATCAGGTGATTGTACATCAAGCGTCAATACACTTGTGTAAGGGAAAAGATACTGATTTAAAGTGGTAAAATCTTCAAAATCAAGTGTCATTTTTCGCTTAGTTGGCAATTGGTCTTCAAGCATGACTTTTTTCAGCTTTCTGTCAAATTCTCCAACATAATTATCAACTGTTACTTTCCCTTCGTTTTGTCTTAAAAGGAAAAACCCCTTTTCTTTTGAAACTTTATATTTCTTTTTGATAGGCTGACTTCCTACAATTGCTGATTGAATGATATTATAATTTAGCTCAAAATTGTATTCTCGGCTTAATTCAACGAAACTATATTTGTGATATTCTTTTTTGAATGTTTTGGTATTTAAGGCAAAAACAAAGGCAGAGTCTTGCGTTATTAATGCACGAGCTACTTCTCCAACAATTCCGTAAGTAACAGACAACCAAATAATACTATCTTTTTTTATTCTAATATTGGCAGCAACGTTTTCCGTTTTTCCATCTTTTACAATTGCTACTTTCGATTTTGCCTTCAAATACTTAAAGTCAATTTCATCAATTTTTACTTTTTCTTCCTCCATTTCTCCAACTTTTACTGGATTGTTAGGCGTTGTCACAACTTGTAAGGAATCTTTGATTATTGGAGGTGTACTGACTACTTGAAGGGAATCTTTAACTTCTGGTAGAGCAGTGGTCTGATTAATCTGTTGACGTTTACAAGAAGTAAATAATAGTATTGATGCAAGAAAGAATAAAATGGATTTGTTCATTTTTAGGGTTATTTATGAAGTAGCACAGGTTTCCGACCTGCTCAGAATACAGATAAAGAGGTTGAAAACCTTTGCTACTTTTATTCAATGAGCTTCATTTCAGCTATTTTCTGGTTTATTAATGTACTGGTTGTTCCAACTGTTTTTGCTTTTCTCCATTGTTCAATAGCTTTATCTTTTTCACCCAATTGAAAAAGTACATCGCCATAATGTTCTACAATTGTTCCACTATTACTTTTGTTTTGTTCAACGGCTCTTTCCAAAAATACTTTTGCTTTTTTGTAGTCTTTCATCACGTACAATACCCATGCGTAAGTATCTAAGTAAGTACCATTGTCTGGATGTTTTTCTACTAATCTCTCAGCCATTTGAGCGGCACGTTCTAATTTCTCTTTTCTTAAAGATAAAAAATAACTGTAATTATTAAGAACATGGTCGTTATTTGGGTCTTCTTTCAAAGCTGCTTCATAGGCATCATCCGACTTTTCGTGTTTGTTCAAACTATTATATGTATCACCCAATAAAGCATAAATATGTTGGGTTAAATCTGAACCTTCGGGAGCAAGTCTGCGGGCTTCTTCCAACGACTCAACCGCTTTGGCATGATTCCGTTTTTGATAATATGCCGAGCCGTTCAAATACCAAAATGCGGATTGATTTGGAAAAACCTCAATAGCTTCTTCACTGTGAACAATGGCACTATCTACTTGTCGCAATCTAAAGTCCATATTGATGATATTTCCCCAAACATCGTGAACCGATTTATCCAAACGGGCAGCTCTTACGTATTCGTCTCTTGCACCTTTTTCGTCTCCTTTTTGAAGTAACAAATCACCATAAATAGCATGAGATTTGGGGTCATTGGGGTTTTGTTTTACCAATGATTTTACCAAATTAAAAGCAGTTTCTCTTGATTTTTCATCTTTCACCATGCTCATATAACCCATCAAAATTCTGGCTTTGGTGGTGGCATCCAAATTGTTATCAGCGAAAGCTAATTCCAATTCACGATTACACTTTTCCATATCACCTTTTTCTTGATACAATTGTGCCAACATTACGTGGGCTTGGGCATTATCAGGATTAAGTTTTAAGATTTTTTCAAGGTATGGAATAGCTTTTTCGCTTTGCTTATTCGACATTAACAACTCCGCTTGGTCGATGCTAAATTCAATTTCTTCTGGGTCAGATGAAACTAATTTTTCGCCTTCTTTCACGGCATCATCAACTTTGCCAATTTTCATCAAAACCATTTGCTTCTGACGAGTTACTTCTTCATTTACGCCCATAATACGTTCTGCACGGTCGTAAGATTTCAACGCTTCATCGTACTGATTATCAAAAATATACACTGCTGCTTGTTCAACATGATATTCTGCTTTGGAAGGATTTTGGGCAATCAAATTCTGATAAACTTTTGCCGCTTCATCGTATTTGTGTTTGCGGACGTACAAATCTGCTAAAAGTTCACCATAATTAGCATTTTCAGGATCTTGTTGAACCGCTTTTTCAGCAAAAAGAATGGCCTTGTCTTCTTCTTTTAATTTTTGATAATTATTCGATAATGCGTAAAAAACACCGCTATTGTCGGGCGTGATTTCGAGGGCTTTTTGATAAGATGGAATGGCTCTTTCATAATCTTCCATCATATAAAATTTCATACCTTCGGTAAAATACGCCTCTGCTTCTTGAAGTTGCGAAGATGTATATTCTCCTTTTTTCTTGGAATCTTTCTTTTGAGAAAAGGACAATTGGCTGAATACCAGAGAGATAATCAGGAGAGTGGATATATTTTTATAATTAAATATCATCGAAAAATTACCAGCAAATATGGAAACACATTAAATATCAAAAGTCTTCAAAATTTACTCCCTTCAGTATTAAATATTTTTGTGTTTATAAAGCTATTTAGTAGATACGCTTAGAAAAAAGGTTTTCAAAAAATTACGAATCTATTAATAAATCATAATTTCTTGCAATTTAATAAAAATACGGTTAATAGATTGTATTACAGTATTTCCAGACAAAATATTTGCAATATTTATACCATACATAACGAAAAACATTGATTCTTGGTATTTTATTCTTTTTTTGAAAATGGGTTTCTGAAATTCTGTAAAAGCCTGACCAAAACAAGTGTATTTTTGTACTAAAATTTACTCAAAACCAATCATGCAACAAGTCAATGACATAATGCAACAAGCTGCCGAAGCGTTCAAAAAATATCGTAAAATTTCGGGAAAAGGAAAAGCAAACTTTTTAAGAGCCATTGCTGAAGAAATAGAAGGTTTAGGTATGGAATTAATCCAAACTGCCATGCAAGAAACAAATCTGCCCGAAGGACGCTTGCTTGGGGAGCGTGGACGTACCATTTTTCAACTCAAAACTTTTGCTGATTTATTGGAAGAAGGCTCTTGGGTTGAAGCTCGGATTGATTCGGCAAACCATCAACGTCAGCCAATTCCGAAAGTAGATTTACGTAAAATGTTAGTCCCAATTGGCACAGTGGCTGTTTTTGGGGCGAGTAATTTTCCATTTGCTTATTCAACGGCGGGAGGAGATACCGCTTCTGCTTTGGCGGCTGGTTGCCCAGTTGTGGTAAAAGGACACCCTGCCCACGCACGTACATCAGCAATGGTGGCAGGTGCAATTTTGAAAGCAGCAGAGCGTACCAATATGCCAAAAGGGGTGTTTGCTCATTTGGATAGTGGCGATGGTTTTGAAATTGGAAAAGCCTTAGTAATGCACCCAGAAACCAAAGCCGTTGGTTTTACGGGTTCGTTTGCAGGAGGAAAAGCCTTGTTTGATATGGCAAATCAACGGAAAGAGCCAATTCCTGTTTTTTCAGAAATGGGAAGTGTAAATCCCGTTGTTTTGATGCCCGAAAAAATGGCTCAAGATGCTGAAAATATAGCAATGTCTTATGCCAGTTCAATCACCTTGGGCGTTGGGCAGTTTTGTACAAATCCAGGATTGATTATTGGTATTGAAAACGAAAATCTTGAGAAATTTATGGATATTTTATCCGATGAAATTGAAAAAATAGCTCCTGCCACCATGCTAAATGAAGGTATTTACCAGAACTTTGAAGGAAAGAAAACTCTTGCTTTGGCACAAGATAAGGTAATAACTGAATCAGTTTCTAAAGTTGAAAAAACGGCTCAAATTCAAGGTATGCCAACAATTGCCTCTGTAAGTGCCGATGTGTTTCTGAAAAATCCGACCTTACACCAAGAGGTTTTTGGACCTTTTTCGTTGGTGGTAAAATGTGAAGATTTAGCTCAATTAAGGGAGGTTTTAGGACATTTAGAAGGACAACTTACGGCAACTTTAATGGCGACAGAATCGGAATTGCAAGCCAATGAAGCAATTGTTGATATTCTAAGAAATGTATCAGGAAGATTGAATTTTAATAATGTGCCAACGGGTGTAGAAGTTTGTTTTGCCATGCAACACGGAGGGCCATTTCCTGCTTCTACCGATGGGCGTTTTACCTCCGTTGGTCCTGATGCTATCAAACGTTTTGTGCGTCCAGCCAGTTATCAAAGTTTTCCAGATAGTCTTTTACCCGATGAATTAAAAGAAGCTAATCCCTTGAATATCTGGCGAATGGTGGATAATGAGTGTAAGAAATAGCAATAGTTTTCCAACTAAATTGTTGGGATTGGTGTCTTTCCGTAAAAAATATGAAATACTCATCTCTACTTTTAATTACGATAGCTCTATTTTCTTGTAAGAAAGAAACTACTATTTCTCCACCATCTTTGATAGGTTCAACTTGGCATTTGGTGGAATCAAGGGAGAATCTGAACCTGACCATGCCCATTTCATCTTTTACATGGAAAAGTTTTAAAAGACAATCAAGTGGTGACATCACCTATCAGTTTTCGACTGATTCGGTTATCGAAAAAGACTACCCTTGTGACCTTTGTTACAGAGGTTTAATAACACGTAAAGCAAAATATAGCAAGGTGGACGAGGATTTTAAAATACAGGTTGAGCCTGATAAAGAATCATTAATCATTTATGGAAATTCCAGTAATAGTATTGTTAAATTAACGAATGATACATTGATTATTGGTAAAAATAAGATAGGTCGTGAAGGAGATTACAGTGAGTTTAAGTTGGTAAGACTGAAATAAATTTATTGAAATTACTATCATAGAACGCTATAAAAGTCTGAAATATAGAACTTTTATAGCGTTTTTGTTTTTAACCTTTATTAAACAATTGAGTTAATACTTTTAAACCTTATTTTTGTGTAAATCTTGATAAAGTTTAAGATTAACAATCAGTAGAAAACTAAGAAATGAGTGTAGAAATAAAATATTTGAGTAAATTAAGAGATGACACAACCTTCGTTTATATTTATACAGACAGTTATAGTGAAGCCGATTATGGCTTTATTATTGACTTCAACGAAGAGTTTTTAGTCCTTAAAAAATTTAATGAAGAAAGTTTATTCGATGGAATTTCTATTCTGAGAAGAGATAATATTACCCGAATCAATTGGGGAGGAAATGATATTGAAAATACTTTCAAATTAATTTTTAAGAAAGAATACGAATCGGAAGTAAAAAATATCAATTTAGAATCGATTGAAACCATTATAAAGTCTGCTTTTGATAATTTTAATCACCTAACTGTCAGAATTCAAGATATTGATAGTAGCGTTTATATTATTGGGCAATTAGAAGATATTGACGAAGAAACTTTAGTGATTAATGCTTTCGGAACTAAATCAACCTTAGATAGAAGTCATTTAATGGTTTCTCTCGAAAACATTACCCGAGTAGATGCAGGCGGAATTTATGAACGAAATTTGCAGATATTATTTGATAAAAAAGCACAATCATGAGACAATTAACAATTTCAATACCTGATAATCACGCCTCTTTTTTTCTAAAAGTGGTAAAAGCCTTTGATTTCGTAAAGGTTGAAAAGAATATTAAGGTAGAAGAACCTTCTTTATCGGCTGAACAAAAGCGGATTCTTGATGGAATTTCAGAAGCTGTAAATGAAGTAAACCTACATAAACAAGGAAAAATAAAATTACAATCAGGCGATGAATTTTTGAACGAATTAAAGAGGGAGGGATATTTATGACAGAATTAATTGTTACAAATTATTTTAGTCGTGAAGCTAAACCTTTGGCTAAAAAGTATCGCTCACTTGCTTCTGAAATAGTCTTACTTTTTGAATCACTCAAAATAGACCCAATTCAAGGAGATGCTTTACCGTTAGGTTGCTACAAAATCCGTCTCGCTATTGAATCAAAAGGAAAGGGGAAAAGAGGTGGTGCAAGAGTGATTACACATTTTCATATAAAAGATGATGAGATTTACCTCATCTCAATTTATGATAAATCAGAACAAGAAGACATTTCAGATAAAGAATTATTGAGACGTTTAAAAGCCTTAGATTTGGCGTGAACGTAAATTATATGCAAAAAAGAAGAATAGCCATTCTTGGCTCAACGGGTTCGATAGGTACTCAGGCATTAGAAGTAATCGAAGCGAATCCAGATAGTTTTGAAGTAGAAATTTTAACGGCTCAAAACAACGCTGATTTATTGATTGAACAAAGTATTAAGTTCAATCCCAATTGCGTAGTTATTACCAACGAAACCCTTTACGACAAAGTTTTTACGGCTCTTTCACATACCGACGTGAAGGTTTACGCAGGTATGAAAGCCGTTGAGGATGTCGTACAAATGGATACCGTTGATATAGTTTTGACCTCAATGGTTGGTTATGCGGGACTTTTACCGACTATCAAAGCCATTGAAGCAGGTAAACATATTGCCCTTGCCAACAAAGAAACTTTAGTAGTCGCAGGTGAAATTATTACCAAACTTGCCGAAGAAAAAGGCGTAAATATCTATCCTGTCGATTCTGAACATTCAGCTATTTTTCAGTGTTTAGTCGGAGAGTTTCATAATCCAATTGAAAAAATAATTTTGACGGCTTCGGGTGGACCTTTTCGTGGAAAACAGCGTACAGAGTTAGAAACCGTCACAAAAGCTCAGGCATTGAAACATCCAAACTGGGTAATGGGAGCAAAAATTACTATTGATTCTGCCAGTTTGATGAATAAAGGTTTGGAAGTAATTGAAGCGAAATGGCTTTTTGGTTTGCAAGCTTCTCAAATTGAGGTAGTTGTGCATCCGCAGTCAATTATTCATTCCTTAGTTCAGTTTGAAGACGGTTCGATGAAAGCTCAAATGGGTTTACCCGATATGAAATTACCGATTCAGTTTGCCTTAGGTTTCCCGAATAGACTAAAATCGGATTTCCCACGTTTTGACTTCACAAAATATCCGTCTCTCACATTTGAACAGCCCGATAAAAAAACATTTCGTAACTTGCAATTAGCTTTTGACGCAATGGAAAAAGGCGGAAATTTACCTTGTATTATGAATGCCGCCAACGAAGTAGCCGTAGAAGCATTTTTACAAGATAAAATTGGTTTCTTAGCCATGTCAGATTTCATTGAAACTTGTATGAGCAAAGTATCGTTTATTCAAAAACCAAGCATTGATGATTATGTGCAGACGGATGAGGAGACAAGACGGTTTGCGAAGGAATTATTGTGAAAATTACTTATAATTAATATCAAAAAATAATAATACACGTTACCCGATTCAACAATGAGAACTGTTTACTGGTAACTGATAACTGAAAATAATGGAAGGTTTAGTAATGGCGGGACAGTTGATTTTAGCACTGTCAATTTTAGTTAGTTTGCACGAATTTGGGCATTATATCACGGCAAAGTGGTTCAAAATGCGAGTAGATAAATTTTATCTTTTCTTCGACTTTTTATTCCCTGTTCCAACGGTTTTAAATTTCGCTTTGTTCAAAAAGAAAGTCGGTGACACAGAGTACGGCATCGGTTGGTTTCCTTTGGGTGGTTATGTTTCTATTGCAGGAATGATTGACGAAACGCAAGATGCGTCCAAATTATCAACCGTTCCAGAACCTTGGGAATTTAGAGGAAAACCAGCTTGGCAGCGTTTAATCGTAATGTTAGGTGGAATTATCGTCAACCTTATTTTGGGCGTTCTCATTTTTTGGGGTATCAGATACAACTCTGGCGATAACTACGTAACGCTTTCGGAAGTAAATAAGCAAGGTATTTATGCAGGTAAAATTGCAGAAGAAGTTGGCTTCAAAACGGGAGATAAAATCTTAGCTGTGAACGGGAAAGTGCCTGTTCGCTTTGATGAAGTTCCTAAGTTAATCATGGAGGATGATGCCAAATACACAATTGAACGTAACGGTGAAACCAAAGATATTACGCTTCCAAAAGGTTTTTTAGACCAATTAGCTAATGGTAAAAAAGGTGAATTTATTCAAGAAGGTTTACCTTTTGACATTAAAGAAGTTGCAGAAAACGAAGGCGGTGGCGGTGCTTTCAAAGCAGGTCTAAAAGTGGGAGATAAATTTGTGGGTGTTGCAGGGAAACCTGTGAAATTCTACCAAGAATTAGCTCCAATTTTGATGGAAAATAAAGGAAAAATTGTAACTGCAATTATTGATAGAAAGGGAGCTTTAGATACCTTGAAAATTAGTGTTTCGAGCGAAGGTAAAATTGGTATCAGACCAAACTCTTTATTGAAATCTACCCACGAAGATTATACTATTGGGCAAGCATTCAACGCTGGTTTTGTAGAAGCATTTGCCGTTGTAGGAACGAATTTGAAAGGATTCAAAAAGATTTTTAAAGGTGAAGTTTCTGCTTCAAATGCCGTGAGTGGTCCCGTTGGAATTGCCAAAATTTTCGGTGGAAAATGGGATTGGGCTAATTTCTGGTTTTTGACTGGGCTATTATCTATGTCATTAGCATTTATGAATGCTTTGCCAATTCCTGCTTTAGATGGTGGACACGCTATTTTCTTGATTTGGGAAATGATTACGGGAAAAACTCCTTCAATCAGAGTGCAAGAAATTGCTCAACAAGTCGGAACTGTGATTCTTTTAGGATTGATGGTTTTTGCTTTCGGAAACGATATTTTTAAGATTTTCAAGTAATTGTAACTCGATGTTTCCACATCGGAATTGAATGATTTTTTTGCAAAGAAATAATAAGAGAAGTTTCAACTTCCCGAAAGTTTTAAACTTTCGGGAAGTCACTAAGTCATCAAAACCTGCAAGTCTCAAAAACACTTGCAGGTTTTTGGTTTTAGGAATGGTATTTATTCTCAATACGTCTTTTCTCCCTTCTACGCACGACTTCCATACCAGTCTTACTGAAATGCGTTATAATGTTAAGTCAAAATCCTTTGAAATTAGCCTTAGACTATTCACTGACGACTTGCAAAAAGCACTTTCTGCTAATAACCAAAATAGAAAATTCGTAGTAGAAAATACCGATAAAAATGATGCTTATGTAGAGGCTTATGTGCGAAAATATTTTGCGGTAATCAATCCCAAAAATCAAAAGATTACCTTTCAATATGTGGGTAAAGAAAACGAAGGAGAAGCTACTTGGATTTATTTGGAAATGCCTGTAAATGAGTCTGTTAATGGTTGTAAGATTCAAAATATTACATTGTTTGATATGTTTGATGACCAAACTAATATCGTAAATCTGTTCTTCCAAAACCAGAAGAAATCGTATTTATTTAATTCAAAGAACAAGGTTTTTACTATTGACATTTAAGCCTCAATGATTGCTAATAAATCTGATTTAATTCCTTGCCAATCTTGATTTAGATTTAGCGTTTCAACCCTAATCGTGTGTCCTTCGTGCATATACGACAAACTTAAAGACTTTTCAATGGTTGGATAAATCAAAATACCTTCAGCTTGTGTATCTTCTTGATTTTTCAGGTAGGCAAAAAGTTGGTACAAATGCGGTGAGTGAATTTTTTCTGAATTATAGTATTTCTGAAAGGTTTCAGTATAATATTTGGTATCAATAATTAGTTTTTTACCATCAATTTTTATCGAAATATCGGTCTGCATTTTGGGTAAAAAATGAGTATTTTCTCCTGTCATTTTCCAGCGTAAATCTTCTCGATAAACCTTTGCTTTTGGGGCTTCAATTTTATAAAAATTACGAATAAAATCCTCAAAAACTTTCGCCATTTGTCTTTCATCTTGTACAAAATCTCTGAAAATAAATCGCCCTTCTATTTGATTAGGTATTAAATTTAGATAGATTAATTCGCTGATATTCAATAGAAAAGAATACAGAATATTGTTTTTGGGAGTATCAATTTGTCTGAAAACCCCTGCCGAAATATTGATTTCATTTATATCATTCATTCGCCACAAAACAGCTTTAATTTCGTGTCTCAACTTGGTGTTTAACGCTTCCGTTCTGTGAAGATTAATCAGGGTTGTTTTAACAATTTGATTTGCTAAAATATTACTCGAAAGTTCATCGTATTCACAAACGGCAAGTCCTTTTACAAACAAGTTTTTTTTGAAAGACTGACTAATATCCAACTTACCTTTGATACCTTGATAAGTTTCTGTTTGGGATAAATATTGTTGTTCTAAACCTCTTTTCAATAAAGTCTTCGAACCATTTAATAATACTCGTGCTAAAAGATTAACCAAATCAGGTGACTCGTCGGTTGAAACTTCAATCAAATCTCTTTCCTCCAGCCTATTCCAAGCGTAGCAGAGTAAATAATATATGTTTTGAATTGGAATCAATTATTGGGTATATTAGTAATACAGACTTCAGTTTGTACCAGCCAAAGTCAATTCATGCAGACTAAATTACGGTCAGAACTGTTCAATTAATTTACTGATTTCAACTTTGGCTTTTTCTTCATTATCAAACCAATATTCTTCCAAAAGTGGAGCAATTTCTAAATTCACGACTCTTCTGTACCACCTTTGTGGATGATCATTTTCGTGGTAATTTGAGAAATAACTATGCCCAATTTGAAAACCTTTCCCAAGATTTCTGTCATTCAAAATCTTAGTATTCAAAGCCATTATCCGTGATGTAATCTCTTCAGAAAATTTCTTTGGAACCCCTTGTTTCATCAAGAAATCAATAAATTTTTGATTAAATAGAGGTTCAAGAGCAATGAAGGCGAATCTTCGACGTAAAGCGTAGTCTATCATCGCTAAAGAACGGTCTGCCGTGTTCATGGTACCAATGATATGCAGATTATCAGGTACATAAAATGGTTCAGAGTCTTTATCTCCATAAGTTAAAGGCATTTCATTGGCTCGTCCACGTTTGTCAGATTCAATGAGTAGGAGTAGTTCGCCAAAAATTTTACTTAAATTTCCTCGATTGATTTCATCAATGATGAAAAAATGGTCAATTCCTGAATTACGTTGTGCTTGCCGACAAAAATCATAAAAAACGCCATTTTTGAGCTTAAAACCACCATGGTCGTCAGGTCGCAAACCTTGAATAAAATCTTCATAAGAATACGATTGATGAAATTGTACCATTTTGATTCTACCGTCGTCTTGGGTGCCGATTAATGTGTAAGCTAAGCGTTTGGCTATAAAGGTTTTTCCGACACCGGGAGGTCCCTGCAAAATAATATTTTTTTTATATCTGAGGGTATCAATGATGTCATCAAACTTATCGTCATCAATGAAAAGGTCATTTAATGCCTCTTTTTTTTCATAAGGAATCAAAATATCTTCATGTTGTAAGGATTCTTTTTGGGCATCAATCATTGCTTGAATCGCCTCAAATTCATCTTCATTTAGCTTAAATAAACTTCCTTGATTATTTTTTAGAATATCAGAATCTTTAAAAAAATGGATAGCTTTCAAATCGTCCCAGTCGATAGGTTCTGGAACTTTATCAATTAGTTTCAAAGAAATAACTTCATCTAATTTTGTGTCACGATGTAATGGTTTGATAATTTCAAAAATGGCTTTTATTTGTTTGATAGGGGTTGATTCGTAGCCAATAACTAAATCTCCTTTCTGCACCATTTCAAAGTTTTTATAGATGCGTCTTTTATTCCCAAACTCATTGTAAGATGTATAATGCAGAATTTGGTCAACCTTAAATGAATTAATTGTCCAGATTCGTGGATTAGCATTTAGCCACCAATAATTTCGAGTTTTCTTATCTTGCATTTATATGAATTTTGGATGGTAACAAATATAATCAAAAGTGCTTTTATGTTATTCATAAAAAAAGAGCCTTGACATAGTCAAGACTCTTTTTTTTGTTTTCTTTCGAAAGAAACTATTGGCTCTAATTACTTAGCAGCAGCAGTATCAGCAGACATAGCAGCAGCAGTATCAACAACAGCAGCAGTATCAACAACTACAGTAGTATCAACAGTTACTGAATCAGTTGCAGTAGTTTCAGCTTTTTTCTCAGAACAAGCAGCTAATGACATCATTGAAGCTACTAATGCGAATGCAAAGAATTTTTTCATTTTATTGTTAAGTTATTTTTATTAAATACTATAATATTGTTTTTCTAAGGAAGGAGAATGTTTAATTTGAAAACATAAAAGTCCTGACTATGTCAAGACTTTTATATGTTCTCTTTCGAAAGAAACTATTGGCTCTAATTACTTAGCAGCAGCAGTATCAACAGCAACAGCAGTATCAACAACAGCAACAGTATCAACAGCTACAGTAGTATCAACAGTTACTGAATCAGTTGCAGTAGTTTCAGCTTTTTTCTCAGAACAAGCAGCTAATGACATCATTGAAGCTACTAATGCGAATGCAAAGAATTTTTTCATTTCTGTGGTGAATTTGGGTTTGATTTGATACAAATTTATGTACAAGTTTTATTCTGTGCAAGAAATCTTAATGAAATTTTAATAATTCTTAAAAGTTCTTTCTTTTTGATTGCTTTTTCTGAGAAAAGTACAAATTTATCCTTAAAACTATGTTAAACTTAACGACATTTTCACTTTTTTAAGGCTACTTTATTAAGTTTTAGACCTGTTAAATCTTGAATAAGTAATATTTTTGGTTTTTTTTATAAAAAAAGCTTCCGTATTAAACGGAAGCTTTTTGATGTTTTCTAATTAAGAAACAAGTTTCTTTAGTCTATCATAAAAACCTGTGCTTCTAAAAGTGAAAGTTTTATGTAAAATATAATTAAATACAAAACTTACGCCCATTCCGACAATCTGACAACCCAATTCATTAAGATTCATGGGTTTTTCTGAAAATGGTAGTATTATCGTGTTTTTACCTAAAGTTGATTCTACAAACTTGAGTGAAGTAACAGAGAAAAAGACCGTTATTCCCCAAGAACCTACTGCGACCATCATGAACTTGAGCATCTCCCTGCGAGTCTGATTGGTATTACGGGCATCAAAAGCGAACATTTTAGTCAAAACAAAACCAACAATGAACGAGATAAGATAAGCCAACGAAACGGCAGAACTGTATGAAAAATGGAAACTATTCCGAAGAAAACTTCCAGCTATCAGTTGAACTGCTGCTCCCGTTCCTGCTACTAAAAAATAGGCAATGAGGTCTTTTTTATTGATTAAGTTTGATTTCGGCAATGTGTTAGAATAGTTTTTTGACTAAGTCTGGAGCAATTCCCAAAATGATAGTCAAGGCTGTTGTTAAGATTAGAGTATATTTATAAATGGGCGAAATTTCGATTTTTTCAGTATCTCCATTTCTCATGTAAGCGGCAATGATTGGTTTAAAATAATAGTAAATACCAACTGCTGACATTAAAATTGCGATTACCAATAACCCTTTAAATAATATTGATGGATTGGCAAAAGCATCTGTAAAGATAAAGAATTTACCGAAAAATCCTGCGGTTAAAGGAATTCCTGCTAACGACAACATCGAAACTGTTAATACAAATGCTAAGAATGGATTGTTTTTAGCTAAGCCATTTAAAGCATCAAAACTTTCATCTGCTTTTCCTGCTTTTGCTTTCGCTTCTGAAACCACAATTAATACGGCAAAAGCTGAAATTGTTGCAATCGAATATGCCAATGAGTAAAATAAAATTGATGAGTTTGTTTCAGGTCGTTTTGCTAATACGGTAATCAATAAATATCCTGCGTGCGATATGCTTGAGTAAGCCAACATACGCTTGAAACTTTGTTGATAGACTGCCGTGATATTACCGATGATTAAAGTTAAACCTGTAATATATACTAATGGATTTCCCCAAAGACCGTACATTGCTGGAAATGAAGTAGATAATAAACGGTATGTTGCGGCAACACCTGCTGTTTTTACAACTGTTGACATGAAGGCTGTAAAAATTGTCGGGGCTCCGTCATAAACGTCTGGCGTCCAGAAGTGAAATGGTGCTGCTGAAATTTTAAATAACAAACCTACCATTATCAAAATAGTACCAGCCATCAAGATTGGGCCATATTGTCCGCCCATTTGTGCTTTTGCTTCGTTTACTGCTGCACCAATTCCATGAATTTGGAATGAACCTGTTGCTCCATAAACCAGTGCTACTCCGAAGAGTAAAATACCCGTTGCAAATGAACCCATCAAGAAATACTTTAATGCCGCTTCATTTGAACGTAAATTTCTCTTATCTGACCCTGTAAGTACATACATGGACACCGAAAGAATCTCTAAACCTACAAAAAGCATTATTAAGTTTTCGTAAGTTACCATCATAATTGCTCCAACGACCGAGAAAAGCATGATGGCATAGTATTCAGCAGGATGTGAATGTTCTTCATCATCACCAAAATGTCTTGAGATTGCAACTACAAGCAGTGCTGCTACTAAGATTACGGTACTAAAATTGATGGATAAATTATCGGTTTTTAGCATACCGTTAAACCAAAAATACTCATGATTCCAGTCTGCAAAATTTAACCCCAAAGCAATGAGGATAAAAATTAAGGTCGCAGGTAATAAGATTTTACGGTTGTTTAAAAACCCTAAAAACAAACTACTTATTCCAAAAAGTGATAATGCTATAATTGCGTTCATAATATCAGTTATCAGTTATCAGTTGTCAGTTATCAGTTATCAGTTTCGGTTAGTGATTCAGTTTTACGCTAATTTCACTTACCTCAATCCCATATCTCATACCTCATACCTAAACTTCCTATTACTTAATGATTGATAATAATTGAATAACGGCTGGTTCTGTTAATTTTAAGAACATATTAGGAGCAAGTCCTAAGGCAATAACCATAAATGACAAAGGGAGTAATACTGCTTTTTCAGAGAAAGTTAAGTCTGTAAAACCTTCAGTGATTTTTGAAGTTATTCCAAACATTGATTTTTGAACCATTCTCAACATATACACGGCACCCAAAATGATTGTCAAACCTGCTATTGCTCCAACCCATACATTGTAAGCGTAAACTCCTTTCAATAATAAAAATTCACCCACAAAACCATTGGTTAATGGAAGTGCAACCGAACCTAACATTAAGATAATGAAGTACACGGTCAAGTTTGGTGTTGTTTGCGTGATACCACCTAAACGAGCCAATTCACGAGAATTAGTGCGTTGTTGAATAATTTCAACGATGAAGAAAAGACCTACTACGTTGATACCGTGAGCCAACATTTGGATTAATGCTCCTTGAATACCGTCAATATTTCCACTAAAAATACCCGCCGACATCAAACCTACGTGTGCAAATGATGAATACGCAATTAAACGTTTCATATCTTTTTGCTGAATGGCAATGATTGAACCATACACAATACCGATGACAGAAAGAATAACTGCAATCATTCCGTATTTATCAACTGCCAATGGAACGATGGGTAATATAAAGCGAATTAAACCGTAAGTACCCATTTTCAACATAATACCTGATAATAACATTGTTCCAGCCGTTGGAGCTTCCACATAAGTATCTGGTTGCCAAGTGTGGAATGGGAACAAAGGCATTTTGATAGCAAATGCAATGAAGAATGCTCCGAAAATATAACCTTGTTGTGTAATATCTAACATTTTCGCTGCATCATAAATAGAAGCAAAGTCTGATTTATGAGCAATCCCTGGTGTTTGAAGATACAAATAAACCAAAGCCAACAACATAAATAATGACCCGAAGATGGTATATACAAAGAATTTGAAAGTAACCTTAATACGATTTTCTCCTCCCCAAATAGCAGCGATAAAATACACTGGAATTAAGGCAACTTCAAAGAAGAAATAAAATAAGAAAATATCCCTTGCCGTAAATACACCAATTAATGCTGCTTGCATAAACAAGATAAGAGCATAGAAAGTTGGAGCATTTTTATAATCATTCCCAAAAGTTGATAGAATGATAAATGGAACCATCAAAGTGGTAAGACAAACCAGAGTTAAACTAATTCCGTCGATACCCACTGAGAATTTAATCCCCGCTGAATGAATCCAATCGAAACTTGTGGCAAATTGCGTGGTTGCATCAGGGACAAATGAGCCATAAATAAATAGACCCAAAGCTAATTCTGCAAAAGCAAAAGCAGCCGCAACTTTTTTAGTATTTTCCCCTTTAGTCGTGAGGGTGATTAGCCCTGCAATGATGGGTAGGAGAATTAGTGAAATTGTTAGCATCTTTATATTTTATATTACCCTAAAATAAAACTTTTCAAACTATAGATAATGATGATGGCAATTGACAATACCATCGCAAAAATGTAGTAACCCGTAGTACCATTTTGTAATAAACGAGCTTCTGCCGATAACGATTTTACCAATTTGCCTACGCCTTCTACAATTAAATCTATTACTAAGAATTCAAATACAGAAGAGAAGAAATTAGACAATGCCGTGATTGGCTTCACAAATACTTTATCATAAAGTTCGTCAATATAGTATTTATTATAAACAACTTTTTGGAATCCAGCTACTTGTTCATCTGCTACAGGAACTGTCTTTTTACCTACATAAATAACATAGGCTAATCCTGCTGAAATCAAAGCGGCAATTACTGAAACAACCATTAATGTTTTTTCTAATGATTCATCAACTGCGGCGTGTTCTACATTTGAATGAGCAAAAAGTGGAGCCATAAATTCAGCTAAACTTGCGTGACCACCAAAAATATGCGGTAAGTTGAAGAATCCACCCACTGCCGAAAGCACTGCCAAAATCATTAATGGAGCAGTCATCGTAATTGGAGATTCGTGCAAATGGTGTTTTTGTTCGTGCGTTCCTCTGAATTCTCCGAAGAATGTCAAAAACAACAAACGGAACATATAGAATGAAGTCATCATTGAACCAAATACGGCAAAACCCCACATCACTTTATCATGCTCGAAAACGTGAGCTAAAATTTCATCTTTCGAGAAGAAACCTGCAAATGGAGGAATACCTGAAATGGCAATAGTTGCAATCAAGAACGTAATAAATGTAATTGGTAAAGCTTTACGCAAACCACCCATTTTACGAATATCTTGCTCGTCTGACATAGCGTGAATTACCGAACCTGCTCCCAAGAATAATAATGCTTTGAAGAAGGCGTGAGTCATTACGTGGAAGAATGACGAAGAATAAGCCATTACACCCAAGCCCATAAACATATATCCCAATTGAGAAACCGTTGAGTAAGCCAATACTTTTTTAATATCGTTTTGGAATAAACCAATTGAAGCCGCTAAAATTGCCGTTGCCGTACCAACCCAAGCCACAATGTGCAAGGTATCTGGTGCAAGCGAATACATAAAGTTTGAACGGATAATCATGTAAATACCCGCCGTTACCATCGTAGCTGCGTGGATAAGTGCAGATACAGGTGTTGGACCTGCCATCGCATCGGGTAACCATGTGTATAATGGAATTTGAGCTGATTTACCCATTGCTCCTACAAATAACAAAAGTGTAATGTAGAATAATGTTTTATCTCCTGATAAATATCCGCCGTCAGTTACTCTTTCTAAAACATCTGCATATTCAACTGAACCGAAATGCGTAATGATTAAGAAAATACCTAATAAAAAGCCTAAGTCACCAATACGGTTCATAATAAAGGCTTTGCGAGCGGCATTTCCATAGTTGTTGTTTTTGTTCCAGAATCCAATTAATAGATAAGAACACAAACCAACACCTTCCCAACCAATGAACATTACCACGTAATTTGACCCCATTACTAAAAGTAGCATGAAGAATAAAAAAAGGTTTAGGAAAGCAAAAAACTTACCGAAACCTTCGTCGTGGCTCATGTAGCCGATTGAATAAATATGGATTAATGAACCAACTCCCGTGATGATTAACAACATCAATAAAGATAATTGGTCAATTAGAAATGACATTGATATGTTCAATTTTCCGACGGTAATCCAATCGAAAACTGAAACTACTTGTGGTTTACCGTCGAATCCGAAGAATAAAGACAATACACAAGCAAAAGATGCTAAAGCTGCTCCCGAACTGATGATTCCAGCCAATGACTTGGGTACATGGCGAAACCCGATTCCGTTAATAAGGAAACCAAGGAGGGGAAGAAGTGGAATTAGTGTAATTAAAGACATAATTTTTAGCTATGAGTGATGAGTTACGAGTTATGAATTTGTGAAGTTTACTCCTTGATAACTTTTTAACTCAATTCTAAGTATCTGTAAAGAATTAGTTTAAGATTTAGAATTAATGTTATTTCCTGAACACTAACCCCCAACTCCCAAAACCTAACCCCTAACATTACCATTTCAATTTATTCAACAAGCCAACATCAATGGTTTGGATATTGCGGTAAATCATAACGATGATTGCCAGTCCAACTGCTACCTCTGCGGCGGCTACTGCCATGATGAAAAATACAAAAATTTGACCAGACGGGTCAGACTTGTACGATGAAAATGCTGCTAAGAGGAGATTCACAGAGTTGAGCATTAACTCAACAGACATGAAAATAATAATGGCATTTCGGCGAGTCAATACGCCGATGATTCCGATACAAAACAGAGCTGTGCTGAACCAAATGTAGTAGTTCAAAGGAATTTGTCGGATAATGTCAGGTATTTGCATAATGCTTGGTTTACGTAATAAGATGCAAAAATACGGTTTTGCCTTTAAAATTGAAACGATTATTTTCTACTTATTGTTAAAAGCTCTCAACTTTATTTCAGTTAATTTTCTTTTAGTGTCCATCGGGAAATCTCCTTTCATCATCCAGTCATAATAAGAAGGCTCTTCTTTTAAGACTTGCAAAACGGGTTTTCCTGCGTGTTTTCCAAAATTAATTACCTCAATTCCATCTTTATTGTAGGTCATTCTTTGAGCGAAATCCACTAATTTTGAAGCAGTTATCTCATGTAAGGCATCCATATCGTTCTTTACAGGTTCGATTTCTTCTCCTTGTGAATTTTTGATTTTTACGCCTTCATAATGTTGAACTTGAGCGTTGAGAACCTCCAAAGTAGCGATGGTATCGGCTTCGGCAGAGTGGGCATCAATTAATTCTTTTTGACAATAAAATTTATACGCAGCTCCAAGATTACGAGGTTCCATCAAATGAAAAATACGTTGAGCATCAATCAAACGACGATTTTTTACATCAAAATCAACTTCATTTCTCAAAAATTCTTCTACCAACATAGGTACATCAAAACGATTTGAGTTGAAGCCCGCCAAATCACAACCTTCCAAAAACTGAGCCATCGATTTGGCAATTTGCTTGAAATTGGGTTCGTTTGCCACATCTTCGTCATAAATTCCGTGAATTAACGATGACTCCAAAGGAATGGGCATTCCTGGATTTACTCTTCTTGTTTTTACCGTAACTGTTCCATCAATATTAGCTTTGGCGATACTGATTTCTACAATACGGTCTTTTATCATATTGATACCCGTAGTTTCTAAATCGAAAACTGCGAGTGGCTTACGGAGTTTTAATTGATGAGTTAACATTATGCTTGTTTACAGTTTGGGAATTTTAATGTAAAGTTCCTTCGACCGCAAAGTTAGCCAAAATAAATCTGAAACGAGTGAGGGGTTTAAATTCTTCTTTCTAAATTTGGTGGAATTTAATGTTTGTTAAACATGACTTCATTTTTTTAGTTGAACTAAAATGAGTATTTTATTCATAATTAGAGATTCATTTTCCAAATTTCGTTTTAATGACTACCAAACACTTCCAACAAGCTCTCAACGAAGAATTTGCCCAACAGACTTACGGTGAAAATCCTCCAGAATTATACGAACCAATCCGTTATTTGATGTCATTAGGCGGTAAACGATTACGCCCAATGATGACTTTAATGGCTACTGCTTTATTTACCGACGATTGGCAAAAAGCCGTGAAACCTGCTTCTGCGGTTGAAGTTTTTCATAATTTTACCTTGATGCACGACGATATTATGGATAACGCTCCTTTACGTCGTGGAAAACTAACGGTTCATGAAAAATGGAACGCCAATATTGCTATTCTTTCGGGTGATGTGATGCTCGTGCAGGCGTATGAATTATTGATGGAAGTAGAAGATAGCCGTTTCAAAAAAGCCATGAAACGCTTTAATCGCACGGCGGCTGAGGTTTGCGAAGGTCAGCAATTGGATATGAATTTCGAGAGTCGTGAAAACGTAACTGAATCGGAATATTTAGAAATGATAAAGCTAAAAACCTCTGTTTTATTAGGTTATGCCTTAGAATTAGGTGGGATTATTGGCGGAGCAAGCGATAAATCTTGCGAATTATTGTATGAAGTTGGTATCAATATCGGCTTAGGATTTCAATTAAAAGATGATTTGTTGGATGTTTACGGCGACCCTGTAAAATTTGGAAAGCAAGTCGGGGGCGATATTATTTCCAATAAAAAAACCTATATGCTTATTGAAGCTATTGAAAAAGCAACGGGCGAAACTAAAGAATCATTGAATTATTGGTTAAATGCCAAGGAATTTGACAATGCCGAAAAAGTAAAAGCTGTTACCGCTATTTATGATACTTTGGGCATCAAACAATTAGCCGAAGCCAAAATCAATGCGTATTTTGATAAAGGTTTGGAATGTCTTGCCAAATTAAAGGTAGAAGATGAACGTAAAACCGAACTCAAAGCTTTTGCAGAAATGTTAATTGATAGAGAAGTGTAGTCAGTGAATAATTAACAGAAAACAGTTAACATTTTTAACAGAAAACCATGTCATTAACTTTCATTTTTATAGGAATTACCGTTGCTTTGAGTCTCTATGCTTGGAACAATTATAGTATCATGAACAAATGGATTATGAATCCGTATTCAGTGCAGCGAAACCATGAATATTACCGTTTTCTAACGTCGGGTTTTCTTCATGCTGACTATGGACATTTGTTCTTCAATATGCTGAGTTTATACTTTTTTGGAGCGAATGTAGAATATTATTTTTCCGTTCTTTTTGGCGAAAGCACAGGAAGTCTTTTATACGCTGCCTTATATTTAATTGGAATTATTGTGGCTAATTATCCTGATTTTGCAAAATATAAAAACAGTAGCGGATATAATGCACTTGGGGCATCTGGAGGAGTTTCTGCCGTTGTTTTTTCGGCAATTTTATTTAACCCAACCGCCACAATTTTGATTTATTTTATTCCAATGCCAGCATTTATGTATGCAGTACTTTATTCGTTTTATTCATATTATATGTCAAAACGAAATTTGGATAATATCGGACACTCTGCTCACCTTTACGGAGCAGGTTTTGGCGTTGTATTTACCTTATTATTAAAACCCGATTTAGCATTGAGTTGTATGGCTCAGATAACGGAATATTTGCAGCGTTTCTTATAGTAACACAGACTTCAGTCTGTCTGTAACGATTAACGGACAGACTGAAGTCTGTGCTACTAAAATAAATCCACTACCGCCCGAATTTTATCTGCATCCGAATAAACAATATCATATTCTGGCACTTCTGACAGCCCGCCCATCGCAATTCCTTCTTTTCTGTACACCATTTCAGAATCTCTGCTTGACTTTCCTGTTAGGTGTAAGGCATTTACGCCCGTGCTTGCGAGAGTTTGTGCATTTTGAACATTTACGCCACTGCCAGCCATGATTTGAATACGTCCGTCGGCACGTTTTACCAATTCGGTAAGGTCTTTAACTCCCTCCATTGCGGTATTTTTTTGTCCAGACGTTAAAATTCTATGGCAACCCGCTTCAATAATATCTTCAAGAGCCTCAAAATAGTCACGAGCCATATCAATAGCACGGTGAAAAGTAACTTGTAGGGGTTTTGCTAAATCAACCAATTCTTTTGTTTGGGCAATATTTACCCGACCATCTTTTTGTAAAATACCCAAAACGATACCGTCGCAAGTCAAAGATTTAACCATTTGAATATCGGCTTTCATTACTTCGATTTCATCATCAGAATAACAAAAATCACCCCCACGTGGGCGAATCATGGCATGAATTTCGATAGAAGTTTGTTGTTTAGCTAAAGAGATTAATCCTGCTGACGGAGTAGTGCCACCTTCGTATATACCAGCACAAAGTTCAACTCGTTTTGCTCCGCCTTGTTGGGCAGTAAGGCACGATTCGAGGGAAAAAGCACACACCTCAATGATAGGTGAAAACTTAGAAAGAGTCATAGAAATAAAATTTATTTTAGGCAAAATATAATGTTTTCAGAAATTTTGTGTTATTTGGAAGTAATAATTTTTAAATGGAAACAGTTTTTCATAAGGAAAAAAATTATACTTTTGCAATCCTAAGAAAAATAGCTAAAAATACGAAGTATAAGAAACTTATTCTCAGGGTTTTAAATTAGTAATTAATCGTAACCAAATTCATAGATTATGTACTGGACACTTGAATTGGCATCATACCTTGAAGATGCACCATGGCCTGCAACCAAAGACGAACTCATTGACTACGCTATCCGTACTGGGTCGCCGTTAGAAGTAGTTGAAAATTTACAAGAACTTGAAGATGACGGTCAGCCGTATGAAAGCATCGAAGAAATCTGGCCTGATTATCCGACCAAAGACGATTTCTTCTTTAATGAAGACGAATATTGACAAACACAAAATGCCACCCGCAAGGTGGCATTTTTTTATGTAACTCGAATCTCCTGATTCGAGAACTTTCATTTATTTTCGATGAGAAACGAATTTCCGCCCAGCTCGGGTTACAAAACATGAAAATCAACCATATTACTCAATTAAATGCTGATTCAAAGGTTATTGTTCAGTCTTTCTTACAAGATGAAAATTTTGATGGTCAACTACAAAAATCTTGTGCTGATTATGCTCTTAATTTCGATTTAGTAAATCAGGATTTTAAAGCTGAATTGAAGGAATTTCAAATCTTTCATTCAGCTAATAATCAAAAGGTTATATATGTGGGTTTAGGGGAGAAACCTAATTCGTTAGACATTATCAAAGCTTTTAGAACGCTATTTTTAAAGCAAAAAACGAAATTGCCTGATGGCGTAACAATTGATGTTCAAAATTTGCCTAATGAATGGATTGAATATGCCGTGATTGGCTCAATGTTAGGAGGTTATGATTTGGATTTATATAAAACTGAAAGAAAGGGGACATCGCCAATTTTTCAGAAAGATGGGGTTTTGAATATCCTTTCATCCCTTGAAAATACGAATGATATTATCTCAAGAGCGAAAGCAATTGCTAAAACTCAAATGCAGATTTTTGACTTGATGAATGCTCCTGCCAATAAAAAAACACCTCAAACGTTGGCGGATTGGGCGGTAAATTCGGGTAAAAAGTTTGGATATTCTGTCAATATTTTAGAAAAACAACAACTAAAATCGCAAAAATTAGAGGCACTTTTAGCCGTTGGACAAGGTAGCGAACACCCGCCAGTTTTGATTGTGATGGAATATAAATCACCAGAAGCAAAGCAAAAAGTAGGTTTAGTGGGTAAAGGCGTGACGTTTGATACAGGTGGAATTTCGATAAAATCTTCAACCAATATGCACTTGATGAAGTCGGATATGGGCGGAGCAGCTGCCGTTTTGGGTACGATTGAATTGGCGGCAAAATTGCAATTACCCGTTCATTTAATTGGCGTAATTCCCGCTTGCGAAAATGCCGTTGATGGAAAATCTTTCAAACCAAGTGACGTAATTGGCTCGTATTCTGGAAAAACCATTGAAATAATTGATACCGATGCGGAAGGTCGTTTGATTTTGGCAGACGGTTTAAATTATCTCGTGAAAAATTATCAACCAGATACGATGATTGACTTGGCAACGCTTACAGGTAGTTGCGTGGCTACTTTGGGTTATCATGCGGCAGGTTTATTTACAAACAATGATGAATTAGCCCAAAATCTTGCCAAAGCAGGCGACCAAACAGGAGAAAGATTGTGGCGTTTACCACTTTGGGATATTTATAAAGAAGACATTACTTCTGATGTTGCCGATGTCCGTAATTATTCTGGAAAACCAATGGCAGGTGCAATTTCTGCAACAAAATTCTTAGAAGTTTTTACCGAAAATCACCCAAATTGGGCTCATCTGGATATTGCAGGGACGGCTTTTGGTGATATTGAATTTGCTCCACAAAGAGCAGGGACAGCTTTTGGCGTTAGGTTGTTATTGGAGTTTTTAGAGAAGATGGTTTAGGTTTTGATTTTCAGAAAATTAATGATTAATTTAAACCTTATGGAATAAAGAACACTGGTTTTATGGATTAGACACGAATTTTATTTTTAAAATGATTTTTTCATATTATTAATCCGTGTCCAATCGGTAAAATCAGTGTTCCATTTAAAACTCTAAAATCAAAATGACTCAATCGCTCTCTTTTCTCTGCATTTCAACTTTTTTTAAAGGCAATGAATTTTTACGCTCGTGCAAACAAGCGGGGAATACCGTTTATCTTTTGACCAATAAAAAATTGGAATATAAACCTTGGGTTCGGGAATTTATTGATGAAGTTTTCTACATTGAAGAAAAACCTGATGGCTCATTTTCGATGGATGAAATCATTGCGGGTTTGGCATACATGATGCGGTCGAAGAAAGTAGATAGAATTGTGGCTTTGGATGATTTTGATGTAGAAAGAGCGGCACATTTACGGGAACATTTCCGTATTCCAGGAATGGGACAAACCACCAGCCGACATTTTAGAGATAAATTGGCGATGCGAATGAAAGCTCAAGAAGCAGGTATAAAAGTGCCAATGTTTACAAGTCTATTTAATGACCACGATATTTTTGAATTTACCCAGAAAGTAACGTTTCCATGTGTGGTAAAACCACGTTCTGAAGCTTCTGCAACTGGTATTAAGAAGGTCTATAATTCAGAACAACTATGGGAAGTGGTTCATCATTTGGGAGATAGACGACACGAATATTTAGTGGAGCAATTTAAACCTGGCGATGTTTTCCACGTAGATTCGCTTTCGGTAAATGGTAAATTTGTCTTCACTCGTTGTAGTCAATATTTATCAACGCCAATGGAAGTGGCTCATGGCGGAGGAATATTTAGGTCAGTAACCGTACCGTTTGGCTCAAAAGATGATAAAGCTTTGCAAAAAGCTAATACCCAAGTGATGAAAGCTTTTGGCATGAATTATTCTGCGAGTCATTCAGAGTTTATCAAAGACCACGAAACGGGCGAAATTATCTTTTTGGAGACGGCTTCAAGAGTAGGAGGGGCAAATTTAGCCGAAATGGTGGAAGCCTCTTCAGGCATCAATTTATGGCGTGAATGGGCGATTATCGAAACGGCAATGGCAAAAGGCGAGGAATACGTTTTACCATCTGTTGAAAATAGCTATTCGGGAATTATTATTTCTTTATCCAATCATCAACATCCTAATACAGAAGGTTTTAACGACCCAGAAATTTATTGGAGAATGGAGATGGAATACCATATTGGTTTTATTGTAAAGTCAGATAAGCGAGAAAGAGTTATAGCGTTATTGGACGATTATGCCCAAAGAATTTATGATAATTTTCATGCTTCTGCTCCTATTTCTGCGAAATCAACACATTAAATAAATAGAGGTTAGGCTGATTTTAGCCAAACTCTATTCATTTGTTTTTCAAAAACTTCCTTCTTCCTACGAGACGTAGAAACGGTATAATTATTCGTTAGACGTGCTTGTCCCAAAGTCGAATCATAGGCTTGTAAATGTTGAGAATTTATCAGAAATGCTCTATGAATTCTATAAAAATGGTGGTTGAATAATAATTCTTCAAATGATTTCAGGGTTTTAGAAACCATAATTTTCTTGCCATTCATTAAGTGAATCGTCGTATAGTTAATGTGTGCTTCAAACATAATGATGTCAGCAATTTCAATCTTCAATCTACTTTTGTATAAATATAAATCGAAGGCTTTAGTAGAGATACTTAAATTGTTTAGGGTATTCATCATAAATTTAATTTAGAGATTTGACAATTGAGGGTTTTATTTATTTTAACAGAAGGCGGTCTGTGAATGAATAATGGGGCTATTTTATAAACTCAAAATTATTTTTTAAATGGTTAATTTGAGTGCAAATGACTTTCTTATTTTTTCCCTTATATTTACTTTATGAAATAAACACTGCCGAAAATTTATGAAAACTTCCCGTTTTATTACCGAAATCCTTCCTTCTGCCTTTCTTGATAAAGATTTTAGCCTAAAAAACTTGAGAGATGATGTCAAAAAACGTTATCTGTATTATCATAAGTTAGATACAGACCGCTTCCCGATTTTTGAGTACAATACAAATAGAAAGAATTATGAATCGTTGAAAGAGTCTTTTGAAGAGGAGTTTTTTACTCGAAGAGGTATAAGCAGAACGAAGAATAATTTGCATATACCAAGCACAAATACCTTAGCATTGCTTTTTACAGATAATAACTACACGCCAAGCCAAAAGATTTTAAATACTTGTCGCTCATATACAAAAGAAAGTAGCATCAAAACAAGTGCTTTGCTTGAAGATGAAACATTAAACTCATTGTCAAAACCTACACCCACCAATCCTCCATTTATAGTAGGTAAGCCATTATTATTGGTAGCTATTATTCTACTTTTAGGTTTCGTTTTTTATCAATTATTTATGGATAAACACGAAAGACTTTACATTGATAGTCCTTCTACAAATACTATCGTCCCTCGTATTTTACCTATCGAAGGCACAGCCGAAAATACAAATGAAGTTTGGGTCGTTGTGAAATCTAAAAGTACAAACAAATATTATGTTCAACAGCCAATAGAAGTTCAAAATGGGAGGGATTGGGTTGGAAGAGTCATCATTGGTAGTGTAAGTAGTGAAGATGTAGGGCAAGTATTTGAAATTAGGGCTTTTATAAATCCTGTAAAGACAATAAAAAAAGGTGACGAACTCACCGCATGGCCAATCTCGGAAGTTTCCACAGAAAGTATCGAAGTTATTCGTGGCTCAAAGCTCACTGAGGAATAGAATAGCATTCAAAATAAACTTATCAAAAGTTATCATAATAGGTAAAGTCCTTTGTGATAATGCCATTTTTGATGGTAAAAATAGTACAGATTGGAAGTTTGAATGCTGATTTGTCGGCAGCCGTTCCAGTGGAAATAAATTCGACAATGATATGATTTGAGTCAGAAGGGTAAACACTCACAACTTCATCTTTTATATTAGGAAATACAGTATTCAATTCACTATATTTTTTGATGGTCTGTTCTTTGGTTTGCGTTACAATTCCTTGTCCGAGTGATGGGTCTTTAAATTCAGTAGTATCGGCATACATATTTGCCATTTTTACCCAATCGTGATTATTGAAGTGCTGATAATACTGTTTGATTAACTGCTCATTAAAGTCCGTTTTTTCTTGTTGTTTAGGAGCATTACAGGCACTCAGACATATTAAAGCAAAGTGAATAAAAAACCTTTTCATAGCTGATAATTTGTTTAAGTTTTGTATAATGTTTCAGCCTAAATTTAGAGAATTTTTAAATTTATTTTCTCTGATAATAATGTAGTTTTACAGGTATTTTATTAGAACTTTCTTCACTAATTGTATAATATCCTGCTCCATCTTCCCCAAAACAAATGCCTTCACCTTGTGCCTCTGCGGTGTAAGGAAGCATAATTGGTGTACGTTTTAAAGCCTCGGCAATACTTTCATTTGTATTACGTCTCCAATGAAAAATTTGGAGGTAATTTTTAATGATAATTTCCTGATTGTCAGCCGAAATATTGCCGTCAGTAATGAATAATGGAGTGGCAGTACCAGTTGAAAATGCTAATTCTTGCACAAATTCTGCCGTTATTGTACTGGTATAAGACTGTGGATATGGCAAACGATAAAGGCGTTTTAGATTATCTCTTTTACTAATAATGTAAATATCTTTTGAAACTTGGTCAATCAAAAAACATTCTACATCTCTTGCTCCGTCTGGATATTTGTAGGTAATTTTTTGGACGTTTTTTAGCGTATTGCTCTGCGGGGTTGTACTGGTAATAGTTGGTTCGGGAACACGATAAATGGCAGAAGTAGCGTATTCTGCATTATTATCGCCAATTTCACCGATATACAAATATGAACCTTCTGTAAATTTGGCAATAGCAATTGCTTCCCAATCACGATTTGTAGCTCCTTCTAAATAAAACTCACGAGTGCCTTTTCCCTTGGTATCTATTGAAAAAATACGATTACTATCTCCACTGTCATTATGCGTCCAAAGCAACCCTTTGTTTTGATAACTCGCCACAATGCCAGATGCTTCTTTGATTTGAACGTTTTCAATTATCCCCAAATCTTGAGCATCATTGAAACTATCAGAAGGCGAAACCACCTTTTGGCACGATAACAATGGAATAAGGAATAAGAGGTATTTTTTCATGATTGTTGTATTACGAAAGCTCCTTACTCACTTCATCAATTTCCATTTTCGGAGTTACTTTCACTTTTTTAATTCTTCGGGTATCTACCGAAGCAATTCTAAATTTAAACTTTTCGTATTCAATTTCTTCGCCAGCGTGAGGCAGACGAGTGAACAATTCAATGATAAGCCCACCCAATGACTCACTGTCACCTCTGACTTTATCAAAATAATCATTGTCAATATCTAACGCACGACATACGTCATTTAGTGCAACTTTTCCTTCAAATTCATAAGAACCATCTGGCAATTTTACATAACCCAAATCTTCAACGTCCGATTCATCGTGAATATCTCCCACAATTTCCTCAATAATATCTTCCATCGTTACGAGTCCTTCAGTTTCTCCGTATTCATTCACAACAAGTGCCATGTGGACTCTTTTTTCCTGAAAATCATACAATAAATCATCAATTTTCTTACTTTCAGGAATAAAAAATGGTTGACGAATTAACTCTTGCCAAAGGTAATGTTCGTCTTTTTCGAGGTGTGGCAGCAAATCTTTGATATACAGAACCCCTTCAATTTTATCAATCGTTTCTTTATAAACAGGCACTCGTGAATATCCCGATTTATTGATTTTATCCATCAATTCATGGAAATCATAAGTAATGTCAAATGCGGTAATATCTCTTCTTGAACGCATCACACTTTTGGCAGAAATACTCCCAAAATTGACAATGCCTTTCAAAATATCTTTTTCTTGTTCAGAAGTATCTTTTCCAGTGGTTATTTCTAAGGCGTGATTTAATTCATCCGCTGTGATGGTATAACCTTTTCGTTCCACCCGTTTTTCGATGATATTGCTAAGCCCCAATAATAAAGACGAAAGTGGTTGAAAAATGGTTGTTGCAATGCTAATCAATGGAGCAGTTATTTTGGCAAAACGCAGATTGTTTTGTTGAGCCCAAACTTTAGGGATTAATTCTCCGAAAAAGGTAATGATAAAAGTTACGCCCACTAATAAAATTAATGTAGCGACCAAACCTTCTTTTTGCTCTTCGCCTACAATTTGTTCTGTAACATACGTCGAAATGGTAATGAACGTAATGTTGACTAAATTGATGAAAATCAGGAGTGTTGCCAGCAATAATTGAGGTTTATCCAACAATTTGGCAATGGTGCGTTCGCTACTACTTTCGCTTTCACGGCAAGCAGAACGTTCTTCGGCAGAAAGAGAAAAGAATGCAACTTCAGAGCCTGCTAAGAGGGCAGAAAGTAAAAGCAATCCAATTAAAACAAGTGCGTTGATTCCATAAACGCTATATGAGGAGGTGCTTTCAACTTGTGCTAAAAGCACCCAAATCGGGTGAGGTTCGTCGGACAATCGTGTTTCCAAGGGTATTGTGTTGAGGTTTTAGGGGTTAGGGGTTAGGTTTTAGAAATTAGATATTCATAGAGTTTTTATTCCCTAACTGACCCCTAAAACCTAACCTCTAAAACCTTAAAATAACTTAAAATGGTAAATCGTCTCCACCTTCGCCACCAGCATTTGTATCAAATTCTGGAGCAGGAGGTGTTGTTTGTACAGGAGCAGGGCGTGGAGCTTGTGGTGCAGGTGCTGAACCTCCACCTTCTTGATTTTCTCTACCACGTCCACTACCCACCAAAGTCATGGAAGTTCCTCTGATTTTGGTAACTCTGCGGTTAATATTATCTTTATCCGTATATTCTTCAGTACGGATTTTCCCTTCTACATACACTGAATCTCCTTTGTGAAGGTACTGTTCGGCAATATTTGCCAAATTGTCCCACAGTTCAATTCTGTGCCATTCGGTTTGTTCTACTCTAACTCCTTCTTTGTTGTTGTAAGCTTCAGATGTAGCAATGTTAAATGTAGCCACTTTAGAGCCACTTGGTAGAGAACGAATCTCAGGGTCAGCCCCAAGATTTCCTAATAAAATTACTTTGTTTACGCCAGCCATGTCTATGGTTTTTGTTTAAATTTTTATGAATTTACTGAAAATAGATTAAAATACGAAGTCAATTAAGTAATTATTCACTAAGGTAGATTTGGGTAAATTATCAACTTCATCAAGAGAAAACCATTTTAAATCTGAAGGCAAATTTATAAGAAAATCATCATTGATTACTAAATGCCAAAATTTTGTATAAATTCTCTGATGTGTCAAAACGTGTGTGTAAGTATTTGATTCTCTTTTCACGATAGAATTTTTTAAAACTTCAGTCAAAAATAAATCTTCGCCAATAATGTCATCAAACGCTTGAACATTTTCCACAAACTCCTTTAAATAGAAATCGTACATACCCGACCATACATCCTTATGTGTACGCTCGTGCATCACAAAATTACGATTTTGTTCAATCACAAAATAATTAAAAAATCTTTCTCTAACTTTTACCTTTTTAGATTTTATGGGCAAAACGCTCACTTTCCCCGTTGCATTTGCCACACATTCAAAAGTTAATGGACAAAACATACAATTGGGCGAAGCAGGCGTACACTGCATCGCTCCAAATTCCATGATGGCTTGGTTATGAATATCCACATTTTTTTCTGGGAGAACGGCTTCGGCTAATTTTGTAAACACCTTTTTAGCTTCATTACTCGCAATGTCTGTTTCTTCTCCAAAAACTCTCGAAAGCACCCGATAAACATTCCCGTCCAAAACCGCTACTTTTTCGCCAAAGGCAAAAGAAGCAATGGCGGCAGCCGTGTAAGTACCAATACCTTTAAGCTTTAATAATTCGGAATAGGTATTTGGAAACACGCCTCCATAATTTTCTACGACCATTTTAGCGGTTGTATGTAAATTTCTTGCTCTTGAATAATAGCCTAAACCTTGCCACAGTCGCAAAACATCTTTTTCATCTGCCGCCGCCAAATCTTGTACCGTAGGGAAGGTCTCAATGAATTTAAAGTAATAAGGCATTCCTTGCACAACCCGAGTTTGTTGAAGAATAACCTCCGAAAGCCAAATAAAATAAGGGTTATGAATATCTCGCCAAGGTAAACTTCTTTTATTTTGATGATACCAAGTAGTTATTTTTTGAGAAAATATATGGTCTTGCATTCGTTGTGTTTGCTGAGGAATGAAATACTTTTTTAACAATATCTATGAGAGAATATATCCACAAGTTACAATCTTCTTTTACAAACATAATAAAATGAAAATGTTCAATTATATATGTTAATTTATCATTTGTTCGCTCAAATGTCTAACAATTAAGCATTTACAAAAAAAAAGTTATGACAATTATTTTTTGTTTCTTTCATAATTAAAAGCAAAACCGTACCTTTGTGTCCCCTAATGCTAAAGGGTTCTCAAAAATGGTGAGATTGGCTTGTAAAAATAGAGCTAACGCCTTCATTATCAGATAAAAAGGAAGTAACCATTATTGTTTAATATATTTTTAACTTAAAATTTTCAACAAGTGACTAAGGCAGACGTAATCGTAGAAATCGCAGACAAGACTGGCATCGACAAAGCAGATGTTTCAAGTGCAATTGAGTCTTTTTTCTCAGTAATTAAAGACAATCTCGCAAAAGGAGAGGCTGTATATGTAAGAGGGTTTGGTAGCTTCGTGAACAAAAAGAGAGCTCATAAAATTGCTCGTAATATCTCAAAAAATACCACCATTGAAATTCCTGAACATTATATCCCAAGTTTCAAACCTGCAAAAACTTTTGTTGAGCAAGTGAAATCTAACGCAAAATAATATTGGAATTTATGAGTTGAAAGTTTATGAGTAATTAGATTTTTGAAATACCTTTACTCATAAACTTATATTTTCTAATTCATAAACCAATTTATAGCAAATGCAAAAGTCTTTTATAGTAATCATTGGTATCGCACTTGTAACCGTTGGCGGATTGTACAGTTTGCCGAAAGTAGTAGTGAACGATGAAAAAAAGACCTTAGAACAACCCATTAAAGAATCGACAACTGGTTCAGCCAATCGTGATAAAGGTGTAAAAGAAGAAACTCCACAAGTTACCGAAAGCCACACTGAGTCACTGACCAAAGAACAACAAACAGTAATAGATAATTTGAAGGGAGTTTATACGAAAGCAAGTGGAAAGGGCAAAATAAAGCCAGCCGAAGATTTAATTAATCAGTTTGTAAAATATACCCGATACGATAGTGCGGCACATTATGCAGACGAAATTATTAAGATTGACCCTTCGGAAAACAATTTGATGAAAGCGGGTGGGTTGTATTATGAAGCCTTTACTTACGCTCTCCAGAGCGATAAGACAGTGAAGATGGGTGAAAAGGCTCGTGAGGTTTATCAAAAAGTTTTGGATAAAAACCCTAATAATCTCTTAGCAAAAACCAATATGGCAATGACCTATACCGCCACTCAAACTCCAATGCAAGGAATTATGATGTTGAGAGAAGTCATCGCTAAGGAACCAGATTATGAACCAGCATTGTTTAGTTTAGGAATCTTGTCAATTCGGTCAAATCAATTTGGTAAAGCCGTTGACCGTTTCAAGCAAATACTGAAGAACAATCCATCAAATTCAAAGGCGGCATTAAATTTGGGATATTGCTTAGCGGAGTTAGATAGAAAAGAAGAAGCCACACAGATTTTAGAAAAGGTCTTGAAAAATAGCCAAGCCCCACAAGAAAAAGCTGCAGCCAACGATATTTTATCAAAGTTACATTAGAGTTCAGATTGTAGAGAATAGATTGTAGAGTAAAGATTATATAGTAAAGAGAATGTATTTGGGCATAATATGCTAAATAACTGCACTCTTCATTTCTGTCATCTAATCTCTAAACTCTATCATCTAATTAAATATTTTTTTAACATTTAAAACTTTTAAAATCATGCCTTGCGGAAAGAAAAGAAAGAGACACAAGATCTCAACGCACAAAAGAAAGAAGCGTCTTAGAAAGAACAGACATAAGAAGAAATAGTTTAGGGATTAGAGGTTAGATTTAAGGTTTAGATTTTTATCAGTATAATCGAAAATAGACCTTATTATTAAACCCCTGACCCCTTTATAAAACAGGCAAAATTCAGTCTCTGAAGTTTGCCTGTTTTTGTCGTTTTGTGAGATTGTTGTCTTGAAAAATAATTTAGTTGCTTAATGCTTTAATTATCAGGCATTTATGTAATTATCGGTTATGACATTTGGTAAAGATTGGTACTGGTCAGCAGTTTTTAGAGATATGTTTTGACATGCTAAATCTGTATAATTATCCGTCTTTTAGCTAATAAACCAAGCACGTCACCCACATTTAAAAGTCAAACTAAGAAAAATAGTATAGACAAAATTTTATTAATTATTGATTAAGAGTCGTAAGCATTGAACCATGAGTTCTCAAAATGCACATAAAGACGGCTAATAGTTGAATACAACGTCAATAATTTTCCTGATTTAGAAATCGTTTTCCCTTTTCTCAACAGGCTCGAACATATCTATAATTTATTGATTATTAGAGGCTTACCTAAGAACGCTCACGACGCAAATTTCTTCTCATTTTGTCAATCTAAATGCTAAATTCACCTGTGAGTAACGAATTAATTATCAATTCGACTCCCAAAGGTGACCGCATAGCTTTGTTGCAAGACAAACGCATTGTGGAGTATCACTTAGAGGAGTCCGAACCACACTTTTCCGTTGGAGACATTTATCTCGGAACGGTCAAGAAGATGGTTACGGGATTAAACGCTGCCTTTATTGACATTGGTTATGAGAAAGACGCCTTTCTTCATTACCACGATTTAGGACCAAACGTTAATTCCCTAAACAAGTTTACTAAAGAAGTTATCGCTGAAAGAATAAAATCTGGACGTTTAGATAATTTCAAATTAGAGCCAGAAATTGACAAACACGATAAAATTGATAAAGTGTTGAGTAAAAACACACCAATTTTAGTACAAGTTGTCAAAGAACCTATTTCAACAAAAGGACCACGTTTGTCGTGTGATATTTCTATTGCAGGACGTTATACGGTGTTAGTTCCTTTTTCAAATGGGGTAAATATCTCGAAAAAAATTACGGCAAAAACCGAACGCCAACGTCTGCAAAGATTGATGTCGTCGATTAAACCTGCCAATTTTGGGGTAATTGTTAGAACAGTCGCAGAAGGCAAAGAAGTGGAGGAATTGGATAAAGACCTCCGTGAATCAATTGCCAAATGGGATGCGGGTATGAAAGCTCTGAAAAGTGCCAAACCCCGTGATAAAATAATCGGAGAGATGAGTCGGGCAACGTCAATGTTGAGAGACTTATTGAACGAAAATTTTGATAGTGTTGTCGTTGATACTCCCGAATTATACCAAGAAGCTCGTAATTATGTCTTGAATATTGCTCCTGAAAAAGAGAAAATCGTCAAGTTACACCAAGGTAAAACGAAAGTTTTTGAGCAATTGGGTATCGAAAAACAACTAAAAATGTTGTTTGGACGTTCGGTAAGTTTACCACAAGGCGGTTATTTGATAGTTGAACACACAGAGGCGTTGCACGTAATTGATGTCAATTCGGGTAATAAATCCAACAGTGAAGAAGACCAAGAAGCCACTGCATTGAGTGTAAACCGTGAAGCAGCGAAAGAAATAGCTCGTCAGTTGAGATTGCGAGATATGGGCGGAATTATCGTTATTGACTTTATTGATATGAAGAAAGCTGAAAATAAAAAGCTGATTCAAGACATCATGAAGGAAGAAATGAAATCCGACCGTTCTAAATTCACAATTTTACCATTGACGAAGTTTGGTTTGATGCAAATTACTCGCCAACGTGTACGTCCAGAAATGAATGTAATAACGGCAGAAAATTGCCCTGCTTGTGGTGGAACTGGAAAAATTACGGCAAGTATTGCTATTTCAGATATTATTGAACACCATTTAGAGCATATTTTGGAAAAGCAAAACGAGAAAAAACCAACTATTATCTTGCATCCATTCTTGCACGCATTCTTTACCAAAGGTTTTCCGTCGAGACGAATGAAATGGTTTTTCAAGTATAAAACTTGGGTAAATCTGATTCAAGATACTTCATTTGGTATTACTGATTTCAAATTTTTGAATGACCACAGTGAACCAATTGAATTGATGGGATAAAATAAAAAGCCTGATTATTGAAAAATAGTCAGGCTTTTTTATTTTGAAATATGATAAAGATTATCGGGGTCAAAATCAACGCCATTATCCCAAGTGAGCGTGCCATAGGAGTCTAAACTCACTGTTTTAAAATAATTAATATCAGCTAATTTGCTCACTAACCCATCATTGATTTTTTTGTATTTTTCGATAATTGTTTTGAAATCAATGGTTCTAACTTCCGCTGTGTTGAATAAACAAACAACAGAATACTCTTCAACATTTATTATTTTCTGAATATAATGTAACATGATTTTATTGTAGAGGTTCGATTTTACTCCACGATTTGATGTCTTTTCCTAAATTTTCAAAGTTCTGCAATAATTCTTCCTCATGTAAAATAGCCCATGCTTGAACTAATTTTAACTGTTTTGATGGTAAATATCCTTCGGTTAACTCAGCAGTTCTTATTTCAATAATTGCTTTGTACTCACTGTATTCTACATGAAAATGTGGCGGATTATGGTCATCAAAGAACATTTTAATGATGATTCCGAGAAATCTACTAATTTCGGGCATATTTTTTATTTCAAAATTAACGAATTTCTATACCAACCGCAATAACTCAAAACCAAAGAATTTTCTATCTTTGTATAAAGTCATACCAACCAAAATGAATAACGACTTAGCCATTTTTCAAAAATACTTTCCAGAAACTACTACCGAATATTGCTACAAACTTTGGAAAGAATATCAATTCAAATTCAAAATTACTCGTCCACGCCAATCAAAATTGGGGGATTATTGCTACCGTCGTGACCGAGGGCATCAAATTACGGTCAATAGTAACCTTAATCCTTATTCATTCTTGGTAACTTACATCCATGAAGTTGCTCATTTACAGACCTTTAAAAAGTATGGCAATAAACCAGAACCACACGGAAAAGAATGGAAATGCTACTTTAAAGAGACATTTCTGCCTTTATTAAACCTCGAAACTTTACCAATTCAAATCCTAAATCCTTTGGTTGATTATTTGCAAAACCCTGCTGCCACTACGCAAGGAGCAAGACCATTAATGATTGCATTGAGACAATTTGATACCAATATTGACGACGACTCGACGGTTCTTACGAGTTTGCAATCGGGAGAAAATTTTGAACTAAACGGACGTGTTTTTACCAAAGGTGAACTACGGAGAACTCGTTTTTTATGTACCGACCACAAAAGTGGAAAACGTTACGTTATTTCTTCGACTGCTTTGGTGAAGAAGGTGTAAATCTTCGTCATTCTTCGTCATTCTTAGTAATTTTTGTCTATTCATATCGTTATTCTTCAAAGCAATAAATTAACATCTTGAAAATAAAATTACCATATATCATCCTCATTTTTTTTGTTTGCTCTCTTTCAAAATCTTTGGCTCAAAACTCGGTTTTGTCAAAAGGTAATTGGGTGAAAATTGGCGTTATTAATTCTGGCGTTTATAAATTAGATGCTTCTTTTCTACAAAAAGTGGGTTTTGATATTGCTCAAATAAACCCTCGAAATATTAAGATTTACGGTAATGGTGGTGGAATGTTGCCCCAATCCAATATGATTACTCGCCCCAAAGATTTAATTGAAAATGCAATTTCTGTTGAAGGAGAAACCGATGAAAAATTTGATAATCAAGATTTTATCTTGTTTTATGGTCAAAGTCCACACGCCATTAATTATGATTCATTGAGTAAATCTTTTAGCCATCAATTTAATATTTATTCAGATACAACCTTTTATTTTTTGACGGTTTCAGATACAAAAGGACTAAGAATTAAAGACCAAGATTCAGTATCAGCTACGCAAGAAATTATTGCTTTTGATGATTTTGTTTTTCATGAAATTGACCGTAAAAATATTCTTGCTCAAGCTCCTTTTGCAGGTTCTGGACGTGAGTGGGTAGGAGAGGAGTTTACAGGCAATGTAGAGCAAGTTTTTCCATTTAATCAAACAGGAATTATTCCTAATTCACCACTCAAAATTAAGGCTTCGATAGCCGCCGCTGCTTTTGGACAAACTGAATTTATGATAAAAGCGAATGGACTATCTGTTGGCAATATAACTCTCAATGCAATAGGCGAAGACCGTTATGATTATAAAGGTGCATTCAGTTCAAAATCTTTTACAATAAATCCTGATTTTACAAATACTTCAGATTTGAAAATTGGTCTAACTTACAATCGTAAATCTTTAAGTTCGGGTGTGGGTTATTTGAATTTTTTGGGCATCCAAACGGTTCGAAACCTAAAATTATATGGTAATCAAACCATTTTTAGGTCAATTGAAAGTCTCCAATATCAGACGGTCAAGTTTTCATTGAATGAGACAAATATAAATTTCAAAATCTGGGATATAAGCAATCCTGCACAGGCTCAAAATCAATTATATACGCTACAAAACCAAAAGCTAAGTTTTGGCGTAAGTACATCAACACTCAAGGATTTTATCGTTTTTAATAATACCAATTTTTTAGACCCAGTATCTTTCAGTAAAATTAATAATCAGAATTTACAGCCTTTAGAAACCCCTGATTTACTGATTGTTACTTCTGAATCTTTAAGAAAACAAGCAAATCGTTTAGCTGATTTTAGAAGACAAAATGATAAATTATCGGTAGAGGTTGTATCAACTCAAGAAATTTACAACGAGTTTGCATCTGGAAAACAAGATATTTCTGCCATTCGAGATTTTGTAAAATCTTTGTACGAGCGTAATAGTTTGAAATTGAAATACTTATTGCTTTTTGGAGATGCGTCTTTCGACTATAAAAAACGTTTAAATGTAATCTCTGACCAAACCAAAGAAGTCCTGATTCCAACGTATGAAAGCAGAGAATCGTTACACCCAATTTATAGTTTTTCATCAGACGATTATTTTGGCTTTTTGAGTAATAATGAGGGCACTTGGGAAGAAAATAGTAGCGGAAATCATACGCTTGAAATTGGCATTGGTCGTTTACCTGTGAAGAGTATTCAAGAGGCTGAAGATATGGTAGATAAATTGATTTATTATAGTTCCAACAAGACTACGATTGGTAATTGGAGAAGTAAACTTGCCTTTATTGCTGATAATGGCGATGGAAATATTCATCAAGAAGACGCCAATACATTTGCCCAAATAATTGAAAGGCAATATTTTGATTATCAGCCAGAAAAAATTTATGTTGATGCTTTTCCATTAATTTCCTCAGCAAGCGTACAAAGTTCACCAGAAGCTAAAAAAGCAACACTTCAAGCATTCCAAGAGGGTGTTTTGATAATGAACTATAATGGACATGGGTCAGAAGTGGGCTTGACAGATGAGCAAATTCTTACTATTGGGGATATTGTTAATTTGAAAAATTATAATACTTTGCCATTGATGTTAACGGCAACGTGTCAGTTTGGAAGGTTTGATGACCCCAACCAAGTATCGGGAGCAGAACTTTCTATTTTGAACCCTAATGGTGGAGCAATTGCCCTTTTGACAACAACCCGCCCCGTTTTTCAGAATACCAATTATGTGATTAATCAGGCTTTCTATCAATCAATTTTTAAGCCAATAAATGGGAAAATGCCACGCTTAGGCGATGTCATGGTTTATACCAAAAACAATAGTTTACAAGGAGTGATAAATAGAAATTTTACACTTTTGGGTGACCCTTCAATGCGGTTAAATTATCCAGAAAATGAGGCGGTTATTACTAAAATTAATGGAAAAAATACTACTAAGGGTGATACATTGAAGGCATTGACAAAAGTAGTTTTAGATGGAGAAATTGTAGAAAGAGATACGAAAACAAAAGTGTCGAGTTTTAATGGAATCGCTCAAATTACCATATATGATAAACAAAAAAGTATCCAAACATTGGGAAGTCAAGGAAGTAAATTTGTCTATCAGGATTATCAAAACATACTTTTTAATGGACAAGTAAAAGTTCAAAATGGTAGTTTTTCATGCTCATTCGTAGTACCTAAAGATATAAATTATCAGTATGGTGAAGGTAAAATATTTGTATATGCTCAAACAACCGATGCAACCTCTGATGCGTCAGGTTCGTCTAAACCAATAGTGGGTGGGGCAAGTAATCAGAACTTACTCGACAATCAACCGCCTCAAATAAGACTTTTCTTGAACGATGAGAATTTTATTGATGGCGGAACAACTAATAATAGTCCAGTTTTAATTGCCAAAATAGCCGACGAAAACGGTATAAATATTGCAACTGATGGATTGGGTCACGAACTATTATTGACCCTTGATGACACAGTAAAAGTAATTGTTAATCAATACTTTATAAATAGTTTAGATGATTTTTCATCAGGTGTTATTCGTTACAATTTTAAGAATTTAAGTGAAGGAAAACATAAGCTAAAATTAAAAGTGTGGGACAATTACAATAATTCATCAGAATCTACGTTAAAATTTGAGGTAAATAGTGCTGAAAATGATTTACTCAAAAATGTATTTTGTTACCCTAATCCTTTCACCCAAACAACAAATTTTAGTTTTGAACATGAAAGAGTAGGCGAAGACTTTAACATTATCATAGAAATTTACGATAGTTATGGTCGATTAATAAAGCAAATCAACAAAAATGTGTATCAAATAAGTAGTCCATTCGATAAAATTTCATGGAATCTTGCAGAAGATTCTGTTCCGATTGTTACAGGTAACTACTTTTATCGTATTTTTGCAAAATCGCTAATAACAAATTACCAAGCCTCAGGAAGTGGTAAAATAGTGTCCGTTAAATAATTTACTATTGTGAATTTAACAGTAAGTTTTGCTTAGAAAAGGTTTATTGATTACTTTTGAGAATACCCAACGGATTTTTGTTAGTTGATATTTTACAATGCGTTATTAAGCCTCGTTCCGAGAAACTTTAACCTTAAAGACAATGATTAAAAATGTTACTAACGCTCTTAGAGCGTCTTTAATGCTTGGATTAACCATGTCAACTGCGACGATTTTCGCACAGACAACTGTACCTCTATCTTCAGATACTCGTATTCCTACCCCAGCTATTCCATCATTAATCATTACTCCTGATGCTCGTTCTGCAGGTATGGGTGATGCTGGTGTTGCAATTTCTGCAGGCGATGGTGATGCAAATTCAATTTTCTGGAATCCAGGTAAAATGCCATTCGCAGGTAAAGACATGGGCGTTTCGCTATCATATACACCTTGGTTGCGTCAATTGGTAAACGACATGGCATTATTAAATGGTAGTTTTTATAAGAAAATTAAAAACAATCAAGTAATTGGTGCTTCGATTCATTATTTTGACCAAGGACTTTTTCAAGCTACTGATAATAATGGAGGTTCTTTAGGTAATTTTAATTCAAAAGAATATGCAATTTCTGTTTCGTATTCTCGTAAATTATCTGAAAAATTAGGGTTAGGGGTAAACATTAAATACATCAATTCGACTTTATTGAGCGGTTTGGCAACAACTTCTTCTATAGGATTTAATGTTCAGCCAGCTTCAACTGTAGCAGCAGATATTGGTTTATTCCATACTTCAAAGAGTGATAAAAAATGGAACTATAACTGGGGTGTAATGATTCAAAACATTACAGGTAGAGTTTCTTATGGTGGTTCAGAGTCGAACTTTGTACCAACAAACTTGAAAGCAGGTTTCGCCGCAATTAATACAATTGATGCTCATAATAAGTTAACTTTAACCGTTGATATTAATAAATTGATGGTTCCAACTCCAACAATTGACCCTGCAACGGGTAAATTGAAGCAATCAAGTACAGCTATTGGTGGCATCTTAGGTTCATTTGGTGATGCTCCAGACGGTTTTGGTGAAGAGTTGAAAGAAGTTAATCTTTCTGCAGGTGGTGAATATATTTACAATGATATGTTCGCTGCTCGTGTAGGCTACTTCCACAGAAGTACAGAAAAAGGTGGTAATCCATACTTCACTGCGGGTTTTGGTGTTAAATTAGAGAAGAAATACGGTTTAGATTTCGCTTATTTGATTCCTTCAGGTAGCGGAAGCCCTTTGGCTCAAACTTTAAGAATTTCACTACATGCTAATTTTAATGCAGCTCCAAAAGTAATTGCTAATTAGAATTTATCGGAATATACAATCCGAACTAATATAGATTATTTAAAATGACATTTCTTCGGAAGTGTCATTTTTGTTTGTAACCATATAGAAAATATAGCTTCGTGACTTTGTTGCACATAAATACCAACTTAAAATATGTTAGATAGAACAATAAGCCCTGATTTTCAGACCATCCAAAGTATAAATATTCCTTCCGTAAAAGCAATTACGTTATCAAATGGTATTCCGTTATATGTGATAAATGTAGGAGAGCAGCCAGTAGTTAAAATAGAGTTTAGTTTTGATGCAGGTAATTTACAAGAACCACAAAATGGTGTTTCTTTGTTTACAGCTAAAATGATTACCGAAGGTACAACAAGGTATAGTTCGGCAGCAATTAGTGAATATTTTGACAAATTTGGCTCGTTTACTGAGACTGGGCAAGGCTTAGACCGAGCGAGTTTTACTGTATATGGATTAAAAAAACATCTTTCTGCATTACTGCCGATGGTACAAGAATTATTAAGTGATGCTGTTTTTCCTGAAAGTGAATTAGAAACACTAAAGAAGATTCAACAACAAACATTACAAGTAAATTCAGGTAAAACAGCGTTTATTGCTAATAAAACATTTCGTAAAAAGATTTTTGGAGATAAACATCCTTACGGAAACTCAATAACCGAAGAGGCAATTCAAGGAATTAATCAAGATTTGCTGAAGAACTTTTATCTGGATTTTTGGAAAGGAAAACCCTTTAAAATATTTCTATCTGGTAATATTGGAGACACCGAAATTTCATTAATAGAGCAATACTTTGGAAATGTTAGTTTAGGGCAAATGCCTGCCTCAAAAGAGCTTTCAGCCACCCTATTTAGTAAAGGAGAAAATGTATTAATAGAGAAAGAAGGAGCGATGCAATCATCCATTCGAATGGGTAAGCAGTTTATGACTCGTAAACATCCAGATTTTTTTACTATGTTATTGCTAAACGAAACTTTGGGTGGATATTTTGGTTCGAGGCTGATGAAAAATATCCGTGAAGAGAAAGGCTTCACTTATGGGATTTCATCTAATTTAGCCTTATTTGGCCAAGCAGGTTATTTTGTGATTGGTACAGATGTGAAAAGAGAATTTACTCAACAAACAATTGATGAAATACATAAGGAAATTAAAATTCTGCAAACAGAATTAATATCTGGTAATGAGCTGGAAACAGTAAAGAATTATATGGTAGGTTCATTTGCAGGGTCACTAAATACTCCTTTTGATATTGCAGACCGATACAAAGTGATATTTTCAGAAAATCTTCCTTTAGATTTCTATCAAAATTATATTCCTAATATTCAACAAATTTCAGATATTATGCTTTTGGAGGCTGCAAATAAGTATTTAGACATTGAATCCTTATTTGAGATAGTAGTTGGTGGAAAATAGCTTCCTCAATAGGGAAACACAACTATTTGATTATAAGTAAGTTATCGTAATTATTAGTAGTTCTTGTTCTGTCGAATAATCTATTTCTTAGATAACTAAAAAAAAACGAAAACTTTTTATGACATATTTGCCTAAAACTCAAAGATTTACTACCTTTGCAGTCCTGTTTGGGAAATAGCTAATCGTTATTGGTTGTTGCTTATTCATAAGTAACTTATAATCAGTTGATAACAATGATGATTGCTTCATTTACGTCACAACGATTAACGCATAATTTTATCATAAAGCAATGGCTAAGAAAGGCAATAGAATCCAAGTAATTTTGGAATGTACTGAACAAAAAACATCAGGAGTTCCAGGAATGTCTCGTTACATTACCAAAAAGAATCGTAAAAATACTACGGCTCGTTTAGAGTTCAAAAAATACAATCCTTTCTTGAAGAAAGTAACAGTACACAAAGAAATTAAGTAATCCACTTAGGAGTTAGCAATTAAGAACTAATATGCCATGAGTTTTCTCATCATATAGATTTAAGATTGTAAACTTCATAACTTATTATAAAAAAATGGCAAAGAAGGTAGTTGCAACCCTGAAAAAAGAAGGTGGTGTAAAATACGCTAAAATTATCAAAGCTGTGAAAAGCCCAGTAACTGGCGCTTATACATTCAAAGAAGAAATTGTACTTCAAGATGAAGTACAGTCAGCTCTTAAAGGATAATTAATTCCAAAAGAATTTTGATTAAATCCTCTGTTTTAACTAACAGAGGATTTTTGTTTTACCGCTGCTCCAATGTTGAGTGTAATAGTAGCGATAAGAAAACTGAGAGAGCGTTTTCCCTAATTCATGTTATTTTGTGGGAGTTACCTAATCAATTTGAAAATCAGTTTAGGCAGAGAAAAAGTATTGATACAAAAAAAGCCCAAAGAAAGATTCTAAGGGCTTTTAGCAGTCTCCATAAGCTATTTATATTATCTTTTATTCTGTAATTATATACGAGGTGATTATCGAAATAGTTTGCTGTTCAATCTAATATTAATTAACCAATCCATTCTAAGACGTAAAAATGAATGAAAAGGTTGTGTCACGGATAAAATAAAAGTCCTCTCGATATTCATCAAGAGGACTTTTATTTTATCCATAATCTAAAAAAAATTATTTTTTAGGTTTGTCAGGAATGATACGAATATCTTCAGGTTTTTTAGGGTCAATATAGAATTTATATTTAGCCACTGTACCAGTTGGTTTACAATCTCCTGCATTTAAACGTTGTACTTCATATTCATATACTGATGGGTTTTTAGGAAGAGGAAGATCCTTAGGCCATGAGATATTTGGATTTGTAGCAACGTTCTCGTAGTTAACTGTTGAACTGTATGTTTTTACACCTGTAACACCTGATACTGATTTCTTACGTCTTGGAACTAAACGTTTTGGTTTAGCAACTGCAACCGCATCAGCTGATTTTGCTGGAGCAACTGTAGATGTAGCCTTGCGAGCTTTACGACGTGGTTTGTAAGCTGAAGTTCCTCCAAAGTATTTAGTTGCTGTTGAGCCACCAAAGATTTTGAACATATATTGGTCTTCAACTGGTTTTGCAACGATATTCTGAACAACTGGCTTCGCTCTGTAACCGAAACTTGCTGCTGATGCTTCTGACAAACATTTGCCTTCTACACTTGACTGAACAGTGTAGTAGTAAAAACTACAATCATCTCCATTAACTAATGAAACGTTTGCTGGTAAGCTCAAGTTAGCATTTTTAGTAGTTTGTTGATAGATTGGAGTTCCTGAACCGTCAGCTTTGTAAAGTTTGAAGATATACTCTTCATTCTCTGGAGTAGCTGAAGTGCTTTTCCAACGGAAAGAAGGAATTGTCGTTGACCCATTGTCATACATCATTCCGTTTTCTCCTTGTAACGTAGGAATAGCACAAACAACTGGTGCTGGAGGAGGAGGTAATAATGAATAAATCGTATTTCCTGTTTTCTCTCCAAATGTGTGAGAAAGAGCTAAACCGAAATTACAACCACCGTGAGTACGAGTTGCTTCTTTAGATAAAACTTTTAAAGACCCAGGAGCAACATCAGCTCCTATTGTTGTAAATGGAGTGCTTGTTAAGAAACCTTGACCATTTACGCCAATAGCCCAATTTTTAGCGAAGTTATAAAGGATATCTACACTTAATAAACCACCTAATTGATTTTTTGAAGCGGATGGTGTAGTACGGAAAATAACTTCGTCAGCACCAGAAGAAGCAGGGCCTGGAATAGTTGCTCCAAATCTTGGGGCAGAAGTATTAAATAAACCTCCTTTTAAATCTACATCTAAATTGATTTTTTTACTTAATGGTAAGGCTAATGCAGGACCAATTAACAAGTAAAAATCTTCATAATCGCCTTGTTTATCATATTTTAACGAACTTGGCGTAATTCTATCACTATTGGCTCTTGTTAAGTTCATCGTAGTGACATTCTTAGCAATTTGCCCTTCAGCACCTTTGTAGTCATCACTAACGCCAAAGTTTTGATAACCTCCCATTAATCCTAAACCAAAAATACCCCAAAAACGGTTAACCGATAGAGAGTTATAGGCTCCAGGTTTTAAAAACATTGTCTTGTCTTCGCCTTCTTTACAGAAAGGAATTGCAACGCCAACACGGTCTGTGATTTTCCAATAACTTTTTGGTTTAGTTGAACGCAAAACATTACTGTTTTTATAAAATGCTGAATCAAGATAATAACCATCAGCTACGGTTTTTACAACCTGTCCATTTGAATAGGTAGTAGTAGTGATTCCATTATCGGTTAAAGAGCTAACGATTGTAGGTTTAGTCTTCAAGTCTTGGGCTGATGCTAAATGACCTATACTAAGGCAGGTCAGTAGCCCCATAGTTAGCCTTTTTGTAGTTTTCTGCAAAAGACTATTTCCTGAAAAAATCTGTGTCATATTTACTTAATTTTGATAAAATGATAAAGTTTTGCGACGGACTAATTTAGTAGTTTGACAATTCTTGTGAGTAAAAGTAACGCTTTTTCTAAAAAAACAAGTGGTAAAATGCGAAAATTCATATTTTTTTCACAAAAAAACGTGATATACTCGGCTTTTAAGCGTTATTCCGCACTATTAATCTTAATTTTGTGATAATTTTATTGTTGCACAAATATACTATAAGAACCTCGATATGTAAATACCGTAAACTCAAAGTGTTTTTATATAATACCAAACATATTTTTGCCTATCAATTATCTTCTTTTTTAATTATAAATAAAAAATTCATGTCTGTACATACTGAAATTAAGCGAGTTACGACGCATATTTTGCAAGAAATGAAAAATAGGGGAGAGAAGATTTCTTGCCTTACTGCTTATGACTATTCAATGGCTCGTATTGTTGATGCTGCTGGGGTTGATTTAATTCTTGTAGGAGATTCGGCTTCCAATGTTATGGCAGGGCATGAAACAACACTTCCAATTACCCTTGACCAAATGATTTATCATGCTGCTTCGGTAGTGAAAGCGGTAAAAAGAGCTTTAGTTGTGGTAGATATTCCTTTTGGTTCTTATCAAGGAAACTCCACTGAGGCTTTACGTTCTGCGATTAGAATCATGAAGGAGTCGGGTGGGCATGCAGTAAAAATGGAAGGTGGTTCTGAGATTAAAGAGTCGATAGTGCGAGTTTTAAGTGCTGGAATACCTGTAATGGGGCATTTGGGGCTTACTCCACAGTCAATTTATAAATTCGGAACTTATACTGTCAGAGCCAAAGAAGAAGAGGAAGCAAAAAAATTGTTGGAAGATGCCAAAATGTTGGACGAAGTGGGTGCTTTTGGTGTTGTATTAGAAAAGATTCCTTCTGAATTAACCAAAAAGGTGTCCCAAAGTATCACTATTCCTACCGTCGGGATTGGTGCAGGTGCTGATGCTGATGGACAAATTCTGGTCGTTCATGATATGTTGGGCATCAATAAAGAGTTTAAACCGAGATTCCTCCGTAGATATGCCGACTTAGACGGTATAATGAACGAGGCAATTTCTCAATATGTTAAAGATGTGAAATCTGTTGATTTCCCAAGCGAAAAAGAAAGTTATTAAAATTAGTCGTAAGTCATAAATCGAAAGTGTTTTGGGAATAAATATTTTATTTTCTATCATTTTTGACACAAAGACTTATGCCTTATGACTCCGAAAAAATGAAAGATTTTCACGTAGTTTACGAAGATAACCACATCATTGTGGTAAACAAAAGAGCTGGTATTTTGGTACAAGGAGATTCTACGGGCGACCGTACTCTTACCGATGCAGTTAAAGATTATATCAAAAAAGAATATGGGAAACCTGGAGATGTATTTCTTCACCCTGTTCATCGACTTGACCGCCCTGTAAGTGGACTTGTGGTTTTTGCACGTACCTCAAAAGGACTGGAAAGAATGATGGAATTGTTTCGTAAAAGAGACATTAAGAAAACGTATTGGGCGGTTGTTAGACGAAGACCGAAAGAATTGAAAGGAAAATTAACACACTGGTTAATCAAGGATGAGTCTAAAAATGTAGTGACAGCTTATGAAGAAGAAGTAAAAGGTTCTCAAAAAGCTGAACTAAACTATAAAGTATTAGGCGAAATTAATAAGTATTTTCTTTTGGAAATTGAATTACTAACGGGAAGACCACATCAAATTAGAGTTCAACTCGCCACGATTGGTTCCCCTATTCGTGGCGATTTGAAGTATGGTTTTGATAGACCAAATGCTGATGCGAGTATTAATCTTCATGCCAGACGTATATATTTTATTCATCCAGTCAAGAAAGAACCAATAATTTGTAAAGGTGCTGTTCCTCCAAATCCTTTTTGGGAAGAATTCTTAGAACTTGACCCTGATGATTTTAAGCAAAAAAATCTTGATTATCTTCATGAATAAGAGGCGATGAAATATCGTTTCTTATTTGGTCAACTAATCCTAAAAAGGCGTGCTTAATGCCCTGCAATGCTCCTGAAGCAATACTCAAAGGAAGAATTAATGGCAAGAAAATTAGCCATTGTAATATCATGAATTGATTTAACTTTTTCATATTGATTTTGATAGCGGTCAAAATTGTTTGATAATTTCATTTAAAATAGATAACATTCTTATTTTGAATTATTTACAGACAAATTTCGTGCCGAAGTGGTTTGGTTATAGATTTATTTATATCGTAAAAATAGAAATTATTCTTTGAATAACAACATTAATTTTTCAAATAATGTTTATTTTTTAATAAAATAATAATATTTATTTCACAGATATGAATTTAGAGGCAAAAATAAAAAGCCATGACTGTCAACAGTCATGGCTTTTTAAATAGTTTTATCTCTTTATTTCCGAATGTATGGGCTAAAAGTGTATTTTGATTTTACGGCGATTACCTCTGCAATTTTAGAAAAAACCAATTTTGGAACGTCAATTTTATGGTCAACTAATTTTACGTCAAAATTACTCGTTAAAGTTACCTTCTGATTCTCTACAATTAGCTTCCCTTTTAGTTCACGAGCTTGGGTTATTCCGTGCAAGGTTAGCTGTCCTTTGGCAGTAACATCGTATGTTCCATTTTTTGTAAAATCAATATCGTCAATAATTTTTCCTTTAAAAACACCTGTCGGAAATTTACCTGACTCCATATAATTTTCATTGAAATGTTCTTGCATCAGTTTGTTAGGAAAATCAAAAGAAGTCATTTTCATACTTACTGCAATTTCTTTGGTGGAAGTATTTAGAATTGCCCCAACCGTTTTGTTGATACCCGAAATATTTTCAACGGGAGTTTCTGAGAAAAAACTTGTCTCGCCACTTTGAGTCGAATACAGTTGCCCAAATGATAGCGATGTATTTGAAATGATAAAAGTTATGATGAGTAATTTAATGATGTTTTTCATGAGGAAATAATGTTTTCTTTGATATACGTGAATTCTAAATTTTAGGATTGAAAAGTAAAGTATGTACAATTACGAATTAAGAATTACGATTATCATAAGCCTGAATATCAATGGTTTGTAGGATTTTAAAATAGTGTTTTATTTTGTTCCATTACTTATTGATATTTTATTTATTCATGCCTTTTGCTCGTTTATCAAAGCTAAAACTTCTGGAAATATTGAAACCATAAAAAATACCGCCATCGCTCCATTGTTTTGTAGTTTGTGCAATAAATTGACGCTCAACCATTCCTCTTGAATTAGTTAAATGAAATTGAAAAACGTGTCCTCCTGTCTCAATATCAAAACCAAGTGCTAACGAATTATGATAGTTACTGGTAGCGGGACGGTTAAAATTGGCATAATATTCAGCACTTAGGCTTAGTCTTTTACTTAATTTTAGTCGCCCACCAACGCCCAAAGCAATCATATCGTTTGGCGTATCAGTCGTTTCGGTTTTGTTGAAGTGTAAAAATGTTGGCATTAACTGCAACGATAGATTTTCATTGAATTTTCTTGCTATAATAGCCTGTCCTGTGTAGGTCATTCTTTCAAGATTGTTGTAGTATTTCATCACTGTTCCAGACTCCAACGCCGAACCTGTTGCAACTGTACTGATGGCATTACTTCCATATAAAGTCAAGGTTACGGGCATGAAATTGGATTGACGAAGAAGTTTATATTTGGCATAAAAATCATACATTTTTTCTTGTGAACTTCTCCCAATGCCAACCGTAAATTGGTCAGTAATTCCATACTCTAAACCTAATCTGATACGTGCTTCGTCAAGACCAAAGAAATTCTCGATAAAACCAGAGTTGATGGCTCCGAAACGGTGAGAAATCCAGAAATTTAAGTGGTTTTTATTCACCGTCTCTATCGTTTGTCCATTAATCAGTCTTGTACCTTTAAATGTAGCAGTAGCATAATCTACTTGATTTTTGCTTTCTGTATCAAGTATTTTCATCAAATCATCCTGCGAAAATACTGACGTTGATAATGAGCATAATAGTATAATAAATAGCTTCTTCATGATTATTGTTGATAAAGAACGTGCTTAAACTGATTCTTTTCGCTCAAAACGAAAAGTTTAGACAGGTTCAAAAATTTGGAATAAAGGTTCATTAATTTTCAAGCACTTTCCTAAACTAATTTGGGAGAGTGCTTGAAAATAAAACTGTAATAAATAGCATTAGAGAGTAACGGTCAAAACATTTCCCGTTTGAGATACTTTATACGTTGTTAATGCTCTTGAAGCAACAGAAAGAGCATTTCCTTTATTGTCGAAAGTCGCTCCGTGAGCTGTACAAAGGAATTTGTTAGTTGAATATTGGACTTTTCTTTGTCCTTCGTGTGTACAAACGAGTGTAACAGCTACATAACCATTGTCACTGGTATTGGCAATGACGATGCTATTGGTACTATCAACATGAAAGCCTCCTTTGGTTAATAATTTGGCATAATCGGTTGTACCCATATCAAAACTAACAGTTTTGTCTGTTGTTGTGGCAGGTGTTGTACTTTCTTCGTTTTTACAAGAAGTCATAGTTACACCACAATAAACAGCCATGAGACTTGCTCCACTGAGACCTAATTTTTTGAGAAATTCGTTACGATTAATTTTTTCTGCTTGATTTTCGGTTTGCATTTTAATAGAGGGTTTAAATGAAATAATCGTTAAAAAAGTTTTAATAGCTGGTTTTAGACTTAGATACGTATAATTATATTTAAAAGTTGCTTTGTTTTCAAAAAATATAAGTTTTTTTGAAATGTTAGACAATGTAAGTAGGGCTGAAGTTGTAAATAGCTTGATTTTAAAGGTTTAATTTTAACCTGCCAAAGTAGAATTAGTGAGTTCCAAGGTTTTATTGCGGAAGTATATACTTATTGATATAACTCAATAATTCGCCTTCAACAACCGCTGAAGGCGGTTTTTCTCTCCGTCAGCAGTTTTGCGTCAAAAAGTACACTGTTCCGTTTTATTTTTTGTGGTTAAGATTATTTTAATGCAAAATGCTATAATGGACAGTATGCTAAATTTGATATGAAAACAAACAAAAAAGCATTGGGATTGCCAATGCTTTTTAAAAATCTTTTATTTATTGATGATATTTAATCTAACGAAATAATGGATTTAATGTTTAGTTATTGATTAAATCTAAAAGGGTATTTTGTTCTAATACAACTAAGTTTGCGTCACGCCATTTTACCATTACTTCACGAAGCGAACAGGCTTCTTCATCCCCACAGTCGTCGCATTTACCATAAAAATGTAATGAAACACATAAAGTAGGAGAGATTGGTCCGTCAATGATACGGATGATTTTGGCAAAAGTTACTTGGTCTGGTGGGATTCTCAGATAGTAGCCGCCACCTTTGCCTTTTTGACTTTGTAGAATTCCGTGATTGCGTAATTCAAGCAAAATAGCCTCCAAGAATTTCTTAGGAATATTTTCTGATTCAGCGATATTTGAAATTAATAATGGACCTTTTTCGTATTCTCGTGCCAACACTTTTAAGGCTTTAAGTGCGTATTTTGCTTTTTTAGAAATCATGTCTAAGAAGTTGAATATTTTCGAAAATCAATCAGTAAAACTATCAATCGAAAACAAATTTTACATGGTTGGCTAATGAAATGTGCTATTCTATATAGCTTATAGACAAAATTACACATTTTTATTAACACTTTGAGAATAGTCATAATTTACCTTAAATATTATTCATGGTTAAGTAAAATTTATTCTATGAATAATTCAAACTAATAGTTCGCTAATTGAAATCAATTAATGTGAATATTGTCGGTTATCTTTGTGGTCACAAACAAAACCACTAAAATATAAAACCATGTATTTGCCAAAATCATATCTTGGGCTTCTTCTGCCCCTACTTGTCTGTATATCATGTGGAAAAGTAAGTAAAAAAATGATAATAGATAATCGACAGTTGTTCGAAAAACTTTATGCTAATGACCAAAAAACTTTAGAAGCAGCCAGCAAAATAGATAGTTTATCTAAAGCCAAGTTAGAAGACGGAGAAATAGACGATGAAATTGAGAAAATCTTTACGCTCAATGCTCTTTTAGTTCAGAAAAATATTGCTGCCCGTGATAGCATTATTAGGTTAAATGCAACCAATGATAAAGTGCTGAAGGAAACGTTGAAAAGTGATTTGAAAGGTGAAACAAATGTGTTTTCAGAATTGCGAGCGAAAGCGATAGATGATTCATTAACTTTAGTGATGATTCAGGAGGGAATAAGAAATAGTTCTATTTATAAAATCCCAAATGAAGTTGTTTTTGCGGGAGGGTATAAAATTTCAGAAAAAAATGTGCCTAAAATGCAACAGTTTTTTGAGCCAATTTTAGATTCTATTGTGGTTTCTGCAAATAGATATGTTAATAAAAAGCTGAGAATAAAAATAGTTGTGTACGGCTATGCTGATGCTGACCCAATCAATACAAAATCAAAACTTTATACTGAAATTGGACAAAGTTTGTATCATGAAACCGTCGATAGTTCTTTATTAAGTAATTCATCGAGGCTTAATCAGGAATTGTCGAGACTCAGAGCAGAGGAAGTAGGAAATTTGGTAAATACCATGATTTTTGCCAAATTAGACTATATCACAGGGGTAAAATCAATATTTGTAGATTTGCGAAAGGAAGGAAAAGGAGAAGAATTTCCAGAAAATAAAATTAAATATAATGAGCTTGACGCAAGACGTAGAATTGTTAAGTTCTACTGGAAAATTCTACCAGATTGATAGGACGTTTTTCTCTTTTGACTTAGCCGTCGTAAGGCACAATCTCTATTGAATCATAAAATGCTGATAACGAGTGGCTTGTTAGTTTTTCAACTTTTACATACTTAATATTCAAGAGTGTTTAGCTATCGAAAAACACTCTTGAATAATTTCAAAAACTTAATGAATATTTGCATAAGTTTCCATTCCTTCCAAATTAATAATTTTTGATTCAGAGCCAGATTGAACTTTGAAATTTTGTGTATTTAGAGGAATAATACTATCAAATATATCAGAAATTGGTGTTTGGGTTTTGGCAAAATTATTGTCTATAAGAGCATATTTGCCATTATTAAATCTGACCAAACTAATACCTTTCGTCAATGAAATAGCATCAGCGACATCCCGCAAAGATTCAGATTGCTTTCCTTCAAAATCTATAAAAAACCATGATTCTTTTTTTACCAATGCCTTGCCATTATTAAAATTTTCGGCGTGTGTATATTGACATTTTACAATTTCTTCCCCACAAATATTTAAAAAACCATATCCGTTTTTTTCTTGTTTTACACGTATAAATCCTTGCTTGAATTTATCCATAGAGCTATATTTTGTGTTATTTTCCAAAGATTGAGTCATCATGTCCCGCCCATCAATATCCTTTATTCTGACAAAATCGCCTTCAGTTTTGTTTACCAAACAATTGGCACTATTCACTAACGAAAATCTACTGTGCAAATCGGCTAATTGTTCTAATTGAAAAATATTTTTGATGGCATCATATTCTAAAATATTGATTTTCTTTTTCAATTGCACAGACATTCCTTTTATATAATCTGGATAGCTTATTTGTTCAGGATTGGCAAAAAAATGTCTAAAGTGTTTTAACAAAGAATCTTTATTATAAAATGGTGTGGGCTTGGCTAAAGTAGCCATCATGATTTTTTGAGTTTTTTCAAGATTAAAAAACGTTCGATTATTATTTTTAGGATTATTTAAAGAATCCTTCTGGAAAGAAGCTATAACGGGAGTACAACTCAGTGTACACAGAAGTAGTATTGCTGAGAAGCAATTTGAAAACAATTTCATGATTTTATGTGGAATGGTTAGGTACTAAGTAATTGATAACTAAAACTATACCAGTTTTCAATGACTGACTGATTATTTATTGAAAAATAAATAGCACAACATTATTTATGGGGCGGGTTAAATCATGAATTATGATTTACAGATAATTTGTGTTGTAAAATTACTAAGAAATGAGGATAGATTGATATTTTAAAGATAGAACAAATTAAAAATTCAAAGGGTCGAGATTTTTGAAATGACCGTTTAGTTTAATCCGTTCTTTGGTGCGTTCAACTTCTTGTAAAACAGAAATAACTCGTTCTAAATGTTGAATTAAAAAACCTTGACGTTCTTCTTCGCTGGGCATTTTCAATAAATTATATTCCTCTTCCAATGATAAACCAATTTTATGAGCAATTTGATAGGAATATGGCTGTGGTTTGTTGGTATCAAAGGAATGTTCTTCGCCTAATAATTGATAGAGTGTTTCTACACGTTGTGATAAACCTGCCATTACCAATGGGCTAATTTCTGGTTCTGGAAGTAGTTCTACAATACCGCCAGCATATAGTTTCATCTCCACAGGATTTTGAAAATCAATCATTCTGAATGTTCTAATGCCTTGTGTTTTGACATCCATACGCCCATCATCATATTTTTTTGATAGTTTTATGATTTTGACTTCTGTGCCAAACCCTGGTAATTTTCCATCTAAAAAAACAGGAATTCCAAAGGTTGTGCCATTGTCCAAACTTTCATTAATTAACTGTCGATAACGGGGTTCAAAAATATGTAAATTGAGGTCTTCTAAAGGAAAAGGAACTAAGTTTAGCGGGAATAATGGAAGAAATTTTTGCATGACTTATAGAATGATTACTTCACTGCTTTTTCAACTGAAACACCTGCACTGATAATGTCCACTAATGGGTTCTGACGCATATATTGACGAATTTGAATTTTATATTTTCCTGTTTTGAGGAATTTAAAATCTTTGAAAGCCAATACTTTATGGTCATAAATATCCCCTAATCCTTCTCCCATCGGTTTGCCAGTGATAGGGTCGAAAAGTACAATCTCATCTAAGTGTTGGTGAATTACTTTGCCCTTTTCATCGGTCAAATAATGCGTCATATAAAGGTTATGATACAAATAATCTCGATTGTTTCTGACATTATAAAACACATTGTAGGGTACATTAATATCAGTTATTTCAAAAGTAAAAGTGGGCGTATCTTTTATAAACCATTTAGCGTCTGGAATATCATAATTATCCTTCAAAATCGTGTTTGAATCGCACGAAAGGAGGAAAGTAACAACAAAAATTGAGAAGATAATCTTAAATGAGTAACTCATTGTGTATGTTTTGGGAGATAGTCAAATGATAATGTTCAACAAATAATTTTCAAAATAACGAATATTGAAGATTATTTGTTGAACATTAAGCATTAAAATTTATAACCTAAGCTTGTCCATCGCTTTTATTTTCAGGTGGGCGGTTGTTTGGTTTTGGACCTTTGTTCCCTCCATTTGGTTGATTTTGAGGTCGTGGTTGGTTCTGCTGAGGCTTATTTCCTTGTTGCTTATTGTTTTGCGGACGTTGCTGGTTTTGTGGTTTTGGTTGTTGCCCTTCACCATTTCCTTGCTGACGTTGCTGATTTTGTGGTTTTGGTTGTTGTCCTTCACCATTTCCTTGCTGACGTTGCTGATTTTGTGGCTTTGGTTGTTGTCCTTCACCGCTATTTTGCTGACGTTGCTGATTTTGCGGTTTTGGTTGTTGTCCTTCACCATTTCCTTGCTGACGTTGCTGATTCTGTGGTTTTGGTTGTTGTCCTTCTCCGTTAACTTGTTGGTTATGTGGGCGAGGATTTTGTTGCTTATTCCCTTTTTGTCCTTGTGGGCGTTGCTGATTATTCCCTTTTTGTCCGTTTGGCTGTTCTGCTTGTGGTTTATTTACCGCTTGATTTACAGGTTTTTCGGTATTTTGAGATTTATTGTTATCAGGTTTAATGTCTCTTTTCTCTTGTTTGAAATCCTTACGTTCTGGACGAGGGTTATCCTTTTTGAAATCCTTACGTTCTGGGCGTTGTGAATTAGTTCTTTCTTGTTTGAAATCAGGACGGTCAGATTTATTTCTATCGAATTTTTTCTTATTTCCTCCACCGTATTTTTTGTCCATTTTATCCAAATCGGCATTCAATGGGCCACTTCCTTTTTCTAATTCTAACTCAATTTTTGCTGATTCTGCTCCGTCGATAGTTTGTGGTTTTTGACCACTTTCATTCATGTTTAAAATCTCACGAACACGGTCAACCGATACAGGAATCCAGTTACTTTCTTCACCTCTATATCCAAACCACATTACTCTTTTAAAAATATCGGTCTTCTGTAAAAAAGCGTCTCCTTTAAGTGTTTGAAGAGGTTTTTCAATAGTCGGAATATCTTTCAACGCATCCATGTAAGTCTCTAATTCATAATTCAAGCAGCATTTTAAACGACCGCATTGACCAGAAAGTTTGACAGGATTTAAAGAAAGATTTTGATAACGAGCTGCCGAAGTTGTTACGTTTTTGAAGTCAGTCAACCATGTAGAACAACATAATTCACGACCACAAACGCCAATACCTCCCACACGAGCGGCTTCTTGACGAAGTGAAATCTGTTTCATTTCAATTCTGACCTTAAATTCACCCGCTAAGGTTTTGATAAGTTCACGAAAATCCACACGGTCGTCGGAAGAATAATAAAAAATAGCTTTTGTATTATCAGATTGAAACTCAACGTCAGAGAGTTTCATATTTAACTTCAACTCTTTGATGATTTCACGAGTGCGGTACATCGTTGGATAATCCCGAGCAACGGCTTGTTCGTGCTTTTCAAGGTCTTTATCGTTAGCTTTTCGATAAATAGCCTTGATTTCATCATTGTCTTTGATGCTTTTTTTGAGCATCTGCAAACGAACTAATTCGCCTTGTAGAGACACAAAACCTAAGTGATGTCCACTCGGAACATCCACAATAACGGGGTCGCCAGCATAGAGTTCAACTTGGTTGGTATTTCTGAAAAACTCCTTTCTTCCACCCTTAAACTTGACCTCTACAATATTGAATTTACTAAAAGTAGGCACATCCATATTCGACAACCAGTCAAATACGTTCATTTTATTACAACCGCCAGAACTACAAGCTCCATTGTTTTGACATCCACCTACTTTTGTTCCGTCTTCTTTATTTTTAGTTCCGCAGCTACCCGAGGAACATGATTTACATCCCATAATTATTTATTATTTAGTAAGGATGAGGTTTAATTTTCAAATGGAAGATTAAAGCTTAATTTAGATATTCTAATCCACACGGAAGTCGTCACTTTATGCGACGACTTCCGTAATGTATTCAATAAGTCTTTGAAATTAATGTTAAATCACTCCCAAATTAGTACCTCAACACATCAAGCCCAATATCTTTACGATAATATTTGCCTTCAAAAAGCACATCATGAGCTGCTTTTTGAGATTTTTGTATGGCTCTTTCGAGCGTATTTGACATTCCAGTAAGAGCCATTACTCGTCCGCCATTGGTTACTACCAAATTACCGTCCAAAGTTGTTCCTGCATGGAAAATTGTTGCATCTTTTACGGAGTCATAACCGACAATTACATCGCCTTTTTTATAATCTCCTGGATAACCACCTGCTACCACAACCGTTGTAACAGCGTGTTGTTTGCTTACCACGAAATCTACTTCATGTAATTCTCCTTTGCCTGTTGCAATCATTAATGCTAAAATATCGGATTCGATTCTTGGTAAAACTACTTCCGTTTCTGGGTCGCCCATTCTTGCATTATATTCAATTACTTGTGGTTCACCTTCGTGGTTCATTAAACCAATAAAAATGAAACCATTATAATTAATTCCTTCTTTTTTGAGTCCTTCAATTGTTGGAATAATCACATCGTTTTCAACAGCTTGCATGAATTTCTCATTGGCAAAAGGTACTGGTGAAACTGCTCCCATACCGCCCGTATTTAACCCTGTATCTCCTTCGCCAATGCGTTTATAATCTTTTGCTTCGGGAAGAATTTTGTAAGAATTTCCATCAGTTAATACGAAAACTGACAATTCAATACCTGTCAAGAACTCTTCAATCACCACTTTACTACTGGCATCACCAAATTTGGCATCTACCAACATTTCAGAGAGTGCAGTTTGGGCTTCCTCTAAGGTTAGGGCAATAATTACGCCTTTACCTGCGGCTAAACCATCAGCTTTTAAAACGATTGGAAGTTTTTGGCTTTCAAGATATTGCATTCCTTCTTGAAGCGTATCTTTTGTGAAAGTTTCAGATTTTGCCGTAGGAATTCCATATTTCACCATGAAATTTTTAGAAAAGTCTTTTGAACCTTCTAACATCGCACCGTGTGAATCTGGACCAACCATCAAGATATGTTTCAAGTCTTCTCGTGCTTGAAAATAATCACGAATTCCTTTTACCAATGGCTCTTCTGGACCAACAATGACCAATTCAATATCATTTGAGATAACTGCTTCGGCAATTTTCTCAAAATCATTATAACCAATAGGTAAATTTATAGCGACTTGAGCAGTCCCAGCATTCCCTGGAGCTACAAACAATTTATCGCAAAGCGGGCTTTGGGCTATTCTCCATGCAAAAGCGTGTTCACGTCCGCCCGAACCTAAAATTAGTGTATTCATTTATTTAATTTAGCTGTCAGGCTTTCAGCAGTCGGCAGTCAATAATCAATGCAGATGAATTATCTAATTTGATTGCTGATTGCCGATTGTTGATTGCCGAAATTTAATTCGCTACTTCACTCAAAAACTTAATTCTCATCAATCGTAATTCCTCTTCTGTGATGTCCTCAATGTCGCATTCATCCATTGCTACGGCGATATTATCGCTTTCGGCTGCCATGAAATAATCAAAGATTTCGTCTTGTTTATCAGGTTCAATTACTTGATTGATATAGTAATCTAAGTTCAATTTCGTGCCAGAATAACAGATATGCTCAATTTCTTCAATGAGTTCTGCCATTGCCAATTCTTTTTGGTCAGCAATGATGTCTAAATCTACTTTTCTGTCAACTTGTTGAATGATATGAATTTTGATTTTTGATTTATTAACCGCAGATTTTACAACAACTTCTGATGCCGTTTCAATCTCATTATCTTCAACGTATTTTTTAATCAAATCAATGAATTGACGACCAAATTTTACTACTTTTCCCATGCCCACACCGTTGATATTTGCCATATCGTCTTTGGTGGTAGGGTAGGTAGTTGCCATTTCTTCCAAAGATGGGTCTTGGAAGATAACATACGGAGGAAGATTTTTGTCTTTGGCTAATTTTTTACGAAGGTTTTTTAGCAATTCAAATAACGCTACGTCATAAGAACCACTGCCGCCTGCTGCTTCTTTTTCTTCGTCCTCTTCAATTTTCTCGTTTTCATAATCGTGGTCTTTCGAGAGTGTCAAAGGGAATGGGTCTTTCATGTACGAACGACCTTTTTCCGACAATTTCAGAATCCCGTAATTCTCAACGTCTTTTTCCAAGAAGCCTAAAACTGCAATCTGACGCACCATTGAAACGCACTGTTCGATAGGCTCTGGTTCTGCATTTTTTCTGCTTTTTGAAGATTTTGGAGCTTTTTTCGCTTTTGCTTTCGGAATTGGATTTCCATCCTCATCTTCTTCATCAGAGAATTCTACTTCGTCATCGTCATCGTCGTCATCATCCTCCTCATCGTCTGAATTGAGTTTGAAATAACTTTTTGCTTTTCCAAAAGTAGCAATCTTTTGGTGGTCATTTGAGCCAACGAATTGACTTTTATATCCCATCAAAATATCTGCAATATGTTGTGCATCAAAGCTTTCTCCAGTTAATTCAACGGTTTGAAGTGCCAAAACAACTGCTTCTTCAATCTTGTATTTTGGTGTAGGCTTATTACAGTTATCACAGAATCCACAATCTTTGTCCATGTGTTCGCCAAAATAATTTAATAATTGACGACGACGGCACGTTCCTAAGTTTGCATAATGAACCATTTCGTGAAGCAACATTCTGGCTGTATCACGTTCAACAATGGTTTTATCTTTATTGAATTTGTCTAATTTATTGATGTCTTCTTTGGCATAGAACATAATACACGTTCCTTCCAAACCATCACGTCCTGCACGACCTGTTTCTTGATAATAGCCTTCCAACGATTTTGGAGCGTCATAGTGAATCACAAAACGAACATCTGGCTTATCAATTCCCATTCCGAAGGCAATCGTGGCAACCATTACTTCGGTTTCTTCATTCAAGAAAGCCTCTTGGTTTGCCATTCTTACATCGCTATCTAAACCAGCGTGATAAGGAAGAGCTTTAACGCCATTTACGTTTAGTAAATTAGCAATTTCTTCAACTTTCTTGCGACTCAGGCAGTAGATAATTCCTGATTTCCCGTGATTGACTTTGATGTATTTAATAATTTGCTTATCAATATCATCACGTTTTGCACGAATTTCGTAGTAAAGATTTTTACGATTAAAAGAAGATTTGAAAAGACGAGCATCGTCCAAATTCAAATTTTTCTGAATATCCTGCTGAACTTTTGGCGTTGCTGTTGCTGTAAGAGCAATAATTGGCAAAGCCTTATCCATACTCTCAACGATACTTCTGATACGACGATATTCTGGGCGGAAGTCATGCCCCCATTCAGAAATACAGTGAGCTTCATCAATGGCAACAAAAGAAATATTTGCTTGCTTTAAGAAGGTTAAATTGTCTTCCTTCGTCAGAGATTCGGGAGCGATATATAATAATTTAACTTCTCCTTTAATAACTGCATTCTTCACCTTTGTCATTTCTGCTCTGTTCAATGAAGAATTAAGAAATTGAGCATTAATGCCAAAAGCATTCATTTGGTCCACTTGATTTTTCATCAAGGCAATCAACGGCGAAATCACGATGGCAGTACCTTCCATAGCTATGGCAGGCATTTGGTAGCAAAGCGATTTTCCCGCTCCTGTCGGCATTATTACGAAGGTGTTTTCTCCTGAAAGTGTGTTCTTAATAATGTCTTCTTGTTCACCACGGAACTGAGAAAAGCCGAAGGTTTCTTTGAGCTTCTCTTTTAGCAAGTCGGTGGTTTCTTGGGTAACACTCATATTATTCAAACGTATTTGAGGTTTTGTAATGTATTTGGTGGTTGATTATTGAGTTAGGTTGCTCCAAATGGTTTTAGAGCATTTCACTTGACAATACATCGATTGTTTCAGTCTCTTTATATTTTAATTGATAGTTCTAAGATAATGCAAGGTTTTGGATTTATTGAATAAATATAATGAAATACGTTAAACTTTCTTTATACTTAATAAGTGTTTTTCCTGTCAATATATATACTCAATAATTGCTTATCTTTGCAATCAATTCAATAAAAAATCAGTCATTCAAAATAACTTCTAACATTGAAATTAATAAAAAATATTCAATCAACTGCAAAAAAAGTTTTAGAGGAAGAAGCTAATGCTATCCTAAAAATTATTCCTTTGATTGATTCCGAATTTGAAAACTGTGTAAATCACCTACTTACCTTACAAGGGCGATTGGTGGTTACAGGCATTGGCAAATCGGCAATTATTGCTCAAAAAATTGTGGCTACTTTAAATTCTACGGGTACGCCTTCTTTGTTTATGCACGCTGCTGATGCAATTCACGGTGATTTAGGAATGATTCAGTCAGGTGATACTGTTATGTGCATTTCGAGGTCGGGAGATACGCCTGAAATAAAGGTTTTAGTTCCTCTCATTAAAAGAACTAATGTAAAGTTAATTGCGATGGTGTCTAATCCAAGTTCTTATCTTGGAAAAAATGCGGATTTTCTCCTTCATGCACTCGCTGAAAAAGAAGCAGACCCACTAAATCTTGCTCCAACTACCAGTACCACAGTGGCTTTGGCTTTGGGAGATGCTTTGGCTGTTTGTTTGTTAGAATACAGAGGTTTTAGTAGTAAAGATTTTGCAAAATACCATCCAGGTGGAGCTTTGGGCAAGAAATTGTATTTGAAGGTTTCGGATATTTATCCTAATCATGAATTACCGATTGTCAATGAAAATTCAACCGTGAAGGAAACCATCTTAGAGATTAGCTCTAAAAGATTAGGAGCAACGGCTGTATTGACCGAAAATCAAGAATTGGCAGGAATTATTACGGATGGAGACGTGCGTAGAATGCTGAACAAATATGACTCTTTTGCTGGCTTATTTGCGAAGGATATTATGACGGTTTCACCAAAAGCTATTGCACCAGATGCCTATGCAGTGGAGGCTTTGCAGATTATGCAGGAAAAAAATATCACACAATTGGTTGTGGTAGAAGACAATAAACCTTTAGGCTTTGTGCATTTGCACGATTTGTTGAAAGAAGGACTTGTTTAATTGTGATTTAGTGAATTGTGATTTGGTGAGTTTGGCTATTGAAAGCTTACTAATCACTAATTCACAATTCGCTAAATATCAATTGATTATCTCATTCTGTCCGCAGATTTTACTAACATTTCGTCTCTACGAATAAAGCGATTTGCAATCATATTACACAACATTGCTAATACCGCAGCGATAAATCCCGCCCCATAACTTCCTTGATTTTCAGGTTCAAACATAGGAATTCCTACTTTGAACACTTGATAAAAAGTATAACCTAATACGGTTGCAATCATGATAGAGTTTACTAAGCCTAAAGTCATTTGCAACATTCTCTTTTTATATTGAGTAATAGAAAAGGCTGCTAATACTGCCGACACGATGGCTAACATTATAATAAAGATTGTACTGTCACTACTCACACAAGTAGTGCCTTTACAATGTTCTAAGGCAAAAGAAGTGAGTGTAACTTTTTCGTTTAAGGTAGCACTACTTTTTTCCCAAATAGGCAAAGCCGTTACCGATAGCATAGCAATTGCAACAACTGCTAATAATAGTGTTTGGATTCTTTGAAGCATAAGATTATAAACTTTTTGTTTTTGCAAAGTTCTGAAACTTCTGAGAGGTTCGCAAAACAAAAGAGCGAAAACCTTTCGATTTTCGCTCTTTTATTTGTGTGTATCTCGTTGTTAATTATTGAATTAGAATCTGAAGTGAGAGAATGCTTTGTTAGCTTCTGCCATACGGTGCGTATCGTCTTTTTTCTTAACTGCTGCACCTTCACCTTTAGCGGCTGCCATGATTTCATTAGCCAAACGGTCAATCATAGTCTTGTCACCACGCTTACGAGCGTAAAGAATTAACCATTTCATACCTACTGACAATTTACGGTCAGCACGTACTTCCGTTGGAACTTGGAATGTAGCACCACCCACACGACGAGATTTAACCTCTACCGTAGGCATAACGTTATTTAAAGCTTTTTTGAATAACTCTAAACCGTTTTTCTCTTTGGTTCTATCTTCAACTTTGTCTAATGCACCGTAAAAAATCGTGAATGCCGTTGATTTTTTTCCGTCGTACATCAAATTATTAACAAACTTAGTTACCATTACATCCCTAAATTTAGGGTCAGGTAACACGTATCTTTTCTTTGGTTTTGACTTTCTCATTTGTATTGTTAAGTTTTTAAATTTAGCCCATCTTCTGCCCTTAACTAAGCATACTGGACTGTTTTTAGTTAATAGTTAAGAATTAATAAGTAATAGTATCGCTATTCTCTATTAATTATACCCTACTTACTATTTTTTCTTTCCTTTTACTGGTGCTACAACTTGACCTGGTTTAGGACGTTTAGCTCCGTATTTAGAACGACGTTGACGACGACCGTTAACACCCGCAGTATCTAATGCACCACGAATAATGTGATAACGTACCCCTGGTAAATCTTTCACACGACCACCACGAATCAATACGATTGAGTGTTCTTGCAAATTGTGTCCTTCACCTGGAATGTAAGCATTTACTTCTTTACCGTTGGTTAAACGTACACGAGCTACTTTACGCATAGCCGAGTTTGGCTTCTTTGGCGTAGTTGTATAAACTCTTGTACAAACACCACGACGTTGAGGACAAGAATCTAATGCAGGAGACTTTGATTTGAAGGTCAATTGCTCTCTGCCGTTTCTTACTAACTGTTGTATAGTTGGCATTTTGTGTTGTTTTATTTGAGATACACGTTGCTGATATTTAGTAAATTAGTGATTTTATTAATTAGTGAATAGGACGAAAATCGCTAATTCACTAAATTATTAACTCACAACTATCTAAAATCAGGGGTGCAAAATTACAAGTATTATCTGATATTTAAAAAGTTTTTTACTTGTTTTATTTATATTGTAATTGTTTTATCTGATTGACCATTAGTAGGTTAGAGGTATTACATATATTTGTACTGAAAAATAATACAAATCTATGAAAGATATTTTTCTTAAATATTACCAGTTGGGGCTTCTATATTTCACTTTTTTGATTGATGTAAAATCTCAAAACCAAGAGGTAAAACTTACATAAATTGCTTCTGGATTATTCCATCCTACAAATATTGCTTCGATGGGTGATGGGTGTTTGTTTGTGTCTCAGTTAGATGGGAAAATTAAAATTGTTGAAAATGACACTATTTTGTTAACTCCATTTTTTGGATATTTCTGATAAAATAAGATATACTCATTGAGGAGGTATTTTGGGTTTTACTTTTCATCCAATATTATGCTCAAAATGGTTATTTATATGTTCATTATGTCCAAAAAAATGTGGAGGTTTCCGTTTATGCTCACTCAAAATGTTCAAGCAAATTTTCTTCAAATTAATGGCGAACTGATTTTTAATGGAAATCAAGTATCAGGGATGGGAGCGAACTGAGCTACTTTCTCAAGGTAAAATAAAATTTAAAAGCCATCTCTAAAAGAAAATGCTCTTTTAGGGATGGCTTTTAAAATTTCTAAATAAAATGTATTAAAGTTTACGGAACTATCTACAATTTGTCGCAGAATAAAATTAGCCCACAGATTGTACTGATTCAACGGATTTACACGGATAAATTTAAAGAAAAATCAGTGTAAATCTGTTTTATCTGTTCTATCCGTGGTCTAATTTTGTCTTGCGACAAATAGTAGATAATTCCGAAAGTTTATAAACTAAATATTCGTAATTGTCTGATAGTTAGACTTATAGAAATTGTCGTTTATTATTTTAAGTTGTACTCAAGAGAAAACCTGTTGAACTATTTTCTCTTACCAGATTTTTTCTTCCCAACACTTACAAAAACACCTGTTGCATCAAAAACAACATGGTAAGTTACAGAATTTGAAGTGATGTTTACGTCATAATTAGAAATCACACCTGCAACCGCTTCGCTATACGCATTTACAAAAGTATATCCTGCATAATTGGTGTTCAAATACGTAGAGATAGCCGCTAATAAATCAGCTTGAGCTACTGGAACATTGGTTGTGGCAGTTTTTACTTTTCTTGTTCCTGAACTGATGAAAACACCTGTTGCATCAAAAGTAACGTGATAATTTACGCTGTTATAAGTAATATTTACTGAATAGCCTGTTAACGTGCTACTTGAAGTTTTACTATAAGCATTAATGAATGTATAACCTGCATAATTTGTATTTAGGTAGGTTGTGATGGCTGCTAATAATTCTGTTTGAGTAACTACGGCAATTGATTGGTCAATTTTCCCTTTTCTTCCTGTTGAATTTACACTTACAAATGCACCCGCTGCATCAAAATGAATATGGTAAGGAGTGCTGTTTAAGGTAATATCAACTGAATAACCCGTAATTACACTGCTAACAGATTTACTATATGCACTTACAAAAGTGTATCCTGCATAATTTGTGGTTAAATAAGATGAAATTGCAGTTAATAAATTTGCCTGAGTAACTGCCACTTTAGTTGTGTTTTTCTTGGTACTATCAGCAGAACCTCTTGCTGAAGATACTGTTGAAGTGGTGTCAGTTGGAGTAATGTTTGATTGTTCATTGCATGACGCTAATGTCAATAAAAATAATCCGCATATTACTAAAAGATTCTTTCTCATGTTGTTTTGTTGTTATTAATTGAATTGAAAATTTAAAGTTTGGGGTTTGCAAATCCATTACTGTTTGATGAAGATTACATGACTTAATATTGCTGTATTGCCTGATGTTTGTAAAAAAATATATTATTTAAACGAAGTAAATATTTTAATAATATCACAAAATAAAAGATGAACGAATTACGTTTTGGGCGATTTTTACCTTTGAAATATTTTAAAAATTATATTTAATCAGGCAATATGAATAAAAAGTATTGCGTATTCTAAATCAAACATTTAATCTTTAATAAAAAATAGCATGAAAAAAATATTGTTTTTATTGACAGCCATCTCTGGATTATTTTTGGCAAGTTGCAATCAGCAGGATATCAATGCTGATAATTCTGATGACGTATTTTCAGCAATTGAGGCATCAGCCGCTCGTACCGCTGCCGTTAATGATACCGTCACAAAAGGAAAATGTAAGGGGAAATTGACAAGTGTTGATATTACAACTTTACCAGCTACTATTACTACTTATATCAATGCTAATTATGCAGGTTCAACTATCAAATTTGCAGGTAAAGATGAAAAAGGACAGTATGTTGTGGGTGTTTCTTTGAATAGCGTAGAAACTGGATTATTGTTTGATGCAAACGGTGCATTTGTTCAAACTTTAACACATTACGGAAAAAAAGCAAGATTAACAGAAGTTGCTGTGGCTGACCTTCCTGCAAGTGTTGGAACTTATGTAACGGCTAATTATGCAGGTTATACTATCAAAAAAGCAGGAAAAGATGCTGACGGAAATTTAATTGTAGGTTTAAGCGATGGTACAAACCACAAAGCCTTAAAATTTGATTCTGCTGGTGTATTCAAAGAAGAGTTACAAATTCCGCCTCATGGTAAAAGAGGCAAGAAGAAATAAAAATTAGACACATTGTTTAGTAAGTTTTCAACTTCCCGAAAGGTTTAGATCTTTCGGGAAGTTTCTCTAATTCAAACATGGAACGTTTGAATTTACAACTTTCCTAAAAATCGGCTTAATTCACAGAAATCAAGACGCTTGTCCTCCGTTTACGCCTAATACCTGACCATTTACAAAACTCGCTTCGTCTGAAGCCAAGAATAAATAAGCATTCGCAATATCCATTGGGTCGCCCATTCTTTTTACTGGAATTAACTTTACCATTTCTTGACGAACTTCCTCTGGCATGGCATCGGTCATTTCAGTTTTGATAAAACCTGGAGCGACCGCATTTGAGGTAATTCCACTTTTGCCCAATTCTTTCGCCCAAGTTTTTACCATGCCAATAACACCCGCTTTGGCGGCAACATAATTGGTTTGTCCGAAATTACCATGAACGCCCACAATTGATGAAGTACAAATAATTCGTCCATAATTATTTTGAACCATGTACGGTGCAACTGTTCTTGTGCAATTGAAAACGCCTGTCAAATTCACATCAATTACTTGTTGCCATTCAAGATGCGACATTTTCAAAAGTGTTTTATCTCTTGTAATTCCTGCATTATTTACCAAAATATCAATATGACCGAAACGCTCGAAAATATCAAGCGTTGCCGCTTCAATGGCAGGAACATCGGTTGTGCTAATTTGTAAAAACTCACACTTAAATCCTTGTTTGCGAAGGGCTGCGGCAGTTTCTATACCTGCATCTAATAAATCCCAGATGATAACGGTTGCTCCTTCACGGCAAAATAATTCGGCGGCTGCTTTGCCAATTCCTCTGGCTGCTCCCGTAATGATGGCTACTCTATCTTTTAGTCTCATGGTTTTGTTAATGTAACCCGACCTTTCTGGTTCGGTTTTGTTTATACCTTTTTTTCGATTCTGGAGAATCGAGATACCTATTACTCATAAAGCATTGAAATCAACTCGGCTACGCAAGCTGGTTTTTGTTGCCCTTCAATTTCAAAAATACAATTCATCGTAATTTTTAGTCCCGAAGGTTGAGCATCTTCTGCTTCTAATAAACTCGCTCTCATACGTACCTGACTGCCCGAAGGCACAGCGGAGGTAAAACGAACTTTATTTGCTCCATAATTCACGCCCATTTTCACAGATTCTACTTTAAAAAGGTCTGCCATAAATTTGGGTGCGAGTGAAAGGGTCAAAAATCCATGTGCGACGGTTGTTTTGAAGGGCGAATATTTGCTTGCCATTTCTTCATTTACGTGAATCCACTGAAAATCTTGCGTAGCTTTTGCAAAATCATTTATCATTTCTTGCGAAACGGTCATGTATTCTGTTGTACCTATTTCTTGTCCGACTTGTGCTTTGAGTGAGGCAAGGTTTTGAAAAGTTTGCATTGTTAAATATTTTAAGATTGTTCTGAATACCAATTTACGGATTGGTATGATTTAAACAAAAATAAAAAAGCCGTAACACAAATCAGATTTGAGTTACGGCTTCCATTTTCATAGAATAAGTCGAGAGGTTAATCTATTGTAAAGCAATTTGGCGGTTGATTGTAGCGGGTTGTGTTGTTACTAAAGTTACTTCTTTCACAATTTTTTCAGTGCCTTTTGTAAATTCAAAGGTATATTTTCCGTCTGCCAATTGGCTCATATCGTATTTGCCATGATAATTTTTTTCTCTTTTACTTACGTGTTCTCTCGCTAAAACTTCCCCTTTCTCATCTTTCAAAACCACTAATAAATCTTTGTCTGTTGTTTTTTCAATCATTACGTTCATTTTCAATGAATTAATGGTCTGAAACATTCCTACTTCAAAAGTTTTTGCTTTTGCTGGTTCTGCATTTTTATCGCTTGCGTTAGAGATAAAAGTCATTGCCGATAAAACTGTGATTGCGAAAGTTTTTATTAACGTCTTCATTTTTTGATTTGTTTAGAATAGTTTTTAAATTTTAAATATCGTTTAGAAATTATATTGAAATATATGTGCCAAATAGGTAAATAATTGATAGGCAATGTATTATGTAATATTTTGAAATGATAAGGTGTTCGTAATTGATACAGTAGGCGTTCGGTTTTAATTAATTTAAGTTAATAATACGACTTTCATTAGTTGGCTGGTCGGTTGTTAAATTTACTTCTTTCACTATCTTTTCATCTCCCTTGGTGAACTCAAAAGTGTAAATGCCGTCTTCCAAGCCTTTCATGTCATATTTCCCGTGATATACTGCTGAATCTTTATCGACATTTCCTTTATAAAGCACTTTTCCTTTTTGATTTTTCAAAACAACCGTAATGTATTTGTCTGTTGTTTTTTCAATCATAACATTCATTTGTAGCGTATTAACGGACTGATACATACCTACTTCAAAAGTTTTAGATTTGCTTGGTGTAGTGTTTTCATTGCCAGCATTTGACGTGAAAGTGATAGCTGCTAAAGCTGCAATTGCGAAGGTTTTTACGATAGTTTTCATTTTATTGATTGTTTAGAATATTTATGTTGTTTTAAAATTTATTTAGAGAATTGTAATTTTTCAGAGAAATAGATTTAGTGTAATTTTCAATTAAATAAGTTTAGAGGTTTGATTTACAGGTATTTGTGTTTTATTGTTTGTTTAGAGAATTGAATGTTTTAATAATAGATTTAGTATTTTTTTGAGTTCAAAGGTTTAGTATTTGATAGTTTAGAGATTGTTTTTGTTTTAATTTCTGTGTCAAAGTTATGTGTTAAAGCCAGTACCTTGTTATACAAAATAGCTAATCGGTTGTTTTAATGGATTACTGGTAGATTTTCTAAGGTTTTGGTTGATTTTTAATTTGAATGGTAATGATAAATGTCAATTTTTAGGTTGATAGAAAATCATGTTTTTAGGTTCATTGATAAGATGCAAGTATTGATAAAGAAGTTGCAAATTATTTTAAAAATATTTTAATTGTATCAAAGGTGCTTTTATATTGGGCGGTATAATTTATAGATAGTCATAATATTTATGGTTTCTATGTGACCTATAATACCGAATGTGGTTACTTTGATGATTCAAAATTATCAGTTGGAAGAAAATAATAAAAATGAATGTGATGAACCAAGTAAAGTTTGGGATAAAGTATCTGATTGGTGTGATTATGGGTAAAAATTGTATAAGCATCATCAAAAACCAAGACACCATCAAGTCCTGTAACCATTCCTAAATTGAAATAGCTTTTGATTGAGGAGAATCATTAATATTGTAAAGAATTTCAATGTTTGATATTCGGATTTCGATGTTTGGTTCTCGACTGAATCGAAAACTCATTTCAAAATCAAACATCAGGAATCGAAGCACCGAATCTGGAACATTGAGAAATGCAACCATCAAAAACTAAACATCGAAAAATATGGCAGAAGAAAAAAGTCTTGGACGAAAATTATTGAGTTTCTTTATTGAAGAAGAAACCACGCATACACAAACGCAAACAACCACAACACCCACACAAGAAGGGACACCGCCCAAAGTAGAAGTTCAACAAACGGTGGCGGTACAAAATTCGGCAGGGACGGGCGTGGTGGATAAAAAATTTGTTGACCATTTTGTTCAACTCATTGAAAACTCAAATTTGAAAGGTCCAGATTATTTTGAATATATGCAGGCTTTGAAAAGTTTGGCGGGTTTGGGACTTCCAGAAGACAAACAATATCAAGCGGCTTGGGCGAGTTTCAAAGCAATGGGCGGAATTACTGACGTTACGGTTTTATCAACAACTGCTAATCAGTACGTTGGAATTTTGGATGCTGACCGTCAGAATTTCCTAAAAGACGTTGAATCTGCCATTACGCAAAAAGTGGGCGGGTTGAAAAATGATTTGAAAGCGACGCAAGATGAAAACGAAGCGATAGCAAAACAAATTATTGAATTACAGAATCGAATAAATACGAATAGTGAGAAAATTACGAAAATAACAAGCGATATTTCGGAACAAAGTGCCAAGATTACCGCTAATAAAAGTAATTATGAAATCACATATAGTTCTTTCGTAGAACAAATAAAGGGTGATATTGCGAAAATTCAGCAGTATTTGAGTTAAGAAGAATGAGGAAAGAGGTTAGGAGGAAAGAAGTAATGAAATTTTGCAAGTGTTTCGCTTGTACACAAAAGATAAAAATTAAAATTTAACCAAATTAACAAAATAACAATGGCAGCAGACTTATCACAAATTGGAGGAGAAGGACCTCAAAAATCATTTTGGAGCAAACCAGAAGGAATTACTTCATTGCTTTTTATAGGAGCAGCAGGAGCTTTTGGCCTTTATTACATTAATGAAATCCTTAAATTTTTGATAGAAGTTACCTCAAATACGCTCTATTTAGCTGGGCTTTTAGCCGTTTTAGGATTAGTGATTTTCTTGGTTACAAGTCGTGACGTAAGAACGGCAGTTTTCTTTTTATTCAAAACTTTGATGCGTAAAATTACAGGTTTGGTTATTCAGCTTGACCCAATTGCCATTATGAAAATCTACATTTCTGACTTGCGAGAAAAGAAAGAAAAAATGTCTGGGCAGATTGATATTTTGGCGGGTCAATTGGTGAAATTGAACAAGAAAATCAATGAAAATAACGACAATATCAAAGCCAAATTTGCTGAAGCCAATAAAGCAAATTCAATGACTGACAAACCTGGTATGAAAGAAGCAGCCGCTTTGGCAACCATCGAAGGAGCAGGTTTACAAGAAATGAACGAAAAGCTTTTCCCTTTACAAAAAAACATGAAAACCGTGATGGGTTTTATGGAAAAAGTAGCTTCGTCAGCAGATTATATTATCAAAGAAACAGAAATTAAAGTAAAATTGAAAGAGGCTGAATATGAGATAGTTAAGTCGTCTTCAAATGCTTTAAAAACGGCTATTAGCATTTTCAAAGGCAATCCAGATAAGAAATTTTACTTTGATGAATCAATGGAATATATCCAAGATGATATGAGTAAAAAATTGGGAGAAATGAAACGTGCAATGGATTATTCAATGGATTTTATTAATTCCGTAGATATTCAAAATGGTATTTTGACCGATAAAGGACAACAGATGTTGGATGCTTATAATCAAGGAGAATTTAAGTTGATTACGTTGGATGCCCCATCTGAAAAAACGAAAGCAGTTAATCCTCCAAAGGATTCTAATTATAAGGGCTTGTTGGATTAGATAGGTGATACGAAAATAGGTAACATAAACTTTTTAAAAATTAAATACGTTAAACATAAGGATGGAATAAACTAAAATGTTTGATAGTCTATTCCATATTTAAACTTTTTTTGTAAACAACAGAGGATAATAAATAAAATAGGTATATTTATGCTATTACATTTAGCTCAAAATCAAACACTCTAAGAAAATGAACAAGACACGAATTGAATATAATACTGATTTCTTATTAGGCAAAAATAATTTCTGGGTAGGGTTAGGTAGTGTTCTTAATTTGCAAGGAGTTTTTTTTGATTATAGTTACTCAAAATCAGATGCAGAAGCAGATAATAGAGCATTATTTTCAGACTGGCAAAATGTTGGAGAAGATATCGAAAAAGCTACAAACAAGTTTGAAACAGAGAACTATCAAGAACTGAGTTTTAAATAGAAATGTCAAATAACTACTATATGAATCCTGATAAGAATAATTCAAATTCCATTAAATTAATACAATTAGAACGTGAACTTATTTCTCAAAACCCAGCTATTTTTGATGGAATACCATCCGAGAAAAAGGAGGAATTGCTTAGAGATATTTCCTTTACTATGATTCAACAAAAGTCTCATTCTGGACCATTACCTGATGCAGAAACATTAATAAAATACAACTCCGTTATTCCTAATGGGGCGGATAGAATAATGAAAATGGCTGAAAATCAACAGGAACACCGAATGATTATTGAAAAGAAAATTATTTTTGAACAATCTTCACAGAGTAAATTAGGACAATGGTTTGGATTGATTATTGGAATGGTTGGAATAGGCTGTGGAACTTTTTTAGCATACAGTGGAGAGACAACCGTTGGAGGAATTATTGCAGGAGGTACTGTGGTTAGTTTAGTGTCAGTTTTTGTGATAGGGAAGAAAATTCAATCATCCAAAAATTAAATGATTACTTTACAAAACAAAATCTTAAATATTCAAATAACGTAAATTTCATAAAACAAAAACGGTCGGTAAAGATTTTCTCTACCGACCGTTTTTATTTAAGAAACCAAACTCTTAATACCCAGAATTCTGAGTATATAAACCAGCTTTTACGTCTAATTCCGACTGTGGAACTGGGTAAAGAATATAGTCTGTTTTGAAGGCTTTCATTTGTTTCAAAACATCTTCTGCTGGAATCCAAGCCGTGATGGTTTTTTCAACTAAACCAGCACGAACTAAGTCATGCCAACGTGAGCCTTCTCCTGCAAATTCCTTACGACGCTCTTCCATCAATTGTGGCAAAGTCAAAGAAGTAATGTTGCCTAAACCAGCTCTTTTTCTGATTGAATTGATAAGGGTAACCGCTTCGTCTTGTGTTCCGCCACCACCTTGTAAAATACACTCAGCTTTCATCATTAATACATCTGCATAACGCATTGTAATAAAGTTGATTGGCCAGTCTGTACGACTTTTTCCGTATTTAGTAAGGTCGATATATTTTTTATAAAACGAACGAGTTTCCTGAACACCATTGGCTGTATAACCACTCAAAATACTGAATGCTTTCCGAGTATCACCTGTTGCATAAGAATTCAAAAGGTCATTCGAAATTGGACGGATTGTTAATGTTTGATTCGGTAAACCATTGGCAGTAAAATAAGTATCTGGTGCTAAAACAACTGGGAATGTTGTTCCTAATCCTAAACCTCCACTGATAAACTGAACATCAAAAATCACTTCTGCATTGTTCTCGTTTGTATATGAAAAAATACTTGGATAGGTTGGCAACAATGAATATTTTCCACTGCTGATAACTTCATTCAATAATGAATATGCCAAAGCCCATTCATTCACCCCTAAACCTGCCCCTTCGATGTTGTAAGTTGCTCCCGAACGAGTCATGTACACTAATGCTAATAATGATTTTGCAGCATTATTAGTGGCACGACCAACGTTTGCGGTGGTATAAGTAACAGGTAAATTTTGAGTGGCAAATTGTAAATCGCTGATAATTAATTTGTAAACATCTGCTACTGAACTTCTTGGAATTGCCAATGCTTCATTTTGAGAAACTACTTTGTCAATTACTGGTACTTTACCAAACCAACGAACCAAGTCGAAATAATACATGGCTCTTAAATAACGAGCTTCGGCTTCAAAACGAGTTTTTAAAGTAGCGTCTGAAATGATAGCTCCATTTTTAGCTAATTGATCTAAAAAATTATTTGCTTTGAAAATACCACTATAATTGGCAGACCAAGCCTCTGAAATAAAAGGATTGGTTGACAAGGTTGGATGGAAGCTATTCACACCTTCCCAGTCACGAACACCACCATCAGAAACGGCATATAAATTGTCAGAACGAGTTTCTGATAAATTCAATTGACGGTCTGGATAGCCTGACAATGAAGCATAAACCGAATTGATTCCTTGTAAGAAATCGTTATTACTTTGATAAAAAGTTAAGGTTGTGGCACTTGAAATGGGTTTTTGGTCGAGTTCATCAGTACAACCTGCTAATCCTAAAATGGCTGCTGATAAAAAGATATATATTCGTTTCATGATTTTAATTTAATTGGTTGTGATTGATAACACTGTTTAATAAGGTTTCTGGGAACTTCCCGAAAGTTTTAAAATTTCGGGAAGTTCCCAGAAACCTTATTAAATAGTGAATGCTTAAAAATTTCACTAAATTATTTAAAATGTTAGGTTTACCCCAAAGATGATTGAACGAGCCAATGGAAGTCCACCATAATCGCCACCTTGTGGGAATGAAGCATCGCCACTCAAGTTAGTATTTATAGCATCAGGGTTCCAACCTCCTTTGTATTGGTCTGCACCAAACCAGTTTTCAGCCGTTGCATAAACTCTTGCTCCTTGTAGATATTTCTTGCTAACAATTCTACCTAAATCATAACCAACTGTAATATTTCTTACTCGCCAATAGTCAGACGACCATAACCAATCTGTATTTTTAATTCTACCAAAAGTTGAATATGCTTTTCCTCTCAAACCTTCACCAGGATTTTCAGCCGAACGCCAACGGTCTCTATAAATTCCAAGAGCGTTATCTGTATAGCCTTGTCCAGTTCTATCAACTGCACGACCAAATAATGAATAAACTGAACCGCCCGTTTGTCCTTGTACCAATACTGTCAAGTCAAAGCCTTTGTATTTCAAGGTGTTAGTTATACCATAGATTAAATCAGGGTTTGGTTTTCCAGCATAAACACGGTCATTTGCATCAATTTTGCCATCGTTATTAGCATCAAAATATTTAGGGTCACCTGCGGTTTGAGTACCATATAAAGCTACTTTGTTATCAATATCTGCTTTAGACAAGATTCCTGTCATTTTTACTACATAAAAGGCATACATTGGGTCACCAACTTTTAAAACACTATGAGGAATGTCAAAAGATGAAGGAATATAAATTTGAGCATCACCTGGGGCTAAATGAACAACCTTGTTTTCGTTATGACTTAAATTCAAAGAAGTAGTCCACTGCAAAGCACCTTGATTTAGGTTTCTTGAAGTCAATTCAAATTCCCAACCTTGGTTCAATACCTCTCCGATATTTGTTAAAGAAGTAGCAAAACCTGTTGCAAGAGGTACTGGAACGTTCAATAATAAGTCGGTATTTTTCTTGGTATAATAGTCAAAAGCGGCTGTGAAACGGTTTTTCAAGAAACCAACATCTACCCCAACGTCAATTGTTTGTGATTTTTCCCAAGTTAAATCAGGATTTGAAATACGGTTTGGAGATTGTCCACCCACTTGAGCTCCACCAAATGTGTAGTTACCAAAACCCAATGTAGCAATACTACTATAATCACCGATATTATAGTTACCAGCTTGTCCCCATGATGCTCTTAATTTCAATTCACTAACTGCATCTTGGTTTTGCATAAAACTCTCTTCACTTAGTCTCCAACCGATTGAAGCCGATGGGAAAAGTCCCCATCTGTTGTTATCGCCAAAACGAGAAGAACCATCACGACGTAAACTGGCAGAGAGTAAATATTTCCCTTTATAGCCATACTGAACACGTCCGAAATAAGAAAGTAAAACGTTTTGTGTTTCGTTGGTATTTCCTGTTACTGAAGCGGCAGCGTTTAATGTCGTAATTGTACTACTGTTAAATCCACCTGCTGATGACATCGTTGATGTTGCTAACTTTGTTAAGTTATAAGCGTATCCAATTACGGTTGATAAATCATGGTCTTTTGCAATCGTTGTATTGTATGAAAGTGTATTTTCATTTACAATAGTTTGCTTTCTCAAAGTTGAAAAACTACCAGAAGTAGATATTCCCGGAGTATTTAAACGAGCTGTTTGGCTACCATTTACCCAATCAGGGCTGTATCTTTTCGTTGAAGCATCTGTATTGTCAAAGTTGATTGAACTTCTAAATGTCAATCCTTTCAATAATTCATAATCAACATACGTAGAGAATAGAGTACGGAAGTTTTTAGTCAAGCCAACATTGTTTTCTAACTGACGAATTGGGCTGTTTCTTGAAACACTCCACGCATAACTTGGAAATGCTCCTGTATTTGCATCAATACCTGCATTGGCTTCTTGTACAGGAGTCATACCTGCTACAATGTGAATGATGGCATCTTTGCCTTCAATGCCTGGGTCGTTGGCTTCAGAATATGATGGTGCTAAATTAATTCCGAATTTTAAATGGTCATTCGCTTTTACTTCTACATTGGCACGGGCAGAATAGTTTTTATAGAATGTATTTAGGGTTGTTCCATCTTGATTTAACAAATTTCCAGAAACGTAATATTTAACATTGGCATTACCACCGCTGGCAGAAAGTTGGTAGTTTTTTACCATTCCTGTTCTGAAAGCCTCTTTTTGCCAATCAATATATGTTAAACCTGGGTGTCCTTCTTGCGTCCAACGGTCATCTAACATCAATGAAGTGTTTACCGCAGTTCCTGATAATTTCAGAATAGCTCTTCTTTCAGCAGTTGTTTGGGCAGCGGTTCTTCCAGTTCCTGAAGCTACCCACTGAGCATTAATCATTTCAGTGGCACGGTCAATCCATTCATCTGCATTCAACATATCAAGCATACGAGTTGCTTTTGTGATACCTGAATAAACATTTAAGCTGATTTTTGCTTTACTATCTTGACCTTTTTTGGTTGTAATTAAAACAACACCATTAGCTGCACGAGAACCATAAATGGCTGCCGACGAAGCATCTTTCAATACTTGAATGTTCTCAATATCGTTAGGATTTAAGTTATCCAATGGATTGCCTGTACTAAAACCACCCGAAGCATTTTGTCCAGAGGTTTCTAAAGGGAATCCGTCAATTACATACAAAGGTTCATTACTTGCAGAAATCGAACCCGAACCACGAACTTGTACGCTAAATCCTTTACCAGGCGTTCCGCTTGTTTGTTTTACACTTACCCCAGCCAATTGTCCAATTAATGCTTGGTCAACTCTCGCTACTGGACGTTGGTCTAAATCTTTCGCATTGAAATTTGCCATTGAACCTGTTACGTTAGCTTTCTTTTGCGTGCCGTAACCTACTACTACTACTTCATCAAGTGATTTTGTGTCTGCCGATAAGGCAACATTAATCGTAGAGCGGTTGTTAATACTTATTTGCTGAGTAGCATAACCTACCGATGAAAATACCAAAATACCATTGCCATCTGCTACCGCAATTTTAAAATTACCAGATGCGTCACTGGTAACACCACGAGCTGAATTTTTCAATAAAATGCTTACTCCTGGAATACCTGAACCCGAAGTGCCATCGGTAACAAGTCCCGTAATCACCCTGTCCTGAGCAAATCCCATTAAAGAGACTAAAGACAGCATGATGATTTTCGATAATAGTCGAATTGCTTTCATATAAATTAAAATGAATTGTTTGGAAAAATTGTAATCTAAATCTTAAATGGGTAAATAAAAAGTGTTAATTAGACACAAATAATACTTGTCAGCCGAACATTAATAAACTAATAATCCGTGTTACAACCTTTGGCCTTATTTATGTTTTAGCACCAACCTAAGGCTCTATTTTAAAAACAAAACCAGAGGATGTCATATAATCGCCACCTTGTGTAGTGGTAAAAAGATAAGCAGGTTTGCCATCTTTCATTAATATTTGTGGACGTTCAAATCTGCCATAGCGAGTCAAGTGTGGGGGAGGAGGAAGTTGTTTTATATAAGTATCTGCTCCATGAAAGGCAATCTTTGGTTTTGCCCAATGAATTCCATCTTTCGACTCAAAGTATAATCCTACTGTATGATTAAAGAAACCCATATCTCTCATTATCATTTTGAATTTCTTTTTTTCGTAATAGATGTAAGCATCTTCAACCTGACGGTTTTCTCCATATCCCGAAAAATCTACAATTGGATTTCCTTCATATCTTACGTAAGGCCCTTCAAGATTTTTGGCAATAGCTAAACCGTACTTGCGATTTCCTTTGATTGTAGGGTTTTTAGCGTCGGTATATTCTTTGGAATTCCAAGATTTGTAGTATAGCCAATATTCACCATTTGGGTGTTTTAAGAAAGCTGGATTGGTTGTACAGTGGTCGTCCCAAGAACCATCCGAACCTGCTTCAAATAAAGGTTTGTCGGGGCGTATCCAAGGGCCATCCAAAGAATCTGCGGTGGCTAAACCAATACGTTTTGTATTAGTTTTTCCGTTTGAATTGCCCATGTAAAACAAGCAATATTTACCATCAATAAACTGAATGTGAGGATTATGACAGGTTGTACCATCCCAAAAGCCGTTACCTCTGGGTGCAAGGATAGTTTCAACATATTTGAATTCTGATTCTGGACTATCAGCTACTGCATGAGCAATTTCTGATTTATGTATCCATCCTCCCATCTTATATTTATCTGCCCATCTCGAATAAAATACGTGAACTTTGCCATCTGGGGCATAAATAGGAGCATTACACCAAACATAATAACCTTCGGTTTGTAGTATTCTCCCGACAGGTTTTAGTTTTTTACAGAAATCAGAAATATCTTTTTTACCAAACGGAACATCTGCCTTTAACTCTTCAATACTTATTAAAGAAAGTCCCGCAAGTGTTCCTAAGAAATCTCTTCTACTTACCTTTTTCATTATCTTAATCGCTTCAAACCCAACACATTATTTGCACATTTGCCTTATTTTTTTGTAAAATAACCTATACCGATTTCATTAACCCCCATGTAGTATCCTGCTAATCCCTAAAAAACTTGGAATAGTACAAGGTTTTTTTTAAAGAGTGGGTTTTGTCCTATTTTTAGATAATTATACGATTTTTTACCTGTCAGAGTGGTGAAAAACACCGTTCAAAGGGATACAGACTTTGTTTTAGGGTTACCTAAGCGGGATGAAACTCACAATTTGTTTTATCAAAAGCAACCAACGTGTTGAATTCTCCGTAAGTCTTTCACAAGTCCGTTTGGATTAAACACTTAAACAAAAACGAAATGAAAAAATTATTCTTCTCAATGATGATTCTTAGTGTGTTATTTGTTGTCTCTTGTAAAAAAGATGAAGCAGTTTCACCAGAAGTAAAATTTAATGTAACCTTGAATAGTGCAATGGAAGTACCTACCAATACTTCAACCGCTACTGGTAGTTTTGTGGGGACGTATAACAAAACGACCAAAATTATCAGTTACACTATTAATTATAATGGAGTAACGCCAACGGCTTGGCATATTCATAAAGGAGCTGTGGGTGTGTCTGGAGGGGTTATTTTTAATCTTGGAACAACATTCAATACTGCTTACAGTGCAACAACGGTGGCTTTGACAACTGAACAAGAAACAGATTTAATGGCAGGCAATTATTACATCAATATCCATAGTGTGTCTAAACCTGGTGGAGAAATTCGTGGGCAGTTAATATTACAATAGACTGAAAATAAAAATTACAAAAGCCGTAACCAAAAAGTTACGGCTTTTGTAATTTTACAGTATGAACACAATACTTATCCTCAATGCCCAAGTGGTTAACGAAGGCAAAATCGAAACGAAAGACGTTTTTGTGAAAGACGGCTTAATTGATAAAATTGGAACAGATTTGTCGGGTTTACAGGCAGATAACGTGATTGATGCCAATGGCAAGTATCTTTTTCCTGGCGTGATTGACGACCAAGTGCATTTTCGTGAACCTGGACTGACTCATAAAGCCTGTATTCATTCGGAAGCACGTGCGGGCGTAGCGGGTGGCGTAACCACTTTTATGGAAATGCCTAATACCGTTCCGAATGCACTAACCCAAGAACTTTTAGCGGATAAATATGAAATTGCGGCTCGTACATCTTTAGCGAACTATTCATTTTATATGGGGGTGTCTAATGATAATCTTGAAGAAGCATTGAAAACAAATCCAGAAAATGTTTGTGGATTGAAAGTGTTCATGGGGTCTTCTACGGGAAATATGTTGGTAGATAATGAGCAAACGTTGGATAATATCTTCTCAAAAAGTTCATTGTTAATTGCCACACATTGCGAAGTAGAAAGTATTATTAAAGCCAATACCGAAATTTACAAACAAAAATTTGGTGATAATCCACATCCAAGAGTTCATCCCGAAATCCGTAGTGTGGAGGCGTGTTACAATTCATCATCAATGGCGATTGAACTTGCTAAAAAACATAATACTCGTTTGCACATTCTTCATATTTCTACGGGTGATGAAACGGAATTATTCAGAAATGATATTCCTCTGAAAGAAAAAAGAATTACGTCAGAAGTTTGTGTGCATCACCTTTATTTTGATGCTCGTGATTATGAAACATTAGGCAACCAAATCAAATGTAATCCAGCCATCAAAGCCGACGGACACAAACAAAGAATTTTCCAAGCATTATTAGATGATAAAATTGATGTCATTGCCACCGACCACGCTCCGCATTTATGGTCTGAAAAAGAAAATCCTTATTGGTCGTCGCCATCAGGTTTGCCATTGGTGCAACATCCTCTAAATTTGATGTTAGAATTCTACCAAGAAGGAAAAATTTCATTGGAGCGTATTGCCGAAAAAATGTCTCATGCCGTTGCCGATTGTTTCCAGATTTCTAAACGTGGCTATATTCGTGAAGGATATTGGGCAGATTTAGTGCTGGTGGATTTAGCTAACTCAACAACCGTTTCCAAAGAGAATATTCATTATCAATGTGGATGGTCGCCCTTAGAAGGTAAAACGTTTAATTCACGCATTACACATACGTTGGTGTCGGGTCATTTAGCTTTTGAAGATGGACAGTTTGACGAAAGTGTACAAGGAAAAAGACTTTTATTTGAAAGATAAAAAACCGTTAGCAGTTAGCAGTTAGCAGTATAAAAGTTACATTAACCATTTTGCTAACTGCTAACTACTAACTGCTAACTGTTTACTGTAAAGTTGTTTACTGATAACCGAAAAGCTGCTTAACAAATGTCTTAGCCATCATTTGATGAGCCATCACATTGGGATGGTTATCGTAAATAGCAGAATCCGTTTTACTGGTTTTTTCCCAATGAACATACTTTGAATAATTTTCATCAGGACGAATATTTGCTCGTAACACAGAATCAGCATCAATAAAAGTGATGTTTCTGGCAAACTCGCTTTTTATTGTTTCTTTAAATTTCTTTCGGTCGTAATGATTTGCCATTCTTTGTTCATCCGAATAACCAAAACCACCCACATTCACAACTACCATTTTTACCCCATATTGTTTACAAAGCTGATATAGTCTCTCATAAACATATTTTTCTATTTTTTGATTATCAACTTCAGAAGTAGGAAGTAATCCTAAAAGCATTTTCCATTGAGCCACTTGCCGTTTCCATTTATCTATCATTGAAACGGTGATACCCACTTTAAAAATGAAAGAAAGTTTATCTGAAAATGAAGCAGGAGTAGTTTTGTAAATGCTATAATCAGGATTATACAAAGCAGAACGAAAGAATGGTTCATGAATATAAAAATCGCCTTTGTCATTTTTTGTTACAAAAGGAAAAGGCATAACACCATGAGCCGATGGGAAAAACATGAATCTGGCCCTATCCGCTAACCAAGGAGAGTATTGTACCGATAAAACTTTAGGTTGATGTTTGGGAATATTTTGTTCTGCTAAAATGAGCATTTGTGCCAATCCATAAGCATCCACACCACAGTTTAAGGATTTATAATTTAGAGATTGTGCCGTTAGAGTAGGATAAGTTTGTTCAGCCAAAACATAATCACCCCAAGTGAATGAACAACCCAAAAACATCATTAAACTATCTGATTTTGAGGTAACGATTTTCTCTGGAATTCTAAACCCTTCTGCATTTAATTTTATTGGAACATTTATTTGTGCGTGTTTTGAAGAGTAAGTTGCCTTACCATATCCATTCGGAATACCTCTGTGTCCAAGCGTATCATCAACTGTAAAAACATTGCCTGCAATACCGATATTTTTCTTGTAATAAACATACAATTTATCAATCGCCCTAAGATTGCCGTACACTTCCTTAGTCACAAAACAAACGATAATAACACAGAGAGCAAAACCAATGATGGATGAGGTCTTTTTTAATGTATTGGCATCCCAGATTTTCTTATAAGTAATGGATAATAAGAAAATTAAGGTAATAATTACGCCAATGACATCAAAAAATAACTCAACCAAATTATGATTAATTTGAATATGTCTAAAGCGAGAATGTCCCAAAAACCAACTAATAAAATTGGGGATTTGATAAAATAAGATGATGAGTGCAAGAATGACAAAAGTAAACTTTAGGCTTTTCATAGATTAGTAGTTTTAGTAGATTTTTCTTTCAAAAATTTCTGAAACTTTATAAGGGTTTTCAATTTTTTCTTTTAATTTTGAATAGCTGTTTAAAAATTAAGTATTGGTTATCAGTTATTTGCTATTATAAAGAATATATTATTTCTTGATGTTTTCTCTCGAAAAGGATAAATAATAGATAACTGCCGCATTAGTAAAATTATAGAAAATCCTTTAATCATTATAATTTATTCCCCCCCGAATTAATTATAATTTAATATCCTTATTCAAAGTATCCTTTCCTGAATATATACACTATGGCTTTTTACGATCACAATATCGAAATCCCCTCTGAAAAGAAAGATAATATTATTAAAGTTATTGGCGTTGGCGGCGGCGGAAGTAATGCCGTTGAACACATGTACGAAATGCAAATCAAAGATGTGGACTTTGTGGTCTGTAACACTGATTTACAAGCTCTTAACGACAATAAAGTTCCTACAAAACTACAGTTAGGGGCAATTCTAACAGAAGGTCTTGGTGCTGGTACAGAGCCTGACCAAGGTCGTTTGGCAGCCCTTGAGAGTGAGGCTCAAATCAAAGCATTGTTGCAAGGTGATACCAAAATGGTTTTCATCACGGCAGGTATGGGCGGAGGTACAGGTACTGGAGCTGCTCCAGAAATTGCCCGAATTGCCAAAGAGTTAGAAATATTAACCGTTGCTATTGTTACTGCTCCATATTCATGGGAAGGAACGGATAAAATTGATGCCGCCAATGCAGGTATCAAAATGTTACAACAAACTTGTGACACGGTTTTGGTAGTATTAAATGATAAACTTCTCGAAATTTTCGAAGACCTCAATATTTTAGAAGCCTTTGAACACGCCGATGATGTTTTGGCAAATGCTGCAAAGTCAGTTGCGGAGGTAATTACCAAATCAGGAAAAGTAAATGCGGACTTTAGAGATGTTAAGAAAGTATTGAGCAATGCAGGTCAAGCTGTAATGAGTAAAGCAACTGCACAAGGCCCAAACCGTGCCAAAGAAGTTATCGAAAAAGCACTTGACTCTCCACTTTTAAATAACCGTGATATTAAAGGAGCTGAGCGTATCCTTGTGACCGTTGCCACCAGTATGCAAAAAGTAATGGGAGTAAAAGAACAGCAGGCTATTACCTCACACATCATGGAGGCAATTGGAGGGCAAGCTCCCAAAGGATTTAAGTTAGGTTTTATCATTGATGAAACACTTGGCGAGCAAATGAGCATAACTGTAATTGCTGCTGGATTTGATAAAAAGGAAATTCCCGTTGAGCAGGTTAAGCCAATTGAAGAAGAACCAGAAGAAATAGAGGAAGAGATAGTCGATGAAGTAGAAATCGAAGAGCCAGAAGTTGAACAAGAACCCGCTCCAGTACAACCTATCGTATTTACACATCGTGAAGATGATACTATTCGATTAAGAAAAATGATTGATAGTTTCTGTCAAACAATGCCATCAGAGATGGAACTTGAAGCTCCTGCTTTTCAACGTTACGGAATAAAGTTATTAGATGTTTCTGAAATAAAAGGTGTTGAATTTCAACGACATACTTTATAATCATACTCAGCGTATTTTTAATCCCGCAAGAAAATAATTTTTGCGGGATTTTTACTTTAACAATCCTGCTTAATCTTTATGAAAAATAAGCTCATCCTTCTGATATTTGTTGTTTCAGCAAATACACTTTTTGCCCAAGAAGAAATCAATAAACTCACACTCGAAAGAGAAACTCTTTACCGACAGTATAAAGAAACCGAAAGTCTTTCAACAGGATTGTTTGGCAACCGTTCAAAAGATGATTTACAAACAACAATTGATGCACTAAACGAAATCATTAAAAAGGATAATGAAATTTTAGACGAACTCAAACATATCCAAGAAGATTCAAAAATAGAATTTACCAATAAGTACAATGACTTGATTCATCAAAACAATGAATTGAGCGATAAAAATCGTGAGCTGATAGAATTGACAGAACGCCATAAAGGTTACTCAAAAGAAAATCACCAAATACTTGAAGCAACTGAAGAAAAGCAAATTTTACATATTTCACTTTTAGCGATCTTTGTCTTATTGACAATTATTTACATGGTGAAATATTTTTCACTCAAAAGTGATTATAAGAAATTGAAATCAAATAATAGTGTTAGTTAAAGGTCTTTAAACTATATAAAAATAACGTCATCAATAATGTCTTCCCCAACTTGCTTATTGAGCAAAGTAATGATTTTCGTCTTTGCCAATAACAACTCATTGCGTAAGGGAGCAGAATCTAATTGAACAAAAAGTTTACGTTCTTTAATATAAAGTTCAGTTGTTCGAGAAGAAATGGGTAGTCCCATAATTTGTTCCCAATATGCCACAATATAAGTTTCGTTAAATTTAGAACGAAGCTTATATAGTTCCAACATATCTTCAATAGCTTCTTTCAAAGGTAAAGATTTCGTTTTACGTCGTGCATTCTCTCGATTATACTGATATACTTGTGCCAAAAGTCGTTATGTTAAATTTTTAAAGAACCAAAGATAGCAAAATTTAGCGTTAGGCACTTAGCTTTATGGGTGTATTCTTAATCATTTCACCTCAAAAACAGTATCATGAATCTTTTCATTTACCTCCAAATCACCAATTCACCAGAAGACATAAAGTTTTCAAACCCCATTATTGCTTACATCAAGGAACATCAAAATGATACAATTGTGTATGACTTTGATAATCATTCAGATACGTTAGTTTTAGGGTACATTAATAAACTCATTATGGATTCGGATACCACCCTGATATTTATAGACACCAATTTAAATAGTAATTTTTCAAAGCTGATGCCTTTTTTTACCAATATTCTTGATAATCCCCAAGGAATTAAAATTATTATGGAAGGAGATAACGCAAGGTTAGAAAAAATGATAAGTATTTTACCCCATTTAAAAATTCCAGAAAATACTTACGGCTTAGAGCAAATTGTCCAATTTTTTGCCAAAATATTCTAAAAAATCATCATCTATGAAAAATTATATACTTTCTACGAAAAATTATTTTCTTGAAATAGTACATCAAAAAAGTTTCAAAACCGATGAATTTATTGAGATAGTACAATGCGAAGGAATAGTTGAATATTTTTTTACTAAAACTTGACACAGACCATATTCAAATTAAAATTTTTTTATGTTAGATTTGTCAGACTGTGGAAGGAAGATAATTCAGTAGAATCTTTTGTGAACAGGTCATTTTTCATTTTTTTATTTTAAAATTCACCTAAAACTGTTTTTTAACTTAAACCCAAAATTACCAAACTAATGAGTACACAAGCAAAAACTCCAGCTGCTAAACCAGCAGCACCAGCTCAAAAAAAATCAGGCGGCATTCCAGCAGGCGTGGTTATGATTATTCTTTTTGTTATTGCTGAATTGTTTTTCCATTTTGTGATGGGAGACGGTTCACGTTTTGAAGGAGGTACAAACGAAGGACACCCACACCAAGGTGATTATTTAGCGATTGCTTACAAAGGTGGTGTTATCGTACCAGTACTTTTAACTTGTTTCTTGACTGCTCTTACATTCTCTATTGAGCGTCTTCTTACTATCGGTAAAGCAAAAGGTAGTGGCGATGTTAACGCATTTGTTCGTAAAATCCAATCTTTGTTGGACAAAGACGATACTGATGCAGCTTTGAAAGAATGTGATAAGCAAAAAGGTTCAGTAGGTAATGTAACTTTAGCTGCTGTTAAAAAATACAAGCAATTAACTACTGATGGTTCATTAGACAAAGAACAAAAATTAGCTGCACTTAGCAAAGAAGTTGAAGAAGCTACTTCATTGGAATTGCCAATGTTAGAGAAAAACTTGACTATCATCGCTACGTTAGCATCAGTTTCTACGCTAATCGGTCTATTAGGAACGGTAATCGGTATGATTAAAGCGTTCTCGGCACTTGGTAACTCAGGTGGATCAACTGACTCAACTGCATTAGCAAACGGTATCTCTGAAGCCCTTGTAAATACGGCATTAGGTATTGGTACTTCTGCGGTTTGTATCATCGCTTACAACTTCTTTACGTCTAAAATTGACGAATTGACTTACAGTGTTGACGAAATTGGTTTGAGCATCAACCAAAACTACGCAACTCACCATAATTAATAGTTATTCGTTTCTGTTAAACAGTTATCCGTTATTTTAATAACGTAACTCATAACTTATAGTCTCAGCGGCGAACCGCTTAAAACTTATAACTAAACAATATTATGCCAAAAGTTAAAGCAAAACGACAAAGCGTTTCTCTCGATATGACAGCGATGTGCGACGTGGCGTTTTTGCTACTGACTTTCTTCATGTTAACTGCAAAGTTTAAACCAGAAGAAGCGGTAACAATCACACCACCAACATCAATTTCAGAGAAAGCGTTGCCTGCAAATGCTGGTTTTCTTACAGTATCAGTAGGTCCAGAAGGCGGTATTTTCTTAGGAACTGACGACAAATTAGCTAAAGATGCAATGTTGGAAAGAATGGCAAACCGTATGGGTATTGCTATCACTCCTGAAATGCAGAAAAACTATAACTCTTCTGAATTAGTGGGTTATCCAGCAGGAGCGATGCGTCAGGTATTAGGAATGAAACCTTCAGATGTAAAAGCACAAGGTTTGATGAAAGGTATTCCTTGTGACTCTGCAAATAATGAACTTTTCCTATGGGTTAGTTACGCAAAAATTGCGAATCCAGCCCTACAAGTTGCTATCAAAGGTGATGCAAATTCAAACTACAAAGTATTCAATCAAATTGTTGGTACTTTGCAAGAACAGAATATCAACAAATTTCAGTTGGTAACATCACCAGAAGGTAAGCCTCAATAATTTTATTTTAGTTGTACTCAGTAGTTTTAACCCTGCCTCTCGCTCGAAAGGCAGGGTCTTATAGAACTTAATTAATAGTTGATAGAGAATAGTCAATACGTTTAGTTCTCTGTAGAATATGTTAAGGTTTAACTATTAGAAATACAACTAAATAGTTTGAAGGTTAGTAAAATTAGTATTTGTTAATTTCAACTATTAATCATTAATCATCAACTATTAACTACTTAACAAACCCCAGAAAAAATGGCAGAAATAAGTCAAGACGGTGGGGGCAAAAAAGGTGGTAAAAAACGTAGTAAGAAAGCGTCAACCAAAATTGACATGACACCAATGGTGGATTTAGGTTTCTTACTAATTACCTTTTTCATGTTAACCACGACGTTAGCAAAGCCCGTAGTAATGGAGTTGAATATGCCTGACAAAACGGAGACGGAAGAAAAATCACCAGTGAAAATGTCAGAAACATTGACAGTTATTCCTGATGCAGAGAAAGTATATTACTATCAAGGTCTTCCAACCGATGCTACAACTCAATTGCAAAAAACTGATTATTCAAACAAAGGTATCCGTACTGTTTTGTTTGATTTGAAGAAAAGAATTGGTGATAACTTCACCATTGTAATTAAAGCATCTAAAGGTGCTAAGTACAAAAATATGGTTGATTTATTGGATGAATGTGTTATCACAGGAAACAAGCGTTATGCCATCTTAGAAATTGACCCAGATTCAGAAGCATTGATTAAAAAATCAGGGCTTTAATTCAAAGGGTTAGAGAGGTTTTGAAGTAAACTAAGTTCAAAGTAACTCATAAAAACCTCTATGCTATATTAATCCAATGATTTAGAATTAAAACTAAAAAAATAGTTGAAAATATTTTGAAAACTAATTAAATAGTTTTAACTTTAATTCAAGAAAGATTAGCGAAAAAATTAGTGTAATTGCAATGTAACGATTGATTGTTGATTGATAGCGGTTTTCCGCTCGACTAATAATTGTTAATTGCTCAACAGTATTAACATCAAGAATTATGTCAAACGTAATAAGTCCAAACGCAACATTGGATGATATTATTTTCAGAGACAAAAACAGAAGTTATGGTGCTTTTGTCTTGAGAAAAGAATATCCCAAAGTGGTTACAAGGTCTTTACTGGTAGGCATAGCTTCTGTTTCAACTCTTTTTGCTCTATCTTTTGCTTATAATAAATTAGCAGAGACTATTGAAAAAAATAAAACAGAGGTAACAGCTGAGGTAATGAAGATTGACCAGCCACCACCAGAAAATAAAGTACCACCACCACCACCACCACCACCACCGCCACCACCACCGAAAGAAATTCCGAAGGTGACTACAACAAAATTCTTACCTCCTGAAATTAAAAAGGATGAAGAGGTAACGAAACCTGAGCCACCGCCAGAAGTTGTAGTAGGTAATACAGCATCTGAAACAGTAAAAGGCGAAACGGAGGTAGAAGCACCACCAGTTGACCCAGATGCTAAACCAGCTAAGGAAGAAGCTCCAGTTGAACCACCAAAACCGAAAGAAGAAGAAATCTTTACGGCGGTAGAACAACAAGCTGAATTCCCAGGTGGTATGGGAGCTTTTGCAAAATTCTTGCAGAAAAACCTAAAATACCCAGCTGCCGCTCAGCGTGCTAACGTTTCAGGAAAAGTATATATCCAATTCGTAGTAAATACGGATGGTTCTATTCAAAACGTTGAAACGTTGAAATCAGTAGGTTTTGGTTGTGATGAGGAAGCAGCAAGAGTAATTAAATCTGTACCAAAATGGACTCCAGGTAAACAGTCTGGTCGTGCGGTACGTTCAAGATTTACTATTCCTATTAACTTCCAATTATCAGAATAGTATTTATTCGAGCAATCGAAAATCATAGCTTAAAAAATGAAAACCTGTCAGGAAACTGGCAGGTTTCATTTTTCTTAACAGTTTATAATATGAATCGGGAGATTCGTGTTACAAAAAAATATGCCAAATAGAATTTTTGCAATAGTCAATGCCTTAATGGCGTTATCATATTCCATTATTGGAGTAATGTTGGTTTTATATCCACAATCAGCTTTTGCTCAAATGATGTTGCCTTCTTCTAAATGGGCTTATGCTTTAGGAGCAGTTCTTATTGTTTATGGCTTGTTTAGGGCATGGAGAGTGTATGAAAAGTTTAAGGATGATGATGATGACGATGAGGAGTATTCATATTACGATGGGAGAAAAGGGTAGTGTTTAGCAATTACAATCTTATTTACCAATCATTCGGTACAACAATTAAAATTATGAAAAAGCTATTGAATTTGACGCTAATAGGACTTGGAATGAGTGCTTTAGTTTCGTGTGGGGGAGGAAAAGATAAAGATGGAAATGAATTAGACACACCAGCCAATGGAACAATTACAGTGGCGGTGGATGAATCATTTAAACAAATAATTGAGGCGGAGAAATCAGCGTTTGAGAAGACATTTCCTTATACAAAAATAAATTTAGTATTCAAGCCAGAAGGAGAAGCAGTAGCAATGATGCTCAATGACAAAGCTCGTATGGCTGTGGTGTCAAGAGAATTAGATGAAAAAGAAAAAGCCGTTTTTAAGCGTGACGATATCAGATATAAGAGTTTTAAATTTGCTGGGGATGGTATCGCATTGATTACAAATAAGGCAAATCGTGATACTTTGATAACAACAAAGGAATTAGAAGAAGTAATGAAAGGTACGAAAAAGAGATGGTCGGAAGTAGGTAAAGGAGGTTCTGGACAAGATATAGTATTGGTTTTTGATGGTACAAGTTCAAGTAATTTAACATTTTTATTAGATACTTTTAATATTGATAGAAAGCAAAAGGTTTCATTTTTTGCTGCAAAATCTAATAAAGATGTAATTGAATATGTAAAAACGCACGCAAATGCTATGGGGGTAATTGGAGTAAATTGGATAAGTGATGGTGATGACCCTACTTCATTGAAGTTTATCAGAAGTGTAAATGTCCTGTCGGTGGCGAACAAACCGAATCCCAAAACAGAAGATTATTGTCAACCATTTGGGTATAATTTGGCTTTGAAAAAGTATCCATTAACTCGTAAAATTAGATTGATTTTGAAAGAAGCACACATGGGGCTTGGTACGGGTTTTATCAATTATATGACACTTGAACAAGGACAACTAATTGTCTATAAAAATGGATTGATTCCTCTGACACAACCATTACAGATTAGACAGGTGAAAACTCAATAGATGTTAATGTTTTGTTAAGGATATTTCAAAGGAGTTACTTCGTGTTTTCGAGGTCGTCAGATAAATATCTTTCATAATTTGCAAAATATTATAAAAATAATCCACTTATGTAAAATCTGAAAAAAGAATAGATAAAGAATAAAAGTGGGGTTTTTATTACAATTTTTTTATTTTAATTTTGTAAAGAGTCTTAAAATTGAAATAATATAAAAGTTTTATCAATTGGGGCTTTTATTTTAAATTTTAAGAGAATAAACTAAAGGGAACGAATTAAATTAATGTGTGCAAGCACTCAAAAACTACTTACAACTAAAAAATCAAGACGATGAACGTAAAAATGAAATCTCTATTGGTGGCTGCAGGTTTGTTATTTACTAACATGGTAAATGGACAGACAGTTCAGCAAGGATTAGCGCAGTTGGATGGAGACCAGCCAACAAAAGCGAAAGCAACGATGACAGCAGTAGTGACGGCTTCACCAACTGCTGAAAATATGTATTATTTAGGTTATGCTCAACTTCGTACTGGAGATTTGGCAAGTGCAAAAGCAACCTTTGAAAAAGGGTTAGCTGCTGAACCAAAACAACCTTTAAACTCAGTAGGTTTAGCAACATTGATGTTGGCTGACAAAAATGCACAGGGAGCTAAAGCTGCTTTTGACAAAATTTTGTTGGATACCAAAATGAAAAATGCTGAAGTGATGTTCCGTATTGCAGAAGCATATACTTTGTACGAAGAAACAAATGACCCAGGTGAAGCTATCCGTTTGATAGATTTGATTACTGAGAAAACGAAAAAACCTTTAACTGCTGATATGAACATTGTTAAAGGAGATGCTTATTTGTTGAAAAATGATGGTGGTCCTGCGGCAACAGCTTACGAGCAATCAATCTTAGTAAACAAAACGGCTAAAGCTTATATCAGATTAGGGGTTGTTTATTTGAGAGGTAAAAACTATCAGTTTACAGTAAATAACTATCAAAGTGCTTATGAAACTGACTCTGCTTTTGCTCCTTATTATAAGCGTATGGGTGAATATTATATCATTTTCAACCGTTATAAGCAAGCATCTTCATTGTTTAGAAAATATGTGGATAGAGCAGAAGCAACTTCTCCAGTATTGTTGAGTACAGCTAAATTGATTTTCTTAGCAAAAGACTATGAGTCAGCTTTAGAATTTACTCAAAAAGCAGAAGCTGGTGGAGCAACTGATAATGATGTATTTAGAATGAAAGGATATTCTAATATTGAATTAGGAAAATGTCAAGATGGTATTAATAACTTAGAGAAAATGGTGAAAGCAGGTGTGAAACCTTATTTCTTAGATAACGTGTATTTTGCGAAAGGTTATCAGTGTTTAAAACAAGATTCTTTAGCGATTACGTATTACGAGAAAGCTGCTCCTTTAGATACTATCAACAACCACAATGCAACAATGTACACAATTGCTTATGGACAGAAAAAGTATGCTAAGGCTGTTGACTATTCAACTAAGTCGATGGAATGGAAAGCTAAAAAGAAACAAGCTTTGACAAGTACAGACTGGTATAACCCAGCAATGGCTCAATATTTTGTAACTGCTTACACTCCACGTGAAGATACTTTAGGAAGATACAATCAAGGTCTTAAAGCAGATTCAATGTATGCAAAAGCAATTGCTATCAATGATAAATTTGCTCCGTTCCATTTGTATCGTGCAAGAACAAATAGTTATGTTGACTTTACTGGAACGAAATGGTTAGCTGTTCCTCATTATGAGAAATTCTTAGCGGTTGTTGACATGGCAAAAGCTAATAAAGACCAATTATATGAGTCTTACAAATATTTAGCAGGTTACCATATCAGCGTTACTAAAGATTTAGTAAAAGCTCAAGAATATGTTGACAAAGCGGTAGCTATCAAAACTGATGACCCAGACGGATTGAAAGTAATGTTGAATCCAGCTTCAGCAATTCCTGCAACTCCTGTTCCAGCAGTAAAAACACCAGCTCCGAAAACTCCGAAAAAATAATTTTTTAGATTTTTCAATACACAAAGCCCTGCCTTATGGTGGGGCTTTGTTAATTTTGGGGGTATTTGTTTGTAAAATATCAATTACTTCGTCAGAATAAGGGAAACACATCAAATTATTCATCATATTAAACCAAAAAATATGTACGCATTAATCACAGGAGCAAGTAAAGGGATTGGAAAAGAAATAGCTATTGAGTTAGCGAAAAAACAATTTAACTTAATTTTGATTGCTCGTTCAGCCAGTCAATTGGAAGAAGTTGCGAATGAAATTCAAAGTAAATACTCGGTTAAAGTTCAATTTTTAGCCGCAGATTTGTCAGCACCAGATGCCGCAAGAGGCGTTTTTAAATGGGTTGAACAAAATGGTTACAAAGTTTCTGTTTTGGTAAATAATGCAGGCTACGGAGCAGCAGGCAATTTTGATAAGTTCACGATTGAACAAAATCGTGATATGATGAATCTTAACATGATTACTTTGACCGAAATGTGTCAGGTGTTTTTACCAATGTTGAAGAATCAATCTCAAGGATATATTTTGAATATTGCCAGTTCAACAGCCTATCAAGCATTGCCACAAATGGCCGTTTATGCAGCAACGAAGATTTTTGTTTTGAATTTTTCAAGAGCTTTGAAATTTGAACTAAAAGATTCTCCCGTATCGGTAACTTGTGTTTGTCCAGGAGCAACGGATACGAATTTTAACGACCGTGCAGATATTCCTGCCAAAGCCAGAGAAGCCGCAGAAAAAGTAGTGATGACTCCGCAAGAAGTAGCTAAAATTTCGGTAGATGCCATGTTTGCGAGTAAAACGGAAGTTATTCCTGGATTTATCAATAAGTTAGGAGCGTTCTTGGCTTGGCTCGCTCCGAAGTCAATTACCGAGAAAGTAGCGGCTGGAATTTATCAGTAAATTTGGGTAGAGACAAGGCATTCCGCTGTCTAAGGCAATAAAAATTATTTGTGAATGTTATTACGCTATTGAGACAAGGCACTGCCTTGTCTCTACAATAATATAATTTATACCAAATTCCCTTCATCATCGTACCGAATTTCTTCATTGGCAATCATCTCTCTAATAATTGTTTGGAATTTGGTTTGATTATTTGGTTGCATAATTTGTGTAATTAATGGCAAACTCATGGCTCCGTTTTGTAATAACTGTTTTACTTTTTGGCGAATAATATCTTCAGAAGTCCTGTCTTCAATTTCACCTTTATTTTGACGTTTTTTCTTTAAACAGTTATCACAAACGCCACATTCTTCGTCCGTAATTTCGTTGAAATATTCTAATAATAATTGCGTTCGGCAACGGTTAGCATGTTCCATATAATGTCTGACTGCTTTTGCTTTTTGTAAATCTCGCTCTTTTCGATTTTTGATTTCCAATTCCTGCAAAGGCAACTCTCGAAGGTCGAATCGGGGCGTTAAAAAAGTCAATTGTGGTTTGTCTTTTTGTTTGTCGTAAATCAAAATATCAAACTTTTCTAAGATTTGAAGCCAAGCTTCTATTTCTTTAACGGGGATTGAATACGCTTTGGCAATATTCGCTTCTGAAATATTCAAGAAAGTTCCAAAAAGTTCTCCTCCGTACATTCTGAGCAATAATTTAATAAAAGAATCGTACTTCGGATTTCTCAATTGAAAATCATACAATTGCCGATTATCCACAATTAGCATAATTTTAGAAGTATTTTTAAATCCTTCGGATAATTGTAAAAACCCTTGAATTTCAAGAATTTTCAGAGCAAAATAAGTGTCGGTGGGAGGGAGGTCAAAACGACGTTGAAATTCTACTAAATCAAAATCATAGCTGGCAAATTCTCCTGCTCCAACTGCCAACTGAAAAAGGTTTCCTAAACATTGATAAACTCGTCGGATGAGCTCAATGGGGGGATAAGCTTGTTGCACATTTTTCTCTAAACCATCAATATCCGACTGATTAAATAAGGAAACCCCATAAGCCTTTTCACTGTCACGTCCTGCCCGCCCAGCTTCCTGATAATAGGCTTCCAGAGTATCGGGCAAATCCAAATGTACAACCGTTCTCACATCAGGTTTGTCAATTCCCATACCGAAAGCATTGGTGGCAACAATCACTCGTACTTGATTTCTAATCCATGATTCTTGCCTTTTGGTGCGTTCCGTTGCGTTCAGTCCTGCATGGTAAAAAGTAGCTTGTACGTGATATTTATTCAACAAATCCGAAATCTCCTGTGTACGCCTTCGATTACGAACATACACCACCGCCGAGCCTTGTACATTCTGCAAAATCTTCATCAAACGTCTTTCTTTGTCGTCCTCTTTGAAGGCTGAATACGATAAATTGGCTCTCGCAAAACTCTGTTGAAAAGTTTGCGGATTGTTCATTTCCAAACGTTCAACAATATCCATTTTCACTTCTTCGGTTGCGGTAGCCGTTAAAGCAATCATGGGAACTGGAGCAATAAGTTTCCGAAATTCCGCAATTTTCATATAAGGCGGACGGAAATCATAACCCCATTGCGAAATACAGTGAGCCTCATCAATTGCTAAGATATTGATTTTCATCTGCTTAGCTCTTTCAATGAAAATTTTGGTCTGTAATCTTTCGGGAGAAACGTAAAGGAATTTTATATCACCATAAATACAATTGTCGAGGGCAATATCAATTTGGTTTTTGTGCATTCCCGAAAAAATACCAATGGCAGAAATTCCACGCTTTTTTAGCTGTAAAACTTGGTCTTGCATCAAGGCAATTAAGGGAGAAATCACAATACAAATACCTTCCGACATGAGAGCGGGTACTTGAAAACACAAGGATTTGCCCCCGCCCGTAGGCATGAGGGCGAGCGTATCACGACCATCAATTACCGACTGAATAATGTCAGCTTGTAATGGACGAAAATTATCGTAACCCCAATATTGTTTTAGTATTTCTTGTGCTTTCATAAAATTGATAAGTGTGTCTTATTTTGTTAATCGGATACCATTCTCGTTTATTTTCAACAATTCAGCGTAAATTTGTTACAAAGAATTGCCCATAATGTATTTCGCAAAATAAAATAAATATGAGTACAATCTCCAATAATCGTAACCAAGCCATTGATTTTTTAAGAGCCATTGCTGTATCTCTAACTCTTTTTAGACATTTTGGAATCAATTTATTTATGTACAAAATTGGCTGGGTTGGTGTGGATTTATTTTTTGTTTTGAGTGGTTTCTTGGTTTCGGGTTTGTTGTTTGGGGAATTCAAAAAGACAGGTAAAATTGATTTTATACGCTTTTTTGTGCGTCGTGGCTTAAAAATCTATCCTTTGTTTTACCTGCTTATTGTTATTTATATCATTCAAACAAAACTTGACCCCATTGCCAAAATAGATTATCATGCCATACAAGTAGAGGCTCTTTTCTACAAAAATTATGTGGGTGGCAACGCATTCTGGATTCATACATGGTCGATTGATGTAGAAGAACATTTTTATCTGTTGCTCCCGTTGCTTTTCTTAGCCTTATTGTTTTTCAATAAAGCAAGTCAAACGCCTTTTAAAGCCATTCCCTATTTGTTTTGTGCAATTGCCATCGGAAGTTTAGCACTCAGAATTCATGCAACTTTAACGATGCCTTTCTCTCACGTTACCAACGTTTCGCCTACGCATTTACGGATTGACTCGCTTTTCTTTGGTACGCTGTTGTCGTATTTCTACCATTTTCATCGTGAAAAATTAGGCAGTTTCGTTACCAATAATAAAAATCTTCTCCGCATCGCAAGTTTCATCTTGCTTTTACCTTGTGCCATTTTTTGGGATGAAAACCCACAAATGATTACTTGGGGCTTTACCTCTTTATATTTAGGTTTTGGGGGAATTCTACTATTAAGTATTTATTCTGAAATAAAATTGCCTCCATTTCTTGAAAAAATATACAAGGGTATGGCAACGATGGGTTTGTATTCGTATTCAATGTACATCATTCATTGGCCATTGATTTGGTGGTTTAAATTACCTATTGGGGAGTATTTAGATAACCATTTCCCCATTAAATTAGGGGCGTTTTTTGTCTATTTTGGATTGGTTTATCTATTGGGATGGATACTTTCTAAAACGATAGAAATTCCATTTTTGGCTTTACGAGATAAACTTTTTCCTGCCAAATCAAAATCACTTTAAGATAGCATAAATGTACCTTCTGCCAATTCTTTTTTAATGACTTTTATTCTGTCGTTTAATGTAATATGTTCAAAATCAATGCCTTCAACGCAGATGGCTTTTAGAAATACTTCTACTTCTGGTTGGTGATTGGTCTTTTTCCCTGTGCGTACATCAATGTATTTTGAGGTCGTCCAAAGTACAGCACGAACCGTTTTACAGTCGTAGTCGGTCATAACAAATTCTGTAACTAACGTATTTTCGTTATGATAAATGGCTGATGAAATTATTTTGACCCATTCACTCACTTTTGCAGACGACACATAAGCAATTTGATGGTTATAAACCACCCATGATGTTTGATTATGAATAAAATAATCGTTGTAGTCAAATTGATAAACTTCTGCTACTTGGTCTTCCCGAGCATTGAAAAAATAGTCAAAGTATTTAGCGTTATTCAAATGTTGAAGCGGGTCGCAATCTTGGAAACGAATGACCGCTTTTGAATATAATTTCTTGGGATAAGTTTTATTGGAATCTAATTGGAACATATTTTTGGAAGTGATGAGTTATAATTTATACGGTAGGACAGGTTTCCAACCTGTCAATGAAGTACATTTGAGAGATTTCCAACCTGTCAATGAAGTACATTTGAGAGATTTCCAACCTGTCAATGAAGTACATTCGACAGGTTAGAAACCTGTCCTACCTTTATCAATACAAAGTTAGTTTATAAGCGTGGTTGAAGAAGGGCAAAGTAGAATGAATTGTAAATATTCTTCAAAACCCCTAAATTAGCAAGTAAATGTAGTTCGATGGCTTAACATCGAAAACATATTCAAATACAAAACGAATGACAAGAATATTATTAGTTGAGGACGACGATAGTTTAGGGTTTGTAGTAAAAGACAATCTTGAGCAAGAAGGATACGAAATAAACCTCCAAACAACAGGAAAAGCAGGACAAAGAGCCTTTCAACAGAATCAATACGATATTTATATTCTTGATGTGATGCTTCCAGAAATGGACGGTTTTACGCTTGCAGAGTACATTCGGAGTACGGGAAGTGATGTGCCAATCATTTTTTTGACGGCAAAATCTTTGAAAGAAGACCGCATTAAAGGCTTGAAATTGGGAGCGGACGATTATTTGACAAAACCATTCAGCATTGAAGAATTGGTTTTGCGAATCGAAGCTATTTTGAAAAGAACGGGTAAAAAGAGCAATCAACAACCCATAGCAATTCATACACTCGGCAAATATACTTTCGATACCAAAAATCTAAAGCTCATTTTTGAAGAAAAAATTCAAGACCTAACGCACAGAGAATCTGACCTTTTGGAGTTTTTGGTTCAGCATAAAAATGAAACTTTGTCGAGAGATAAAATCCTTATCGCTATTTGGGGAGACGACGACTATTTCAAAGGCAGAAGTTTGGATGTTTTTATTACTCGACTTCGTAAATATATCAGCCAAGACCCAAGCGTTAAATTAACCAATGTTCACGGCGTTGGGTTTAGATTGGAGGTGTAAAATGTAGCACGGGAATCCTTCCCGTGTGATTTGCAAGTATCCGTTTAAAACACGCCTCACGGGAAAAAATCCCGTGATACCATAATATTTTTCAATTTTCCCACTACCTTTGCATCAGTTTATGGTGCTTTCTATTCGTTATCGAACGAATTTAACGCTTAATAGGGAAATCGGTAAAAGCCGATACTGTCCCCGCAACTGTAAGTTTTATAAAGTCATTACCATTCTTCAATAACCACTGGTTGTTGGTTATTGGTTATTAGTTAATTAGTTATTGGTTAATGGTATTTTTAATACTTGTGCCTAATAACCAATCACTAATAACCAATCACTAAAACTGGGAAGGTTCAGTAATGATAAAACGAGTCAGGAGACCTGCCATTAAATCATTCTTGGTTTTTGTTTACGGAAGATAAACATAATCGAGCGTTAGATTTTCTCTTTTTATTTTCTTGGTCAATTTCAGCGGTGCTTCCGTCGGTCAAGGCTTAACGAATGTTGTTATGTCTCTTGTCGTGTATTCTGTACGTTCTCGGATTTTATTTTCATTAGTGGGTTTGGTTTTACCCTTGTTTGGCTACGCCCAAGAGATTGCCAACAAGCAAATTGATGAAGTAAAAGTTACGGGTTTTGCTACCGAACACTTTATGGCGGGTTTGAAAGTGCAAAAAATAGATTCAGCCACTTTAGCCAGATTTCAATTCCAAACCTTAGCTGATTTCCTACAATTTCAATCACCAATTGCTTTTAAAAGTTACGGTTCTGGGCAACTGACGAGTATTTCCTTTCGTGGAACGTCGGCAATGCACACGGCGGTACTTTGGAATGGCTTAAATATCAATAGTCCAATGGCAGGGCAAACGGATTTTTCAACCGTTCCTGTTTTGGGTTTCGACGAGATGTCAATTCAGTACGGTTCAGCCGCCAGTTGCGTAGGTACGGATGCGGTTGGAGGAAGTATTTTATTAAGTTCCGTTCCAAAATGGAAACAAAAAGGGACAAATTTTACCATTGGCGGTCAGTATGCAAGTTTTGATAATTATAACGGACAAGCAGGTTTGAGATTTGTAAAAATTAGTAAATCTGGTTTGCAATTTTCTGGAAAAACATTGTTGTACGGAAGTCAATTTAACAACCATTTTAACGCAACCGAAAGAACCGACAATACAGGGAGAACTTACCCAATTGAACCTTCTGAAACTGCCCAAAAAGGATTTATCCAAGATTTATATTTGAAGAAAAAGAATGGAAATACGCTTTCTTTGAATATTTGGTTGACCGATAATAAATTAGCCATTCAGCCCGATGTAATTGCTTTTCGGGAAATTACGCAAAGTAAAGCCTACCGTGTTTTATCAGCTTATCAATTTGGCAATACCAATGTAAAAGCAGGTTTTATTAAAGATATTTTAGATTACGGAACGGGTGATTTTCTAAATCCAAGTCATTCAGAAACAGATAGATACATTGCTCGTGCCGAACACGAATTTTCAATAAAAAAGAAAGATTCCTTCCAACAAACTTCTTTGAGAATTGGGGGTGAATTTGTGCATTACGTCGCCAAAGTAGATGGTTATGGTGGTGGCTCAATCACCGAAAGCCGACAAGATGTTTTTGCATTGTTACGCCAACAATTTACTCAAAAATTAACCGCTTCACTAAATCTACGTCAGGCATTTTCAACTCGTTATGTTGCTCCCTTTACGCCATCTTTTGGTTTAGAATATGCGGTGATTTCAAACGAAAAAACACAAATTAAATTAACAGGAAATATTGCCAAAAGTTACCGTTTACCAACGCTTAATGAACGTTATTGGAAAGTATTAGGCAATATCAATATTCAGCCTGAAAGCGGATTGAACAAGGAAGTTGGAGCAAATTGGAAACAAGTTGTTTCTGCCAATCTCAATGCTTCATTAGGCGTAAATGTCTATCATAATTTGATTGATAATTGGACGTACTGGAATCCAGATAAAGGCTATCGAGTAGAGAATTTACAGCAAGTTTTAAGTCAAGGTTTTGAGATTACGGGTAGCATTAAGTATTTGAAGGATAGGATATTAGGGGGCGTTTTAGCTACTTATGCTTATACCGATGCGTCTCAGCAAAAAGTCTATGATGTTTATGCCGTTGATATTATTGGCAAACAATTAATTTACGTTCCCCTACATACACTCACGGGAACGGCTTATGTGGGCAAGGGCGATTGGTCATTGAATGTTCAAGGGCTTTATAACTCTGAACGTTTTATTACCTTCGACCATTCAGGGCGACCATTTCCGTCGTATTTTATTGTAAATAGTACCGTTTCGGGCAAAATTCATTTCGGCAAAATTCAAAGTAATCTTATTTTTCAGGTCAATAATTTGACAGATACCGTTTATCCAAGCGTTAGAAAAAATGCGATGCCTGGGCGTAGTTTTTCTTTGGGTTTGGTGTTTTCGGGGAATGTTTTTAATCATTAAAATTCAATAATTTTTTATCCATATAAATCAAAACAATAATGCAGTTTAATTCTATTTATGTTCGTTCATTGGCAGTAGTTTCTTTATTTTTAGGGCTAAATGCTTGTAATTCAACTTCCGAACCAGAGCCTTCTCAACCTTACGATACTGGCGTTTTTGTACTAAATGGGGGAAACTTCTTCGATAATAATGGTACAATCTCTTTATATAATCCTACAACCAAAACGATTTCTTATGATGTTTTTCAGAAAGAAAATACTCGTGCTTTATCAGGTGGTGTTGCAGGTTATACAGAGGTAGATGGTAAGGGTTTGATTTTGGTAGATAACTCTACCAATGGAAGTGATGCTGTGGAAATTGTATCAGCAAGAACATTCAAATCTGTGGCAACAATTAAGGATTTAGAAAATCCAAGAAGTGTAATTAAAGCAAGCACCAATAAGGCTTATGTAGTTTGTTGGGATGTTCTTAATCCAGATTATTCATATAAGTTAGGTTATGTAGCAGTAATTGACCTTACAACGAATAAAATTACGAAGAAAATCCCTGTTCAAAACGGTGCAGAAGGTATCGTGATTGTGGGTAATGAAGCATTTATCGGTAATACTTCTTATTCAGGAATTAAAACAATTACGGTGATTGATATTAGCAAAGATGAGGTTTCTGGAACGGTTGCATCAGCAGGAGCAGCATCAAATTTGATAGTTGATGCGAATAATAAAATTTGGTGTACAATTGGAAAAGAAATTGTACGTATCAATCCTACTTCTAAAGTGGTAGAAACACGCCTGACTGCTGGTACAAGTACAACAAAAAGCCCACGAAACTTGACTTTGAATGCTAATAAAACAGCAATTTTCTTTGAATATTCTTTTTCAGATTCGTCTGATGGATATAAGCAAAAAGGAGATATTTTTAGTTTTAACATTAGTGATGCCACTATTTCAACGAGTACATCATTAATTAAACGTGCTTTCACAGGATTTGGGTTTGATGCTAAAAACGGAATTATTTATGGTGGAATTACACCATCTTATAAGCAAGCAGGTTATGTAATTAGATACCAAACTAATGGAACATTAATTGACTCTGTAAAAGCAGAAATTGCTCCTAATGGCTTCTTATTCAAATAGATATAGATAAGTGTGGGCGTAGGCGGTGCGACTACGTATTATTAGGTCAGACGATGGTCGGACAGACAACCAATTATACTTAGTGGTCTGACTACCGTCTGACCAACTTGGTCTGAATTATACTTAGTGGTCTGACTACCGTCTGACCAACTTGGTCTGAATTATACTTAGTGGTCTGACTACTGTCTGACCAACTCGGTCTGACTACAAATAAATTTTGCCACAAAGCAAAGTATAAATTAAAACAACCATGAAACAGACATTAAATCCTCGTTTTTTAACCTTGCTTTGCTTCATTTTAGCAATCGCTTTATTACGAATTGCAAACTCAACAGGGTTGACTCCTTTTGCTCATTATTCGCCAATTGGTGCTTTGGGATTATTTGGAGGAGCGTATTTTTCAAGTCGTTGGAAAGCTTTTGCCTTGCCGATTCTCACACTTTTAGTGAGTGATTTGGTGATAAACAAAGTCATTTATCAAGGAAAATATGGCGTGATGTATGAAGGTTGGTATTGGATTTATGGAATTTTTGCGATTATCGTTTTATTCGGAAAGGTAATTCTTCAAAAAATCAACGTTCAAAATGTAGTTTTGGCGGCAATTATTGCTTCAGTTTCACATTGGATTTTGGCGGATACTACCGTTTGGATTGGTGGCGGAACAGATTTAAGAACGATGCTTCCATTAAGTAAAGATTGGGCAGGTTTGCAACAATGCCTCATTCAAGGATTTCCATACATGAAAAACTTTTTGGTGGGAACATTAGCTTACAGCGGATTAATGTTCGGTGCATTTGAATTATTGCAAGTACGTTTTCCAAAATTAGCAATAGTATAGAAGGAGTATAGAGCACGGATTGAAGCCACAATGGAATTGGGATTAGACACGGATGGAAATTAATTTATAAAAGATTATTTGAAGTATAATTCAATCCGTGTCTAATCCGTTTAATCCGTGTTCCAATTTACTTGTAACACGAAAAGCCAATAAACAATGAAAGCCGTTTCTTTCCTTCCTGCCGCAACGCAAATGATTTATGATATGGGTTTGCAAGACCTTTTGTATGGCGTAACCTTTGAATGTCCCGAAAAATCACGGGCTGAAAAGCAAATATTGGTTCGTTGTGTATTGGAAGGAAAAGACTATTCGAGTGAAGAAATTGACCGTATTTTTTCCGCTTCAAAAGCACAGGGTAAAAGTCTTTATTATGTAGAAGAAGACAAGCTACAAGCCATTGCACCTGATATTGTTATTACGCAAGACGTTTGCGAAGTTTGTCAAATAGACACCAAATGCACTCAAGCAGTTATTGATAATCTTGAAAAAACACCTCTCATCATCACACTGACACCCCAAAGCTTGACTGATGTATTTCAGTCCGCCATCACAATTGCTTCGGCGTTGGGTCGAGAAGAAGCCGCTTTTCATTATTTGGCAAAACTTCAACATCGTATCGACACCGCCATTGACGTACTCCGAGAACATCGGGCTTTGCCGAAGCGAGTGATGGTGATGGAATGGATTGAGCCCATTTATAACTGTGGACACTGGATTCCGCATCAAATTGCGTATGCTGGAGGAACAGATATGTTGGGGAATCCTTCGGGAGATAGTATTGTAACTTCGTGGGAAAAGGTATTAAAATATGACCCCGAAGTTTTAGTCATAGCTCCTTGCGGTTTTGAAACCAAAAGAAGTCTTGAGGAATTGCACCTATTAACTTCAAAACATGGTTGGGAGAACCTACAAGCAGTTCAAAATAAAGCAGTCTATATCCTTGATTATGATTTGTTTACTCAACCAAGTGCCTCGACCTTAGTAAATGGTATCGAAATTTTGGCAGCATTATTTCACCCTACACTTTTTAATATTCCAGAATCATTGAAACATAAAATTTATCCAGTTTTCAATGAAATTTTAGTTGAATGATAACACATCAATACATTAAATAACCTCTAACTTATTCATTGGTCTGATACGAAAGTGCCAGACCAAATTTTATTCCTAATAAATTCTTTCTGTTACTCATACTTAAATGCAAAAAAGAGCCTTAATGAATTGGTCGGGAGGAAAAGATTCAGCCCTTTCGCTTTATCATGTTCTTCAAAATAAAGAATACGAAGTTGAATATCTTTTAACATCCTTGAATGATTCTTTCAAGCGAGTTTCGATGCACGGCGTTCGAGAAGAATTGCTCGACCAACAAGCCGAAAATATTGGCATTAATTTGATAAAATTACGTTTGGCTGAAACCGTTTCAATGGAAGAATATCAAGCAAAAATGGCTGAAACGATGCAACCTTTGATTGATTCGGGCGTTGAATATTCCATTTTTGGCGATATTTTCTTAGAAGATTTGCGTAAACATCGGGAAGAACGTTTGGCAGAAGTCGGTATGAAAGGCGTATTTCCTATCTGGAAACGTCCTTCGTTGGAATTATTGGATGAATTTTGGGATTTAGGTTTTAAAACAATGGTGGTTGCCATCAACGGAAATCATTTGGATAAATCATTTTGTGGTAGAATTCTCGACCGTGATTTTGTCAAAGATTTACCCAAAACGGTTGACCCTTGCGGAGAAAATGGCGAATTTCATACCTTCGTTTTTGAAACGCCTTATTTCAAAAATTCCATTAAATTTGATATTGGCGAAACGGTTGATAAAACCTATCATTTCAAAAATTCAGACGGGGATGATTTAACTTCGACTTACTTTTTTACCGACTTGATTCCTAAATAAATGAACTTAATTTGCTCATGGTCAGGGGGCAAAGATTCTTGTTTTGCTTTAATGCAAATGAATCAACCTCCCACCGTTTTATTGAATGCTCTAAATGAAAATGGAGAAATTAGTCGCTCGCATGGTTTGCATACCACTGTTTTGCAAGCTCAAGCCAAAGCGATGAACGTTCCGATTGACTTTATTTCGGCAACTTGGGCAGATTATACCGAAAATTTTATTCAAAAACTTCAACATCTTACCCAAGAATATCAATTAACCGATGCCGTTTTTGGTGATATAGATATTGAAACTCACCGAGAATGGGAAGAAAAAGTTTGCCAATCAGCAAGTCTAAATTGCCATTTACCTTTATGGCAACATGACCGTAAAGATTTGGTTATCAGGATGATTGAATCAGGAATTGTGGCTATGATAGTTTCTTGCAATGACCACTTAGGACAGGTTTTTTTGGGTAAAATAATTAATTTAGAAACAATTGCTGAGTTGGAAACCAAAGGCGTAGATGTATGTGGCGAAAATGGCGAATTTCATACCGTAGTATTAGATTGTCCTCTTTTTACAAGACCAATTGACGTTATTTTAGGTGAAAAAAAGAGTAATGGAACGGGTTATAATTTCTTGGAGTTAATGATGAAGTAGAAGTTGAATTATCATGGAAAAACACGTTGCCGATAGTTGCCCAAGGTGTGGCGATATTTTCACTTGCAAGGTAAATAACGTCTTGCAATGTGATTGTATGAAATTGGTTTTGACTAAAGCCGAAACGGAATACATTGCAGATATTACTGAATGGGAATATGAAGGTAATTGTCTGTGTAATAAGTGTTTAATAGAACTGAAAGAAGAAATAAAATCATAATTCGATGTTCGTTTTAAGAATTAACAAACATCGAATTATGACCAACAAAAATTATACTCTTACTTGTACAGGTTGCGTTTTTGCTTTACTTGCATTTCTAATAGCAACTTGTTGAGCTAATAAATTGGCAGATTCACGGAAGGCATCTGCAATTACACCTTCGTCCATTACCGCAGGGCGACCAGCATCCCCAGCCTCACGAATACCCTGTACAATTGGAATTTCTCCTAAAAGTTCAGTCTCAAATTTAGTTGCTAAGTTTTTTCCACCATCTTTCCCGAAAATATAATATTTGTTATCAGGTAGTTCTTCAGGTGTAAAGTACGCCATGTTTTCGATTACGCCCAAAACAGGTACATTAATCTGTGGCTGACGGAAGAACATTAATCCTTTGGTAGCATCGGCAAGAGCCACTTTTTGTGGAGTTGTCACGATAACAGCACCCGTTACTGGCACTAATTGTACCAACGAAAGGTGAATATCTGATGTTCCTGGAGGAAGGTCAATCAATAAATAATCTAATTCTCCCCAGTGTGTATCGCTAAAAAACTGACGTAAAGCCTGCGTTGCCATTGGTCCTCTCCACGGCACAGGATTATCTTGTGGTGCAAGAAAACCCATCGAAATCATTTTGATTCCGTACTGCATAATAGGCTGAATCATATTCTTGCCATCTACCTGATGCACCATTGGTTGCATATCTTCTGCCCCAAACATTACAGGAATAGAAGGCCCAGAAATATCGGCATCAATAATACCAACTTTTGCCCCTGATTGTTTGAGAGCCATTGCTAAATTGGCAGTAACCGTAGATTTTCCAACGCCACCCTTGCCAGAAGAAATGGCGATAATGTTTTTAACATCAGGGAGTAATGTTCCACCCATTCGAGAAGAGGTAACATCAGAACTCATATTGATAACAACGCTCAAATCTGCATCCACGTGTGTGTGAATAGCCTCTGTACATTCTTTACGAATCCGTTCTTTTAATGGACACGCTGGTGTTGTTAAAACTACCGTAAAGCGAACTTCACCTACACCCAATTCGATGTCCTTAATCATATTGAGGGTTATCATATCTTGTTTCAAGTCAGGTTCTTGAACAGTCGATAATGCCCTAATAATATCTTCTTGTTTTATTTTTAAATCACCCATGATTTTAATGAAATAATTAGTGAATTAAGCACTCGGAGAATGTTTTGTCCAAGCCTTAATTTTGAATTGTAAAGATACGGCTGAAATTTGGAAGGAGAGTTAGAAAAACAAAAAAGGCTTCGGAACAACTAAGGGCTTCTTTAAGTGTTGATACAAGATATTAGGCTGTTCACCCCGATTAAAGGCTGTTTAGCGTAATAAAATGATTTTTAAAGTATTGAAAGTTTGAGAATTGGTAATTTTGTTTAAAAGTTGTCATAGATAAAATGGATAAAAGGAGAAATCACATCATTTTTTGGGTAGGGTATTTTTTATTGATTAATGGAATTAATATTTATTCAAGGATTATAACAGGCTCTTTAACGATTCCTTTTTTTTTAAGAATTTTTGTTGGAGATGTCACAACTGTATCGCTAACCTATTTGTACCTGAATATATTATTTCCTCGTTTTTTAGTTACAAAAAAATATTTATGGTTGGTCTTGGTGAGTTTGTTTTTTTATTTCTTAATCGTTTCAAGTATTTATGGATTGTTTCATGGCTTACATCAATTATATCCTCTCGCTTTTTCTGATGTTCAATTTTTAGAAGAATTTATAAAGGTGCTGCATTCTTTTTTTAGAGTGCTTAACATAACATTTTCATTTTGGATTTTTAAAAAACTATTACTTGAACTTGAGCAAAGAAAAGAAAAAGAAAGAACATATTTTACCTTGAATAAACATATATCGAATGCCGAACTGATGAGTCTGAAAAACCAAATAAACCCTCATTTCTTTTATAATAGCCTTAACTTTTTATACGCACAATCAATTCCTTATTCAGACAAACTTTCAAAGAGTATTCTTTCCCTTGCAGACATGATGAGGTATTCTATCAGAGAAAATGATGAAACGAAAACGATATCCTTAGAACAAGAAATAGCCTATCTTGAGAGGTACATTTATTTAGAAAATATGGAATATCAAAATAGTTATCAAAGCCAATTTATAGTCACAGGCAATACCAAGTATAGACGGATTCTTCCAATGGTATTACAGCCTATTTTAAGTAGTAGTTATTATTTTGGTAAAGAGACTTACTTTGAAATATCAATAGAAGAAAATCAGATACAATTTGTCTGTAATTATACAAAAAAACAAGAAATTCAGATAGACGATATTTATGAGTTTTATCATACTTTAAGAAGTAAAATGGTTAGTAAATATTATCAGAGTTTATCGGTCAACTATAACCATAGCAAAGAGTTATGTAACATTTTCGTTGTCATATTATCATGAAAAACTTTAAATATCACATAATTTATTGGTCTATATTTTATGTTCTATATTGCACATTGCATTTTGGTACATATACGACTGAAATTTATTGGTACTCTTTTTTTATATTACTATTGAATTTATGTATGTATATAATACCATATTATGCTTCTTTTTTATTTATAATTCCAGAGTATTGGGAAAAGAAGAAATATAGTTTGGCTATTCTCCTTTTTTTTATGTCAATATGTTTTACGCATTTTTTAATACAATTTTTTTACACATTTTTAAAGATACCTATTCCAAGAGGAGATAACTCTAATGAATTATCAATGTTGCAGAATTTTTTATTTATGATGAATATATTTATTCTTACACTTCCATTTGCTTTTACCTTATTTTATAGAGAGAAAATAGAAAAAGAGATAGCAGAACAAAGAATAATAGAATTAGAAAATTTTCGACTTGAACAATCCATTACACAAGCAGAATTAAACAATCTAAAAAATCAAATAAATCCAGACTTCTTATTTCGGAAACTTAATCTTTTCTATACTGAATCTCTTCTATATTCACCCAGTTTATCAAAAGGTATCTCTTTATTAACAGATATGATGCACTATGCCATTGATGATGAAGATGATAATGGCATGGTGTCTTTAGCGAAAGAAATCAAACATATCCAGAATTTTATTGAGATTAATCAGCTCCGTTTTGATGGACGCTTACAGGTTGATTTTTTAATGACTGATATTGAAGAAAGGCATCAAATAATGCCTTTAATTTTGATAACCTTTGTGGAAAATGCGTTTAAGTATGGCGAGTTGTTTGATGTAGAAAGTCCTATAAAAATACAAATCAATGTATTGGATGAGTGCTTAAATTTTAGGACTCATAATCGTACCCGTAAAGGTCCAACAGAGCTATCAGTCGGAATCGGTATTGTCAATACTCAAAGGCGTTTGGCATTAGGTTATCCAGCCAAATATCAACTAAATATCAATCATGAAGATGAGTATTATGAAGTAAAATTACATCTTAAATTATAGAGAATATTTTGGGCAATAAAAAAGGCTTGTAAAGAATTACGAGCCTTTTTGTTATATAGATGCAGAGACTGGTTTATAAATTGATGGGCAAATTGCCTATGTAGAATACTTCGTAGAACCCTTAATTTCCTTAAAGTTGGTTTAAGTTTTTTAATAAAAAAAACTAATTATATGAACTCCTCAATAAAAATGATGAACTGGGCGAAATAAAGGGTGAACAGGTTTTTGGTAGTTTTTCTATTTAAAATAGAGATTATCCTAAAATAAATGGAGTCAGACACAAAAAACAACCAGTTCACGTAAAAAGATAATTTTTAACACAGCAAGAAATATAGAATTGGTAATTTTGATAAATGGAATCAATCAAACTAAATGGATAAAAGGCGAAATCATATAATTTTTTGGACTGGGTATTTTTTGTACTATTATGTTATGTATTTGGCTGCATATAAATCCAAATCTTATATGCCAACGATGTTGATAAACACTTTTAAAGTGTGCTTTAGTAGTTTATATTTATTTTATCTTTTTATTATACATATTCTCCCATCTGTGTTGCCTCTAAAAAAGTATTTCAAATTAGCTGGCTATGTTATATTTGCTTTTGTATTTAGTTTAATAATAAACTATAGTTTGTCCTTAATAATGCATCATTTATTTCCTAAAAGCATTGAAATATCACCTATAACTAGAAATATAGCTTGGACTTTGATATCATTACAGCAATCATTTGCTCTGGCACTAATCTTTTGGTTTAGCAAAATGTTTGTTGGAAATGTAGCGTATGAGACTATTCTCCAAACGAAACAAAATATACTACGAAACACAATTTTGAATACAGAATTATTAGCCTTAAAAAATCAGATAAATCCTCATTTTTTCTATAATATGCTTAATTTTTTTTATGCACAGTTTTTGCCATATTCTGAAAATATATCAAGTTCTATTCTAAAACTATCAGATATGATGAGATACACCATTAGAGACAATAATGAAGATGGAAATGTAGCCTTGGATTCAGAAATTATCTATTTGAGAAATTATGTGGAATTAGAAAATATAAGTGAGCAGTCCAAAATAGAAATTTATATTAATGGTAATCCTAAATTTAGGCGAGTTCGTCCGTTGATTTTTCAACCAATTCTTTGTCATAGTTATATTTTTGGGGTTAAAATAGTGTTGAATATTACTATTGAGGACAGTCAGATTATTTTTTCAAGTAATTATATTACAAAAGCAGGTGCTAATACTTCGCATATTTTTGAAAGTGTAGAGAATATTAAACAAAAATTGTCGAATATTAAAGGATGTCATACTACGTTTCAATTTGATGAGTTGGAACATCGTTTTCAATTATTTCTAATTTCATGAAGAACTTTAAATATCATTTCTTTTTATGGGTAACTAATTATATTTTTCATTGTACAAATCACTTTTTATTTTCTCCTACAAAAATTGGTGTTCTATCGCTTCTTATTATTTTGTATAATGTATTTATAAAAGCCATAGTTTTTTATATAACCTTATGGTATTTGTTACCATTATTCTGGGAACAGAAGCAGTACTTGCGATTTGCTTTGTCAACAACTCTTGTTCTACTTCTTATAACATTTGTTAACTTATTTGTAAATCATAATTTTATACCTGTTCCTGAAGGAGATATTACGGCAAATTATCCTTATGATAAAGAGTTTATCTTGACAATTGTAGGAATATTGATTGAATTCCCATTTGTATTTGTATTCTGGTATGTTAATAAAATTGTAACACAAGAACGAATTAAAATACAAATAGAGCAAGAAAACCACCATCTCGAACAATCCATTATAGAGACTCAGTTGAATAATTTGAAAAATCAAATTAACCCTGATTTCCTCTTTCGGAAACTCAATTATTTCTACCAAGAATCTTTGCCATATTCTCCCAATCTCTCAAAGGGAATTTCGTTACTGACGGATATGATGCACTATGCAATTGACGATGAGGAAGATAATGGTAAAGTCTCTTTACAAAAAGAATTAAAGCACATTCAGAATTTTATTGAAATCAATCAACTACGTTTTAATGGACGTTTACAAGTAAAATTTGATATAGTAGGTGTCGAAAAGAAACATGAAATAATGCCTTTGATTTTGATAACTTTTATCGAAAATGCCTTTAAATATGGAGAACTATTTGATATTAATCATCCTCTACAAATTGCATTGAAGGTTGAAGACAATAACTTATATTTTAGTACTCATAATGCAACTCGTAGAGGACCAACGGAGGACTCGGAAGGCATTGGAATTAACAACACTCAAAAGCGACTTTCTCTGGGTTATGCCGAAAATTATAGTTTGGATATCAAGCACGAACCAACGTTTTACGAAGTAGCATTATACCTTAAATTAGAATAACACCATGATAAATTGTTTAATAATTGATGATGAACAAGCGGCTATTGATGTCATAAAGTTTCATAGCAAAAGTATTCCTTTTCTAAATGTGATTGCTGAAAGTCTTGGACCTGTGGAGGCTTTGGAGATTATTTATACCCAAAAAATTGATTTGATTTTTATTGATATTCATATGCCTGAATTGTCTGGACTGGATTTTATAAAATTAACTAAAGGAAGAAGTAAGTTTATCCTCACCACAGCCTATAAACAATATGCACTTGATGGCTATGAACACAATGTGATAGATTATCTCTTGAAACCAATTTCTTTTGAACGATTTTTACAAGCTGTTCAGAAGGCTCAAGATATACTTTTTCCTGTTGCTATTCCTGTAGAAAATACGACAGTTAATGCAATGAAAACGAAAGATTTTATTTTTATTAAAACTGACAATCGAATGCAAAAAGTATTTTTCTCTGAAATACTTTTTGTCGAAGCTTTAGGTAATTATGTAACGTTTAATACCACCAAAGGAAGATTTGTTTCACTTTTGAATATGAAGGATTTGGAAGATGACGAGTCTTTACCCCACGATAATTTTTTACGTGTTCATCGCTCATTTATTATTTCGCTTGATAAAATTGAATACGTAGAAGGAGGGTATATTTATTTGGATAAGGATACGCCTATACCGCTCGGAGACACATATAAAAGTCAACTTTGGACAGCCTTAGACAGTAGAACGATTCTATCTAAAAAGAGTTATTGATATTTTATCTGTACCGCTATAAAGCAAAAAGCCCCAATCCGTGAAGAAAGGGGCTTTTTTGTTATTTTAGCTACTCGTTAAAAATCAATTTAGGTTTGATTATGTTGTAATAACAAGATTAATAATGTCTGCCAACATTAATCCGAACCTTCGGTCGAGTTAACAATTAAACCCCAGACCTGCTTAATACAATAATCTAAACTTAATTGTATTGTCAATTCCTTTCAATTCTGCTACAATTTCATCGGCATATTCTTTTGAAATATCAGTGATAACGTAGCCGATTTCGTTGGTCGTTTTCAAATATTGCCCTTTGATGTTTACATTATATTTGGCAAAAATGTTGTTGATTTTTGCTAAAATACCTGGTACATTTTGGTGAATATGTAACAAACGGTGAGCATCTTCCAATGGTGGTAATTGCAATTCTGGGAAGTTTACCGAACCATAAGTGCTACCATTATTCATAAATTGCAATAATTTACTCGGTACAAATTCACCAATATTTGCCTGTGCTTCTTCCGTTGAACCGCCAATGTGTGGTGTCAAAATTACTCTTGGCAAACCCCGTAATTCGTTGATAAATTCTTCGTCATTCGTTTTTGGTTCATAAGGAAATACGTCAACTGCAGCTCCCCAAACTTTTCCAGATTTTAAAGCATTTACCAAAGCAGGAATTTCAACAACGTGTCCACGAGAAAGATTGACAAAAATTACATTATCTTTCATTTGGGCAAATTCACGTTCACCAATAATATTTGCATTTGATTTACGTCCGTCCACATGAAGTGAAATGAAATCAGAAATGCTCAACAATTCTTCTAAAGTTTTACATTTCTTCGCATTTCCTAAGGCTAATTTATCGACTGCATCGTAAAAATAAACCTGCATACCCATAGCTTCAGCAATAACAGAAATTTGAGTACCGATACTTCCGTATCCAACCAAACCTAACTTTTTACCTCTGATTTCGTAAGAATTTTTAGCAGATTTATCCCAAATCCCTTCGTGCATTTTGTTCGACTTAGTCATGATGTCACGGGTCAAAATAATCATTTCTCCGATTGCCATTTCTACTACCGAACGAGTATTTGAGTATGGAGCATTGAAAACTGCAATACCTCTACGCTCGCATTCATCTAAATTAATTTGGTTTGTTCCGATACAAAAAGCCCCAACCGCCATCAAACGACTTGCATTTGGATGTTCTAAAACTCGCTTCGTTAAGTTTGTTTTTGAACGTAAACCCAAAATTGAAACGCCTTTGATTTTTTCAATTAATTCATCTTCATCCAAAGCCCCTTTCAATAATTCTACCTGAAATCCTTCAACCTTAAATGCTTCAACTGCTTTTGGGTGAACGTTTTCTAATAATAAAACTTTGATTTTTGATTTTGGGTAAGACTGTGAACGACTCAAACCATTGATGTATAAAAATTCATCAAATGAGTGTACAATTTCGTCTGCTTTGTCGGTAACTTTCTGACGTTCAACGTTTTCTGTAAAAGCAAAGAATTTGTTTGCTAAGCCAGCTTCACGCATTTCGTAGTCAGTATAACCATCACCAATGGCATAAATATCACCTTCAAGGTCTAAATCACGTAATAATTTTACCTTGCCTTTATCTTGCGACAATAAATTACTTTCGTCATAACCCGTGATATTTCCTTCTTCGTCGTAAGTGAAAGTATTAGCGAAAACATTTTCTTCTAAAATGCCCATTGAAGCTGCCACAGGAACAATAAAATCCTTAAAACCCGATGAAACGATATAAACGTGTTTCGCATTTTCACGGATAAAATCTTCGTTACGAGCGAAAGAATCGGAGATTTTTCCCATCAAAAACTCAATCAACTCTGTTACGTGCGAGCTATTGGCAGGCAAAAGAGCAACTCTTTCTTTCAAGGATTCGGCAAATCCGATTTCGCCAGCCATACCTCTATCCGTAATAGCTTTAATCTGACCTACAATTTTGTCTTGGTCTTTATGACCTTTCAAGGCAATGGCTGCCAATTCGTCAAGTCCTTCAACTTTAGTAAAAGTTGAGTCAAAATCAATAACGAAGTTAATTTCTTGTGCTGTGTTGGTTAACATTTATTTTTTAATCTTGTTTTTCTTATTTGTAAATTTCAGGTTTTGAGAAACCTTCTGTCTGTATTGATTCTCTCAATTCACTACCCACTCCAAAGCCCGCTTCTCCGACCATAAAACTCCTTGATAATCAGCTTGATAAAAGCCACAATGCCCTCCCATTTTGGGGGCTTGAAAGTGTACTTTTTCTAAATGTTTTATTTTCTCAAAAGGAAAACATTCTTTTGAGAGAAAAGGGTCATTTTGGGCATTGATGATTAGGGCCTGGATAGCGATTTTATCCAAAAAGTACAGCGAACTATTACGCTCGTAGTAATCTTCGGCGTTTTTGAATCCATGTAGTTGTGAAGTGTAACAATCATCGAAATCTTTTAATGTTTTAATTTTCGAGATGTTTGAAGTGTTTAGTTGAAACTCAGGATAACGTTGAGATTTCTCCTGTATTTTTTTTATCAAGGACTTGTTGAATCGTTTGGTATAAAGCCAACCGATTGTCTTACTGCTACTTGAAAGGTGCAAAGGTACTGAAAAAGTTACCGCTTTTTGGACTTCAGTGTAAAGATTTTGCCCTTTTTCGCCTAAAAACTTGAGTGTCAAATTTCCTCCAAGACTAAATCCTACCAAAAATATTTTTTGATAACCTTTTGAAATAGCGTGTTTTATCACAAAATCTAAGTCGTCTGTTGCTCCACTATGATAAAAACGTTTGGTTTGATTGAGTTCTCCTGAGCAACTTCTAAAATTCCAAGCTAAACAATCAAAACGATGTTCGTTAAATTGTTTAACCATACCCGTAATGTATTGCCGACTTGAATCTCCTTCAAGACCATGAGAAAGTATAACGAGTGGGGGGGGGAATGAGTGATTGAGTGAATCTGCTTTGGAGAAATCTAAATCTAAAAAATCATCATCATGGGTGCTAATTCTTTCACGCACATAATTGACTCCTTCAACTTTACGAAAAACAGATGGATAAATCGTTTGTGAGTGACCTTCTGGTAACCAAAAAGGTGCTTGATAGTCAGCGTGTTGTATGACTGGCATTTGTTTCAGAATTAGACAATGAAGTTACAGCGAATCCTTTAAATGTTCAATATTTATTGAGAAAATCAATGTTTTTTCATGGAATAGTTAAAAAAAACGTTTTGTAAGATGAATATTAATATTTTCACCTAATATTTTAGTTTTAAATCCTTAATGTCGAAGTTGCCTAAACAGCTTCATCTATTCAATTATGAAAACTCTTCACATAATTATCATCAGTATGTTTTGTTCATTTTCGGTAAAAGTATTTGCACAAAATTTTCTTTTAATGATTTAATGCAGAAAGGAGAATACGCACAAGCATTATCACAATTAGAAAAACTTAATATTGGCGATAGTACGCAAGCAGAAATTTTACAGAAACAGGCTTTGTGCAACTTCAAATTGGGGCGATTATCACAAGCTAAAAAATTGTATTATTCTGCTTTAGAGAAGAATGGGGATTCTCCAGAGATTCTATTGCAAATTGCGATAGTTACCGAAAAAGATTACAACTTATCAGAGGCTTTAAAAACTTTTCAAAAACTTAATAAACTTGATTCAACGAATACATTTTATTTGAAGGAATTAGCTCGAATTAATACCCGCATGGAGCGTGCTAAATTGGGTATGTCTTATCTCAAAAAAGCCATAGAAATTGATGATAAGGATATTGAAAGTATTGTTAGTTTAGCCAATTTGTACTTGAATGATGCTAAAGATGAATTAGCTGAACCTTTGATTAAAAAAGGCTTTGAATTAGATAGCTCTTCCATTAAAATGAGACATTTGAGAAGTAGATTATTGTACAGAAAATCAGACTTTTATGGTGTCAGAAGTGATTTGTTGTTCACCATGACATTAGGTGATTCAACCAGTTTTTATCAAAGATTATTAGGAACAGCCTATTACCAAATGGATAGTATTCCGCAAGCAATTGCCGTTTTTAAAAGACTTTTGAAAGTTGGTGAAGATACAGAAAATGTAAGAGTAGGTTTGGCTTTTGCTCAGTTGAAATCCACTGAAAATAATACGGATGTTTTACGAGAATCTACGGATAATTTCTATCTTGCAATCGATTTAGGAAAGTCTGACCGATTGACTGATTATGAATTGGGTTTGGCTGATGTTGCAGACAAATTAGGACAAACAGAAACTGCAATTCATCGTTTTCAAAATTTGATAAATTTCCGCCCAAAAGCTACTTTTAGATTAGCTGAAATATATGAAAAAAAGAAGAATGATAAGGAAATGTCTTTAATCTTTTATCAGGAATATCTTAGAGTTTGCGGGACAATGAAAAAGCCTACTGCCGACTGTAATTTTATGGAATTGGCAAATCGTAGAATGACAAATTTGAAAACTAATAAATCCATGGAAATTCCTAAAATTGTAGTTGCGAAGGATTCGGTAGAAATGGTTGTAGATACGGTTCGGAATGATGATTAAGATATAAAAAATGCTTGACGATTTCATATCGCCAAGCATTTTTTATATTATCATAGGAAATATTCCCGTCTTACATTCCAACTTTTGGTAAAACTGGTAAACTTTCGTTTCCGTCTTCGCTAACTGCTTGAACTGCAAAGAAATAATGGTCTTTTGAGTAGGGGAGGACAATCCCGTTTTTGGTAGTGAAAATCTTCTTTTGCCAAAATGGTTGGTAAGTTTCACGCATCAATACATAATAGCCTTTTACTTTTCCTGTTTTGGGTGCTTGCCAAAATAAAGTAGTTGAGTTTGTTAAACTTTTGGTGTCAATCGTTAAGTTTTGAACCGTTGCGGGGGCTTTTGCCAAATTTGAAAGTGTTGCTAAATTCATTGCCGTATTTTTGCGGAGATATTCAAAATCCATTGCCTCTGGAACATCACCGAATTTGATGCCTTTTTCAGTTCGTAAATCTTGGTGCTGATGTTCGTAGTTTTCGTTCATTTCCGTGATTCTAACCGCTGGGAAGCCTTTCTGTACGAATGGCGTATGGTCGCCCCCACGCAAGAAACGGTCATTTCTGTAAACCATAACTACTTCTAAATTATCAACATAACGTTCACCAACTTCTTTTGCATAACGTGCCAAAGTACGTGCTTTTCCATCATTTTCTTGTCCAAAATTACGGATACTGACTGCCTTTTTATCTAAGTCAAAAAATGGCAAACCTTCACTGAAAATTCTAACTCTGGTATTGTCAATAATATTGGTTTCGTTAGAATTGTTTGAACCCATGATGTCATTATTTAAAATTCCTTCAATGTTCCATTTTTCTTCAAATGCTTGACTGGCAAAATGGTCAGCTCCTAAAAGCCCTTGTTCCTCACCGCTAACAACCAAGAAAATTACCGTTGCAGGAAATTTTGCTTTTGCCATAACTCTCGCCAATTCAATCACGGCTGCCGTTCCTGAGCCGTCATCATTTGCCCCTGGAGCATCAGCGGTGCGGTTCATAACGTTTGAAACACGGCTGTCAATATGTCCAGAAACCAAGAAAATACGGTCGTCATTAGGGTCTGTACCTTTTAAGGTTGCGATGACGTTGCCCATTTCTATATCTGTATCTATTCTTTTTCCATCTGGTTTAAGTGTCCAAGAGTCAATTTTTGCGGTCATTCTTCCTTCCGACTGTTTGGCAAATTCTTGAAAACGACTTAAAACCCAATTTCGTGCTGCCCCGATTCCTCTTTTGGGGTCAGTCGTTGTGCTTAAAGTGCTACGAGTTCCAAAACTGACTAATTTTAAAATGTGGGATTTAAGACTATCATTATTTACTTCCATAACCATATTTTCAATTATGGGGTCACGTTGAATGACTTTTTGGGAAAATGCGGAAGTTAAAAATGTTGTTGAAATGAGGAGTGTTATAAACTGTTTTTTCATGAAATTATTAGTTGTTTTTTGGTTTGATGATGAATTAATAAAAATACGATATGTAAGTTTATAAAACAAAAAAGCCAAGCATTGCCTGGCTTTTTGTAACCTTCTTCTGTTAACCAAAAAACTAATCAATTAATTTCTAACGGAATTATCTACTATTTGTCGCAAGACAAAATTAGACCACGGATAGAACAGATAAAACAGATTTACACTGATTTTTCTTTAAATTTATCCGTGTAAATCTGTTGAATCAGTACAATCTGTGGTCTAATTTTATTCTGCGACAAATTGTAGATAGTTCCGATTTTTAATAAGTATTCGTTAAAACCAGTTAATGTATGATTGTATTGCAATGTGCTGATTAATACTAAGTTGTCATGCCAACACGAAGTGTTGGTCGCCTTTATGTAGCTAATTTGAATAGGCATACATATACAACTTATCTTTCAATTCCTTTCTTGCAATATGAATTCTGTTCTTCACAGTTCCGATTGGAATATCTAATTTATCAGCAATTTCATGGTATTTGAAACCTCTAAAATACATCATAAATGGCGTTTTGTAGGCTTCATCCAAGAGTCCAACAGCTTTATTGATGTCGTTCATCGCAAAAGTGCTAATTGCCATATTGTCTGTACTGCTTTCTACTGAGTTGATAAAATGTAAATTATCAGAAGTATCAATGAAAGTGTTTTTTCTCACCATTTTTTGATAATTGGTGATGAAAGTATTTTTCATGATTGTGTATAACCATGCTTTCAAATTAGTCCCTTCTGTATATTTATCTCGGTTTGTAAATGCTTTGAGTAAAGTATCTTGCAACAAATCATTTGCTTCTTCATAGTCTCTTGTGAGCTTCATCGCAAACGGTTTTAATGATTTAGAAACCTTACCTATGTGATATGTGAATTCTAATGCTGTCATTGTAGTAGTCTTGTTGGTGATTTGTTTAACAAATATAATATATTGTTAAACAAAAAAGCAAATTTTAAAAGCAAATTTCTATGAAATTTAATATTGAAATTATTTATTTATAGATATTTAGAAGTAAAATTAGCCATATAGACGTTTTTTGGCACTTTTGCGATTAAATTTAACTTTGTTTATAAATTTATAATTTTTGTTAAACAATATGAATGTTTAGCCTCATTTAAGATTCTTGTATGTTTGGGTAAACATATCTTTCAAAAAACTTTGATTTGCAATATTGTTGCATTAGTTGGTTTTTCTTATGAAAATCTGCGTAAATTGCACGCTAAAACTTCATCCGAATTCGTGAAAAAAACTATCATCATAATTACGTTATTTTTTAGTGCTTGGTTGTCAACATTCGCACAAAGAACTTCATGTACTTGTTCGCTTAAAGGAGTTGTGCATGAAAAAGATATTCATCAAGCGGTTGCTGGGGCAGTTATTTATATTAAAGGCACAAATATTTCAACTTTTGCTGATGGTAATGGAAGATATGGTTTCAAAAATTTGTGTCAGGGGCAATATACTTTGATTTGTCAAGCAGTTGGTTTTCAGAAGGTTGAGTTGATTGTGAATTTAACTCAAGAACACAATGAGGATTTTTCATTGGAAGATAGAGACGAACATTTGCAGGAAGTGGTAGTGGCTGGGAAAAAGATTGAAACGATTACCCAAACCAGAACTACGCTCGACGGACAGGCACTTGAGCAAACTCGTGGACAGAGTTTGGGTGAATCTCTCAAAGCCATCACAGGCGTTACTTCTTTACAAACAGGAAGCTCCATTTCAAAACCTATTATTCATGGAATGCACTCCAATCGGGTTTTGATTTTGAATAACGGAATCAGACAAGAAGGTCAGCAATGGGGGAGTGAACACGCTCCCGAAATAGACCCATTTGTGGCTAAAAAACTAACCGTTGTAAAAGGTGCCGCTGGAGTGAGATATGGTTCAGATGCTATTGCGGGCGTAATTATGGTTGAACCAGACCCATTGCCAGATTCTGCACATATTCACGGAGAAATTAATGCCGTTGGTTTGTCAAATGGGAGAGTGGGTGTTTTTTCGGGAATTATTGAAGGTGGACTTCCTAAAATACAAGGTTTAGCTTGGCGTTTGCAAGGAACATATAAACGTGGTGGAGATATTAAAACTGCCGATTATTATATGCTGAATACAGGTGTTCAAGAACGCAATTTTTCGGTTGCGATTGGGTACAAGAAGCAACATTTTGGAACGGAGTTATTCTTTAGTTATTTCGATACGCAATTGGGTATTTTCACGGGTTCGCACATTGGGAACTTGACTGATTTGCAAAATGCTATTCAGAATACAAAACCCAATGAAATTTATACGCCTGCCGAGTCAAGTTATGATATTAATCGCCCGAATCAGGATTTAGCCCATAATTTATTCAAAATCAAGAGTTTTGCCATTACCGAAAATCTTGGTAAATGGACACTTACGCTGAGTCGTCAGTACGACTGGCGTTTGGAATACGATGCTCCTCGTGGAAATCGAACCTTAAATACACTCAATTTTAAACTCACCACTTATACAGGAGAATTATTGTTAGACCATAAACCCATTTTTAAAAATATCAGCGGTTCAATTGGTTTAAGTGGTTTATATCAGGAAAATCTATCATCTGCTTATGAACTCCGTAAACCCTTGATAAATACCGTTTTGATTCCTAATTATCAAGTAGTCAGCGGTGGAGTTTTCTTGATTGAGCGTTATCTCAGACAAAAATGGGAGTTTGAAACGGGACTTCGTTATGATTTTAGAAATGCACAGGCTTTTGGTTTAAGTCCTTCGGGAGTGTATTTTGATAATTCTTTTAATTTTGGCAATTTTTCTGCGACCTTGGGGGCAAATTATACTGTAAATGACGCATTGAGTTTTAAATTTAATGTAGCCAATGCGTGGCGTTCTCCAAATATGAATGAGTTATTTTCAGATGGTGTGCATCACGGAGCGGCGGCTTATGAAAAAGGAAATATTAATCTAAAGCCAGAAGTTGCTCATAATTTTTCGTTGACGAGTAATTTTGAAAAAGAGAAAATTGCCATTGAATTAACGGCTTATTTGAATTATATCAATGATTTTATTTATCTAAGACCACGTATCGAAAATGGTATTCCACAAACAGTTTTGACGGTACGTGGGGCTTTCCCAGCCTTTGATTATACCCAAGTTGATGCCCGTTTTGCAGGACTTGATTTGTCTGTTAATTATTTGATAACGAATCGTTTATCTATCAATGAAAAGTATTCAATAGTTCGGGCAAAAGATATTTTGAATGATGTTTTTATGGTCAATATTCCCGCTGACCGTTTAGAAAGCACTGTAAAATATTCGTTCAAGAAATACGATTCATTTGTAAGTATTGGTAATCAATTGGTGGCACAACAAGCTCGTGTGGAAGACAAAAGTGATTTTGCTTCACCGCCACCTGCATACAGTATTTGGCGAATAGATGCTGGCATGAAAATTCAAAAAATTAGCTTAGGCTTAAGTGTTAGTAATGCTTTCAATTTAGCATATCGAGAATATTTGAACCGTTTTAGATATTTTACGAATGAAATGGGTAGAAATGTGACGCTGAGATTGAAGTATGTATTTTAAAAAGTCTTTCAGTAAAATTTACTAATTTAGCTTTTCGTTAATATAAATCAATATCCAAAAATATGTCTTTGAGATTCTATTCAGTTTTAATATCTATTATTTTATTAAACGCTTCACGAGTGTTTTCTCAGCAGACAACCGTTGGACATTTTACTTTGGGACTCCAAAGTGGGGTTTTGATGCCCTTAGGGGCGAATAAAGGCGTTGCTTCTGAGCAAATGGGAATTAGCAATGCGTTGACCTTTAAGTATTTTCCGAGCGACTATTTTGCGATGGGAATGACCATTGGTATGATGAATAATCATTTTATGGCACAGACGAAAGCCAATAATGTATCTATAACGCAAGTTCCGCTAACTTTTGATTTTGAATGGTATCCGACGGATTGGGTTGTGAAGCCTTATGTGGGAATGGGAGCAGGATTGACCTTTTTCTCGGTAAAACCCATAGGTGGATTAATCAATACGTTAAAAGAAATACCTGATACTTATACAACGCCAGGGTATTTATTGACAGGAAAAGCAGGATTGTCATATCAACTGAGCGACCGTTTTAGTCTTACAGGTGAAGGAAAATATTTTATGATTGCCGAACCCGGTGAAGCATTTCTTTGGCAACAAAATGACGGAACAGTATATCGTCAATTCTCCAATAAAGCCACTTTCACTTTAGGAATTCATTATCATTTTGATGAATAGGGTTTTATTTTTAGGTATGAGGTATTTTTTAGGTATGAATTATGAGGTATTATAAGGCAGACATACTACATAACCCATAACTACTTACGACCCCATACCTACGACCTCATACCTCATACCTAAAAAATACCTACGACCTACGACCTCATACCTAAAAAATACCTCATACCTACGACCTCATAATTCATACCTAAAAAACCTCCAAACTCCCCTTCTTAACATTACGGTAACATAAGCATAACCTAAGCATAATGAACCCGTAACATTGGGGTTAAATAGCCACTCTAATTTTGTAGCATCAAAAAACCAATATGATGATGCAAAAGTTACTGAGTACAATTTTAGTTTTAATCGCTTCTATTTCATTCGCTTTCGCCCAAGAGGGTACAATCAGAGGAACAATCAAAGACGCTAAATCAAAAGAAGATTTAGTAGGAGCAACAGTCTTCCTTGAAGGACATAATAAAGGTGGTGCTGCCGATATTAACGGATTCTTCTCTTTAAGTCGCTTACCAGTAGGCACTTACAAATTAAAAATCTCATTCGTAGGATATAAATCTAAATTTATTGAAAATGTAAAAGTCCTTGCAGACCAAGTTACAGAAATCAATACATCGCTTGACGAAGAAGGTTCGACACTTAATGAAGTTAAAGTTGTTGGTCAGAAATTGACAAATACAGAGGTTTCGGTAATTTCAGAAATTAAAGCAGCTCAACAAATTGTAAGTGGTATTTCTGCGGCTCAAATCGGTAAAACACTTGACCGTAACGCTGCTGAGGTAGTAAAGCGTGTTCCTGGTGTAACCATTTTTGGAGAACGTTTTATCAACATTCGTGGTCTTAATGAGCGTTATAATACAGTTTTATTAAACAACGCTTTTGCTCCAAGTATGGAAGCAGACGTTCGTTCATTCTCATTTGACGTTATTCCGTCAGCACAAATCGACCGTATTTTAGTATTCAAATCTCCTGCTGCTGAATTGCCAGGTGAATTTGCGGGTGGTGTGGTAAAAATCTTCACAAAAAGTATTCCTGATAATAATTATTTTACAATTGACATCAGCGGAGGTTCTCGTGAAGGAACAACAGGTAAAGAAATGTTGCAACCACAAAGAGGTAAAAATTACTTGTTAGGTTTTAACAACGGTTTTGCTGATTTACCAAAATATTTCCCTACAACGGCTGGTTTGAAACAAATTGCTACTTCAAATCCAGTTGCATTGACTCAGGCAGGACAATTATTGCGTAATACTTGGACTCCAACTTCAACAACTGCTCTTCCTGACTTACGTATGACACTGACAGGTGCATATAAATTCATTGATAACGATGGCATTAAATTAGCAAACGTAACAGCGGTAAATTATAGCAATACCAATTCAATCTTTGAAATGTTGAGAAGTGACTTCGGATATACCGCAGCAACAAGCAACGAGATTTCAATTAATGAGGATACAAAGTTTAGAGATTTACAATATAACAATGCCATTCGTTTGGGTGTGCTTCATAACTGGGCATTGAAAATTAACGACAAACATACATTTGAATTCAAAAACCTTTTCAACCAAATGAGCAATGCTCAGTATGTAAACAGAAATGGTTTTGAAAATGGTGGAACTTGGAATATCCGTTCTTTAGACCAAGTTTTTAGAGGAATTTATACAGGTCAAGTATTAGGTCGTCATAAATTAAACGATGATAAAACATTAGTTGATTGGGTAGTTGCTTATAACAAAACGTACCGTGACCAACCTGATTATAAACGTTTTAGATATTCAACAGATAATGGTTCAGAACCAAGTTTGTTAGTGCCATTTGGAGCAGCTCAAACGGTAAACTTAGGTAGAACAAATATCTTACTTGATGAAAAAGCATTGATGGGAGGTTTCAACGTAGTTCAGAAATTGACCGTTGTGAAAGGTGCAACGAAAGAAAGTAGTAAAGAATTAGAATTGAAATTTGGTGGATTCTACGAAAATAAAGACCGTTCTTTTAATGCTCGTAACTTAGGTTTTGTTCGTGCTAATGGAACATTGTTTGACGTTGGAAGTTTACCAATCGACCAAATCTTTGCTCAACAAAATATCAATTTAACTAACGGTGTGAAAATTGACGAGCAAACAAATGCTTCTGACTCATACTCGGCAAGTAATAACCAAATTGCTTTTTACGCATCAGGAAACTATTCTTTCACGAAAAAATTGAATTTGATTGCAGGCTTACGTGTAGAGAAAAACGTTCAGAAATTGAATAGTTACGACATCAGTAAAAATGCTCCAGTAAACTTCAATCGTGATATCACGAATGTTTTACCTTCGGCAAACTTAACTTACAATTTCTCTGAAAAATCATTGTTACGTTTTGCTTACGGAAAAACCGTTAACCGTCCTGAATTCCGTGAAATTGCTCCATTCTCTTTCTATGATTTTGTAAATAACCGTGTAATCACTGGTAATTCAAATCTTGAAAATGCACAAGTTGACAATGCCGATTTCCGTTACGAATTCTATCCAACACCTTCTGAAATTATCTCGGTTGCAGCTTTCTATAAATATTTCAAGACACCAATCGAAGTTGTTTTTGACGGTGTGAATAATAACAACATCAGTTTTAGTAACGCAGAAAGTGCTTTCAGTACAGGTATCGAATTAGAGGTTAGAAAATCATTGGATAAATTGACTGACTCTAAATTCTTGAATAAAATCAATTTGGTTTTCAACGGAGCATTTATTTATAGCCGAGTGAAATTTAGTGCCAATACGATTAACCAATCAGATAATCGTCCATTACAAGGACAGTCGCCGTACATCATCAATGCAGGTATTAATTACAACGATAACAAAAACAATACACAAATTAGCTTATTGTTCAACGTAATCGGAAAGCGTATTTATGCAGTAGGAAACTCATTTGCAGCAGGTTATCCAGACTGGTACGAAATGCCACGTAATGTGTTAGACTTGACTTTCTCGAAAGAAGTTTACAAAAACTTAATCGTGAAAGGTGGTATTACAGATATTCTTAATAACAAAAACTTAATTCTTCAAGACGGAAACAGAGATGGTAGTTTCAATAGCGATTCAGACCAAACAATCCAGTCTTATTCTCCAGGTAGAGTTTATTCTTTGGGCGTAGTTTATACAATTCGCTAATTGAAAATTTGATAAGCATTAAAAGAGCAGTAAGAAAGAATAAGCCGTTCCACAAAATCATAAAGAAAACAGTCAGTATAAATAAAATAAACATTATTTCAATTTAATATATTATAAACTATTCATTTCGAAACTCATGAAATCTATCAAAATTATTGCTCTGTTACTTTCGGTAATAACAATGTTTCAGGCTTGTAAAGACGATACTCCTGCTGTTGTGCCAATTCCAACAATTACGACAAGCGGAACTTTATCGGGAATTCCAGGAGCAACCGTTCAAATCAAAGCATCAATTAATGCTCCAGGTGGCGTAAAAGCAATTACAGTTTTGAAAAATGGTTCTGCTTTTGATTCTCAAACTGGAACTGGACAAACAACACTTGACTATACTAAAGATTACGTTATTGAGTCACTTGCAGCTAACTCGGTAGTTAATTTTACCATTCAAGTAACTGATAACAATAACCAAGTTTCTTCTTTAACTACTATTCCAGTAACAGTTTCTGCAATTCCTGCTCCAACAGTAGTTACAGTTTCAGGTAATTTAGAAGGTAATATTACTTGGACGGCTGATAAAATCTATAAATTGAGCGGTTTTGTTCGTTTGGGTCAAGAAGCAGTATTTGGTACTGTTACTAAAACGGCAACATTGACAATCCAACCTGGTACAGTTATCATTGGTGAACGTGCTACAAAAGGTACTTTAGTTGTTCAAAGAGGTAGTAAATTAATTGCAGAAGGTACAGCAGCGAAACCAATCGTGTTTACATCTGAGCGTGCAGCAGGTGAGCGTGAACCAGGTGACTGGGGTGGAATTGTAATTTGTGGTAAAGCAATCAACAACTTACCAGATGCTCAAGCAAACCGTGAATTAGAAGGTGCTTATGGTGCATTCCACGGAGGTACAGATAATACTGATAACTCTGGTTCTTTAAAATATGTTCGTGTTGAATTTGCAGGTATTCCAATTAACCCTAACCAAGAAGTAAACTCATTCACTTTTGGTTCAGTAGGTGCTGGTACAACGTTAGAATATTTACAAGCTACTTTTGGATTAGATGATTCATTTGAATGGTTTGGTGGAAATGTAAATGCTAAATATTTGGTAGCTTACAAAGGTTTAGATGATGATTTTGACATTGATAATGGTTTCTCTGGAAATGTTCAATACGGAATTGGTATTCGTGGTGCTACACAAGCAGATATTTCTGGTTCAAACGGATTTGAGGTTGATAATGATGCTGCTGGTTCTTCAAATGCTCCATTCACTTCTGCAACGTTTGCCAATATGTCTATCATTGGACCAAAAGGAAGTTTGATAACCATTAGTTCTCAATTCCAAAATGGAGCTCAATTACGTCGTAACAACAAATTGAAAATCTATAATACAGTTATTACAGGTTATCCAAACGGTGTTTATATTGATAGCCAAAGAGGAGATGCAAAAGGTAATGCTGCCAAAGGAGATATTACGCTTCAAAACGTTATCGTTGCAGGTTTAGACAAATGGGGAACAAATGGTTTTGGTCAAGGAGATGCTAACCTTCCACGTGGATTTGGTGTAGTAGATAACGAACAATCTACGGCTGCTCCAGCAATCTTGATTGGTACTCAAAAGCCTTCTGAATGGTTTGTTGCTCAAACAGGAAACAAATTATTGGCTAATACTTCAACGCTTGGTTTAAACTCATCTTTATGGTCAACTGGTCGTCCTACATTTGTTTTAGGAACTGGCTCTACTTTATTAGGTGTAAATCTACCAACAACTTTACCTGCTTTCTTCACGAAAACGACTTTTGCAGGTGCATTTAATGATACAGACTGGACACTTGGTTGGACGGAGTTTAATCCACAAACAATTGTTTACGTAAAATAAATAAGGTTTTAGGTTTAGATATTAGGTTTTAGTATTCGAGAATTTTCAAACTAAAACCTAATATCTAAAACCTATACTCTCAGAAATTACCAATATGAAAACGATACTTTTAGGCTTACTGATTACCTTAACGCTCATTTCCTGTCAATCTAATAATAACGACTTTGATAATTATTTTTCTAAAAGTCAACAAGATAGCCTCTTAACCAATATTGTTACTTACCTCTATTTACCTGCTCCAGAAGCAACCAATAAAACAAAGTTTCAGCCTCAATTTAGAGGTTTTTACGCCAAAAATATTCCTAATTTTAAAGTACAAAAGTATTACCAAGCAGAAAATGGTTGGCATTACTTTTTCCTGATTCGCCCAGTAGGTTCAAGCTCAGCTTTTAAAAGAGGCGTTCTCGGGAAATTCAAATTAACGCCCAATTCATTAATGCCAATAGCATTTGAAGAAGTTGCCAATACACCACATTTAGCGGAGGAAGTAGCAAAAGAACGTGGTAATTATTTATTCCAAGAATTGATAAAAAACGGGAATTTAAACCAGCAAATTCCTATGAAACAATATATAGAATGGCCAGATGAACATTTGGCTTATGATAAAAAGACAAATCAGTGGATAACTATAAAACCGTATTAAAGATTTCCTCTCTGCTACGGTAGGGAGAAAGTCCAAACGGATTTTCATATTGGTGTAATAAAGCAAAAGCCGAGATTTATAGTCTCGGCTTTTCTGTTTCTTTAACTTTTCACAGCAATAAATAATATCTTGAGTGTGTAGTCTTGAAAGAAATTAAACTTTCAAGTTTTCGAAATACTTTGATAGCATACTTGATAAATGCCACTTAAATTTGTAAATAGTTAAACAACACTCTAATATGACTATCGAAAAAGAAACTATAACCCGTTGTCAATGGGCTGGAAATGATGCACTTTACATAAAATATCATGATGAAGAATGGGGCGTTCCACTTTATGATGATGATAAGTTATTTGAATTTTTAATCCTTGAAGGTTTTCAGGCAGGATTGAGTTGGATAACCATTTTACGGAAAAGAGAGAACTTTAGAAAAGCATTTGATAATTTCGATGCCTTAAAAATTGTTAAATATGATGCTCAAAAAGTAGAAGAACTCATGCAGGATGCAGGTATCATCAGGAATCGTTTGAAAATAGAAGGAACAATCATCAACGCTCGTTTATTTCTTGAAATACAACAAGAATATGGCAGTTTTAGAGAATATATTTGGCAGTTTGTAGGAGGTCAACCCATTGTAAATCAGGCGAATAGTTTAGGTAGTGTGCCTGCAAGAACCGATATTTCAGATGCCATGAGTAAAACTCTCAAGAAACGAGGATTCAAGTTTATTGGTACTACAATTTGCTACGCCTTTATGCAGGCAACAGGTATGGTCAATGACCACATTATAAATTGTATCTGTTATAACCGATAATCTATCCCATAAAATTGACTTAGCTTTTGTAACTTTGCATATAAGAACGGTTCGAATCACCAATCTTCAAAATAAAACTAAAATAAATGAATTCACGTATCGTCATCATTCCTACTTATAACGAAATAGAAAACATTGAAGCCATTATACGTAAAGTGATGAGCCTTGAACCTGCTTTCGATTTATTGATTGTAGATGATGGTTCTCCAGATGGAACTGGAAAAAAAGTTAAAGAATTACAAACCGAATTTGGGACAAATCGTTTGCACTTACAGGAACGTAAAGGTAAATTAGGTTTAGGTACAGCTTATATTCATGGTTTTAAATATGCTTTAGGACTGAACTATGAGTATATTTTTGAAATGGATGCCGACTTTTCGCATAATCCAGATGATTTGGTAAGATTGTATAATGCTTGTGCCAATGACGGTGCAGACATGGCGATTGGTTCAAGATACATCAATGGTGTCAATGTGGTAAACTGGCCAATGAGCCGTGTATTAATGTCATATTTTGCAGGATATTATGTAAGATTTATTACTGGTATTCCTGTAATGGATGTTACGGCAGGCTTTAAATGTTATACCGCTAAGGTTTTGAAAACCATTAATTTAGATTCTATAAAATTTGTTGGTTATGCGTTTCAAGTAGAAATGAAATTTACCACATGGAAATACGGTTTCAAAATTGTTGAAGTGCCAATTATTTTCACAGACCGTACAAAAGGACAATCTAAAATGTCTGCCAATATATTCCGTGAAGCAATTTTAGGAGTTATTCAAATGAAAATCAATAGCTTCTTTAAAAAATATAAGAGAAGTTTATGAGTTTAGCGTTTATGAGTAAAAAAAGGAATATTCTTTATTCAGTTAAGACTCATAAACTCATGAATTCATAAATTTACAAACTCAAAATGACTTACGAACACATTAAAGCCATTCATATTATCTTCGTAACCAGTTGGTTTGCAGGACTTTTTTATTTGCCACGCCTTTTTGTGTATCATACTGAAGCTAATGATAAACCAGATTTGGAGCGTTCTATTATTCAAGAACAATTCAAAAAAATGGAAAAAATTCTGTTCAATGCCATCATGGTTCCTGCCATGTGGTTGACGGTTATTTCTGGGATTACAATGGTTTATTGGACTTGGTGGGATTCTTTCTCAGCTCATGGTTGGTTACATATCAAATTGAGCTTTGTGGTTGGACTAATCATTTATCATTTTTATTGTAGAAAACTGATTGCCGAATTACGCCAAGATAAATTTAGGTTTACTGGTTTTCAGTTAAGACTGTTTAACGAAATAGCTACTATTTTCCTTTTCGCCATTGTATTTTTAGTAGTTCTCAAAAATTCAGTGGATTGGATTTGGGGTATTTTAGGCTTAGTTCTTTTCGCCGTAATCATTATGTCAGCGGTAAGAATTGTGAAGAAAATTCGGGAGAAGAAGTAAGCTGAAATCGTAAACTAAAATTAGACCACAGATTGTACTGATTCAACGGATTTACACGGAAATTTAAAGAAAAATCAAAACTCCGTTATGGGTAAATTGTAGATGGTTTTGAAATCATTAACGGTACGATAAAGAGTTTGTCTCAACACAAACGATAGACCACTGATTGAACGGATTATACTGATTTTCGCTGATTTTTCTTTATCTGCTGTGTAAATCAGTATAATCCGTTTCATCAGTGGTCTAAATTTGTCTGCGACAAATAGTTTATAGTTCTGATTATTAATTCAAAACCAATTTCACATCTTCTGCTTTTTGTTGAATTTTCTTTGTTCCTAAAATAGCTCTAACGGCTTCTGCAATTCCTTCAGGGTCGAAACCACATTCACGATGAAGTTCAATTTGTTCGCCGTGTTCAACAACTCGGTCAGGAATACCTAAACGTTTGATTTGAGCCGAGTAATCATGGTCTAACATAAACTCTGCTACCGCCGAACCAAATCCACCTTGAATACAACCATCTTCTACCGTGATTACTTTATCATAATTTTGGAAAATTTCGTGTAACATCGCTTCGTCTAAAGGCTTTACAAAACGCATATCGTAATGTGCTGGATTGATACCTTCTTTTTCAAGGATTTTACAAGTTTCAACGGCATAATTTCCAATATGTCCGAGTGTCAAAATCGCTACATTCTCCCCGTCTTTTATCTTTCTACCTTTACCAATTTCCATTTTCTCAAATGGTGTTTTCCAATCAGGCATAACACCTTCTCCACGTGGATAACGAATTGAAATACAACTTTTTAAGTCCTTAAAATTGTCTTGCGAAACGGTAAACATAATATCTCGTAATTCCTTTTCATTCATCGGAGAAAACACAATCATGTTCGGAATACAACGCATATACGCAACGTCATACGCTCCATGATGGGTTGGTCCATCTGCACCTGCAAAACCCGCACGGTCAAGACAGAAAATAACAGGTAATTCTTGTATTGCTACATCATGAACCACTTGGTCAAAAGCTCGTTGCATGAACGTTGAATAAATATTACAGAAAACGGTCAGACCTTGCGTTGCCATTCCTGCTGAGAAAGTTACAGCGTGTTGTTCGGCAATACCTACATCAAAAGCACGGTCGGGCATGGCTTTCATCATCAAATTCAATGAACTCCCTGAAGGCATAGCGGGCGTAACACCCATGATTTTGGCATTTTGCTCTGCTAATTCAACAATAGTATGCCCGAAAACGTCCTGATATTTAGGAGGTTGTGGCGTAGAATAAACTTTTTTCTTGATTTCTCCTGTGATTTTATCAAATTTCCCTGGAGCGTGCCAAAGTGTCTGGTCTTTTTCGGCAAGGGCATAACCTTTGCCTTTGGTGGTAATGCAATGAAGAATTTTAGGGCCTGGAATGTCTTTCAAATCATTCAAAACCGTTACCATATATTCCACGTCATGCCCGTCGATTGGACCAAAATAACGAAGATTTAATGATTCAAATAAGTTGCTTTGATTGAGTAAAGTTGCTTTCAGTCCATTTTCTATTTTGGAAACAATATCTTGGGCAGATTTACCAAATTTGGACATTTTGCCTAATAAATTCCAAACTTCATCTTTTACACGATTGTAGGTATGAGAAGTGGTAATATCGGTCAAATATTCTTTTAAAGCCCCAACATTAGGGTCAATCGCCATGCAGTTGTCATTCAAAATAATAATCATGTTGTTAGGAATATCTCCCGCATGATTCATCGCTTCAAATGCCATTCCTGCTGTCATTGAGCCATCACCGATAATTGCTACGTGCTGACGGTCTTTTTCACCTTTATACTGAGAAGCCACCGACATTCCCAAAGCCGCTGAAATCGAAGTTGAAGAGTGCCCTACACCAAAAGCATCGTATTTACTTTCCTTTCGTTTTGGAAAACCCGAAATGCCTCCATAAAGACGATTGGTATGAAAATTGTCTCGTCTCCCTGTCAAGATTTTATGTCCGTAAGCTTGATGACCAACATCCCAAACTAATTGGTCATTTGGGGTATTGAAAACGTAATGAAGTGCCACCGATAGCTCAACCACGCCCAATGAAGCACCAAAGTGTCCTCCAAAAACAGACACATCATCAATAATATATTGACGAAGTTCATCACAAATTTGGATTAATTCCGAGCGGTCTCTATTTCTTAAATCCTCTGGGGAGTTAATTTGAGCCAATATTTTGCCAGGGGTGATTTGCATGGGTTTCAATTATCGAAAAGTGTAAAGATATAACTACAAATATTTTAAAATGTTTGGAAGCAATATCTATCTGGAAAGATTCTAACAACTTCTGAACAAATTTACGGAAATTTTTTGAGGTTCTTACAACGCAAAACGGTCAAGCGTTTTAGGCTTGACCGTTTTGCGTTGTAAGTATCAATTTTAATGTTATTTCTGCGAAGCTTTAAATAACTTTTGTTTTTCTTCTTTGGTCAAACTTTCATAACCTGAGCGAGAAATTTTATCTAAAATCTCATCAACCTCATCATCGTCTGGATAACCTCCGCCAACGCCCGCAGGGGTACTACTATAAGTGGATTCTTTTTGACGATAAGCCACTTTAATCGTTGGTTTTTCAGTACGCTTAAAGATATTTTGGAAAAAATCAAAAGTGGCATCCAGTGGGGTTCCCCAATCTCTGCCCACTTGCAATTGTTTTACATACAAATAACCTAATAACGCTCCTCCTAAATGGACAATTCCTCCGCCTGCATTTGTACCAATTGCTCCTGCCAATGAAATCAAGAAAAAGAAAAACGCAATGTATTTAATCCGAACAGGACCAATCAAGAATAAAAAGAAGGTATAATCAGGCATTAAGGTTGCGGCTGCAAAAACAATCGCCATAACGCTTCCAGATGCTCCGATGATGGTTGTACTAAGGGCTACTTGATAATACGGAATAAAATTGAAGGCAGCTAAGGCTAAGATTCCACCAAATAATGCTCCAAGAATGTATAAATTAATTAATCTACGGCTTCCTAAAAACTCCTGAATAATTGCCCCAAACCAATATAGCATCAACATATTGGGCAAAAGGTGAGCAATTGGATTTACCGAGTGAAAGAATGCGTAAGTAAGTATTGTCCAAGGGCGAAAAAGGAACGTTCCCATCGCTGGCGTGAGGCTGAAATATGAAAGTACATTTTCAAAAACATCGGATTTTTTGAAAAACACCGTTAATGTTATCAAGCACAATAACATGACCACATACACCGCCACATTCAGCCAAATTAACTGAATTAAACCGTTGTTACGCTTGGCGAAAGCGTCTTTGAAGTCATCTAAAATCCCACTCATATTTTTAGTTGTGATTTGTGAATTACGATTGGTGGTTTTCTAAACAAATTTATAAAATAAATTATCACCATTTATTTTGATAACATTTTGATTAATAAAAAGTTACCAAATTTGTAAATATAATTTTAATAAAAATTGTTTCGCTTTGTTCCCCAAATTTTAATGAGAATAAAAGCAAAAATCATGCCTCCAATATGGGCAAAATGGGCAACGTTATCGCCAGGCATTTTATGTAAGCCAGCATAGATTTCGTAAAGCCCATAGAAAGTTACAAAATATTTAGCTTTAATCGGAATTGGAATGGGGAAAAGCATTAATTCTGTATTGGGAAATAAAATGGCAAAACCTGCCATTACGCCAAAAACTGCTCCTGATGCCCCAATCATTGGGGTATTCAAAACACTTTTTAAACTTTCTTCAATAACAAATACGGATTCTTTCAATGAAACGTTGCCTGTATTTTCTAATAATCCGTAAACATTGGATGGAATTCCCTCCGAATAAAACTTTTGTATGAGACTTTCAAACTGTTTAAAATCTGGATTTTGAATATATGCTTCTGAAGCTGCTTGTAAAGCACTAATGTCGTAATATTTTAACCCCATATATAGCAATCCTGCCCCAATACCTGTTCCGAGATAAAAAGCTAAAAAACGCTTCTCTCCCCAAAACATTTCTAAGATTGGGCCTAAAAAAAATAGCCCCAACATATTTCCGAAAATATGCCCAATGCCCGAATGGACAAACATATACGTTACCAATTGAATTGGATTGAATTGTTCCGAAGAAAAATAGTGCAAACCAAACAGCGAAACAATCATTCTATCATATTGTGGATTAATAGATTGAACGATGAATACAATAACATTTATGGCAATTATCGCCCTAATAATAGGCGTGATAGTGGGTGTTCTCATTTTTTAGGGGTTGGGGGTTGGGGTTTAGGATTTAGGGAGGTGCATTGTAACTAACCCCTAAACCCCAAAACCTAACACCTTTTATCTATTCCTCATACGCCCAATCAATACGAGTTTTCATGTCTTTGATTACTAAACCATTGGCTTTGAAATATCCTCTGATTTCATCCACTTTATCGTATTGTTTGGCTTCTTTATGTTCTTTATATAACGATAACATTCCTTTGGCAAAAGCCTCAACGGAAGTATTTTGTTCCTCAACAATTCCTAAAACACCTTCAATGATTAAGACAAATTTTTCCTTCAAAAGGTTGAAAGTAGCTTCACCAATTTGAGCAGTTTGTACTTGACCCATGTATAATTGGTTGATTTTTTTCACGAGATTAAACAAACCTGCAATGGTTATTGCGGTGTTCAAATCATCATTTAAGCCATCATAACATCCTTGAATACCTTTTTCAATTTCGGCAATTTGTTTTTCATCAATAACGATAGAATCATCGGCAACGTATTCTAAGTTTTTTATAATTCTTAATCCGTTAATCAAACGTTTGTAACCTTTCTGTGCCGCTTTCAAAGCATCATTTGAGAAATCAAGCGTACTTCTGTATTGCGACTGCAACATGAAGAAACGAACCGTCATTGGGCTATATGCCTGCTCTAACAACGGATGAGTACCCGCAAAAAGTTCGGCTGGAAGGAATGAATTTCCGAGCGATTTCGACATTTTTTGTCCGTTTACCGTCAGCATATTTGAGTGCATCCAATAACGTACAGGTTCACGGTCGTTTGCCCCTTTGGCTTGAGCAATTTCACATTCGTGGTGTGGGAATTTCAAGTCCATTCCTCCTCCGTGAATATCAAAACTGTCGCCTAAGTATTTGGTACTCATGCAAGTACATTCTAAGTGCCAACCTGGGAAGCCTTCGCCCCAAGGTGAATTCCAACGCATAATGTGTTCGGGAGCGGCTTTTTTCCAAAGAGCAAAGTCAAGTGGACTACGTTTTTCGCCAACACCGTCTAAATCACGGGTTTCGGTTAATAAATCGTCCAAAATTCTTCCCGAAAGTTTACCATATTCACCACCTTGTTCGTTGTATTTTGCAATGTCAAAATAAACAGAACCGTTGGATTCATAAGCTAAACCTTTATTAATGAGCGTTTGAGTTGTTTCGATTTGCTCAACAATATGTCCAGTTGCTGAAGGCTCAATGCTTGGAGGAAGAAAATTAAATTGTTCTAAAACCTTATGAAAATCGTTGGTGTAACGTTGTACAATTTCCATCGGTTCGAGTTGCTCTAACTTCGCCATTTTCCCGATTTTGTCTTCGCCTTCGTCTCCATCGCCCACCAAGTGACCTACATCGGTAATATTACGAACATAACGCACTTTGTAACCAAGATGAGACAAATAACGATACAACACATCGAAAGTCATGAAAGTACGGACGTTTCCTAAATGGACATAGTTATAAACAGTTGGTCCACAAACGTAAATACCCACGTGCGGGGCGTTTAGAGGAGTAAACAATTCTTTTTCTCGGCTGAGGGTATTGTATATTTTTAACGGTTGCATTCGGCTGTTGTTAATTTTTAATATTCTACAAAACTAATAAAAGTATAACGGAATGAGATATTTTTCGTTCCAAAATGCGAGTTTATGAAAAAAGGTTTGATGACGAGTTCGTCAAATGTACTTAGTTACTCCACAAGGTAACTAAGTTACTCTTTCCTCAATTCTCTCAAAATCCCCTATCTTTACTAAAAAATTAAACAAGCAACCACAATGACCATTTTAGAAGTCGCTGACGATAAAAAATTACAACAAGAATTTCTTTTATTACCTGTAAAACTGTACGCTGAGGATGCTAATTGGATTCGTCCGCTCGACCAAGATGTTGAGAATACGTTTAATCCAAACAAAAATAAATACTTTAAACACGGTGAGGCTATCCGTTGGATTTTGCAAAATGAATCTGGCGAAACTATCGGTCGTGTAGCAGCTTTTATCAATCATGAAACTGCTCAAAAAGAAGAACAACCAACAGGAGGAATGGGCTTTTTTGAGTGTATCTCAGACGAAAAAATAGCTTTTTTATTATTTGATACTTGTAAAAATTGGTTGGCATCAAAAGGCATGGAGGCAATGGACGGTCCAATCAATTTTGGCGAACGTGATGCTTTTTGGGGCTTAATGACTAAAGGTTGGCAATACGAACCAACTTACAAAATGGCTTGGACAAAAGAATATTACATTCCATTTTTTGAGAATTATGGCTTCAAAGATTATTTCCAACAATTTGTGTATGTTTCGCCAATCAGGGCGGCATCGGTGGCGGATACTGTGGAAGACAAAGCTCGTAAGGTTTATGCAAATCCTGATTATGATTTCAGGCATATTGAAAAACGTAAATTAGAAAAATACGGGGAAGATTTTAGAACGGTTTTTAATGAAGGTTGGGCAAAATTTCCTGGAGTAAAAGCTATGAGTTCGGAACAGGCTCAGAGTTTGGTAAAAACAATGAAACCTATCATTGACGAACAATTGACTTGGTTTGCTTACGCAGGCGAGCGTCCGATTGCTTTCTTTATCGTTATCCCAGATATTAATCAGATTGTCAAGCACTTGAATGGTAAATTTGGTTGGTACGAAAAAGCAAAATTCGCTCTTTTGCTCATGCGTGGCGTGGTTACTCGTACTTGTGGGATGATTTTTGGCGTTGTACCCGATTTTCAAGGAAAGGGAATTGAGTCGGCAATTGCTTTGCGTTTCCGTCAGGCTGGGCGAGATAATCCACATTATCAATACGAAACTATCGACATGAACTGGGTGGGCGATTTTAACCCTAAAATGAACCGTTTTGTGTCGCAATTGGGTACAAGTCGTGACAAAGAATATATCACTTATCGTTTTCTTTTTGATAGAACAAAGGAATTTAAACGTTGTCCAAGAGTGGGATAATCTTTCTTAAAAATTCTTAACGGAGTAAAATCTATACAAATTCGCAGTAAATTTGAATTATGAGATTTAGAATTATTTTACTTGTATTTGCCCTTTGTGCTTGCAGTTCTGACGATAAGCCAAAAGATTTGATTGCTGAGGATAAAATGGCGGTCATTTTATCAGATATTCACATACTGGAGTCGCAGGTGAATGATATGCACATTAGCAATACTGATTCTGCCCTTTTTATTTATCAAAAATTAAAGGGAAAAACGTTGAAAAAATACAACATTGATACGGCAAACTTTAATATGAGTTTGCGGTATTATATTGCCAATCCTGCATCGTTGAAGAATGTTTATGTTGATGTAAAAAAACTTTTGGAAGAAAAAAAGAAGAAAATCCCAACGATTAAAGCAGGACAATACAGTAGAAAACAACCTGCTGATTCTACAAAAAGAGATTCGGCAAGACATAAATTGCCGTAACACAGACTTTAGTCTGTATGTCGATGATTAACATACAGACTAAAATCTGTGTTACGCTCTTACTTGTTCAATAATTTTGATTTGCTCCAAAACCTCCTCAGGTTTGATAAATAACGCTTTGCCATCAACAATTACATCATGTAGATTTTGGAATAATAAAGCCCAATTTCCAGTCAAAGTATCAACTGTTCCTCTAACGCCTAAGCCATTCATATCAGTGTTCAAAACTCCCATTTGAGAACTCGGCTCAATACCAAAACCTATATCATTTGGCTGTAAACCTGCTTTTAGGTGGTCTTCTTGTACATCAATTCCATATTTTACGAATGACCCCTTTGTTCCATGAATAATATATCTTGGAGAATCTTCACGAACTAATAAACTCGACCTGAGCGTAACTTTCAATTTGCCATAATCCAAACGAATATCAAACGCATCTTCAATTTCAGAACCTTCTCTTTGCGTAAAAGACTGTCCCCAAACGCTTTGTGGAGAACCGAAAAGAACAATGGCTTGGTCGATGATATGAGCTCCCAAATCGTATAAAATTCCATTGGCAGGGCTAACCGTTTCTTTCCATTTTTTAGGATTCAAAACAGGTTTAAATCGGTTAAAATGAATTTCAAAATTCAAAATTTCACCCAATAAACCATCTTCAATGATTTTCTTTACGGTCATAAAATCACTGTCAAAACGGCGATTTTGGAAGATTGTCAATAGTTTTCCTGTTTCTTTTCCCAACGCAATGAGTTCTTCCGCTTCTTCGATAGTTGCGGTAAAAGGTTTTTCTACCAAGACATTTTTGCCTGCCAATAACGTTTTTTTAGCATACTCAAAATGCGTTGAATTGGGTGAACAAATACTTACCAAGTCGATAGAATCATCTGTCAAAACTTCCTCTAAACTTTTGGCAACATTGACATTGGGGAAATATTCCTTCGGATTTTGACTATTAGAAACAATCGTTTTAAGATTGAAATTTGGATTGGTTTCAAAAAAGGGAGCTTGTAAATATCTACCCGATAAACCAAAACCAATAAGAGCGACGTTGAGCATGATTATTTTATTTTGTAACCCGATGCCTCTGCATCGGAATATTATTCACTGTAAAATCGGCTGGAAGCCTGTTAATAGTGGTAACTCGCAAGATGCGAGCTACTGGGTGAGATTGGCTGACGAATATTCCTTTGTATGGGATTGCTGAGATGCTTTAGTACGGTTATTATTGACTATAAATCTCTAACATCGGTAACTCGTAAGATGCGAGCTACCGATGTTAGGGATTTGTAGTTACTTTTGTTTGTTCAATTCTTCTTTTATTTTTTGTACACTAACACCCCCAACAGCGATATCTTCGTCAGGTTTTTCATTTATTGTTATAAAAAACAAATGTTTTGGTATTCCTGTAATTTCTACTGAAATATCTGTCAGTTGTGTTATAAGTTTCTCTTTTACTTCTTTTGTTAATTTCCCTGCTGTAAATTCAATTATTGGCATATTTCAGAAAGTTGTTTTGCGTAAGCATACACAGCAAACGGCTTTATAATAATCATGCTCAGTGTGTTGCTTTCGTTAATGTTGTTTGTTTTTTGTAGCCCGATGCTTCCGCATCGGAATATAATTGCGTTCGATGCGAAAGCATCGGGTTACACCAATACCGAAAATAAATCAGGTTGTTCGTTAAGTTCTTGATAAACAATATTTTCTGCTTTCATTCTGTCGATGAGGGCAGCGTAATCTTCTCTGGTTTTTAGTTCTATTCCTAATAAAACTGGCCCTGATTCTCTACTTGTTTTCTTCTGATATTCAAAGAAAGTAATGTCGTCGTCTGGCCCTAAAACGTTATTCAAAAAGTTACGTAATGCTCCTGCACGTTGCGGAAAACGTACCATGAAATAATGTTTTAGCCCTTCGTAAAGTAAAGACCGTTCTTTGATTTCTTCGGTGCGAGTGATGTCATTATTGCCCCCAGAAACCAAACAAACCACATTTTTACCTTTGATTTGCTCCTTCATAAAATCCAAAGCCGCAATGGTCAAAGCTCCTGCGGGTTCGGCCACGATGGCAGATTCGTTGTATAACTCCAAAATGGTTGTACAAACTTTTCCTTCGGGAACAATGATGATGTCGTCTAAATTTTTTTGACAAATCGCAAAAGGAATCTCACCTACTTTTCCTACCGCCGCACCGTCCACAAATTTGTCAATTTTATCTAATCCCACCACATGACCTGCATCAATACTTGCTTTCATAGACGCCGCCCCCGCAGGTTCAACGCCAATGATTTTGGTATGTGGCGATAACTGTTTGAAAACCGTAGAAATCCCCGCAGAAACGCCTCCGCCACCAATGGCAAGGAATAAATAATCAATTTTTATATCGGCATCTCTAAAAATCTCCAGTCCGACAGTAGCCTGCCCCGTAATAACATCAATATCATCAAATGCCGACACGAAAGTAGCGTGATGTTCTTCACAATATTGTTTGGCGGCATTGGCGGCATCATCGTAAGTATCGCCTACCATCATTACTTCAATATCGTTTTTACCAAACATTTTTACCTGCTTGATTTTCTGATTTGGGGTAGTTGTAGGCATAAAAATGGCTCCTTTTACACCCATTTTGTGGCAAGCATACGCCAATCCTTGAGCGTGATTTCCCGCAGAAGCACAGACTACACCTTTATCTAATTCCGATTTAGAAAGTCTTGCCATTTTGTTGTACGCTCCTCTGATTTTGTAAGAACGAACAATTTGTAAGTCTTCCCTTTTCAAGAAAATATTTGCCTCATAACGCTCCGAAAGAATTAAATTTTCCATCAAAGGTGTGTGTACGGCTATTCCACGTAGTTTTTCAGCAGCTTCGTAGATGCTTTCTAAACTTGGTGCAACGATTGTTTTAGTTTTATTGCTCATGAAGTGTTTGTGTTTTGATGTTCGGGGTTTGAATCTCAAATTGCATCCAAATTAGACCATTGATAATACGGATTGGACTGATTTACACGGACTATAATAATTTTAATCTGTGTGAATCAGTCCAATCTGTGCTATCTGTAGTCTAATTTTAAGGAGTTTTAAAATCATCGGATGCGTAAATCAATTCTACATTCTAAACATCGAAAATTATTCTAAAACTATCTTCCCGTCACGGTCGATATTTGTTCTTTTGTCGAAATGAAAATCATAGAAACCTGCATTGCCCGATTGAGTGTCAACTTTTATTGAGCTACGTCCCATTTCTAAGCCATCGTTGTCGTAAGCTTTGGCGGTAACTTTTCCTTTGAATTTTTTAGAGAAAATTAAATAGACACTCAAAAGATTGTCTGTTCCTCCATCTTTATCACTTTTCAGCGTTACTTTTCCGTTGGTAATCCCTTTATCGATGAGGGCTTCTGTATAAGTTAATTTAATGGCACGAGCTTTTTTTACACCTGTTTCAATGCCTTTTACCATTGTGCCAGCGGTTTCTCCAATTTTTTCGGTAGAGTTACTCAATCTGTCGCAAGATGAAACCATGGTTGAGAAAGCTAAAATACTGAGAATTAATACTTTTTTCATGATGTTGGAATTATAGATTCTTCCTCCAAATTTAGTGAAAATAAATGGTTCATTTAATATTTATCCGTTAGGGTAAAATATGACACTTTTGGCAATTACCGTTTAACCAATTTATAATCGAATTTTCTGCTTTGAGTCGCAGGAACTTTGCCAAAGGTTTTAACTATTTGGAAGCGATAATTTGGGCGTAAAATTACTTCTATATATTGGGGGCTTATAGATATTTAAAGTACCATTTGCTCAATAATCTCTAATTTTATTTGATTGTACTAAAATTTACAATATTTTTACATATCTCTTCTAAGTAGTTAATTCTTAAATACTCACCAGAATTAATATTCAGCATCACTAATAGGCATTTAATTTTTTTACATTTCAACGATTGGCTATTCTCCCTCTGATTAGCACAGAGGATAGCGTGTATATCTTAGTAAACTTTAAACAATTTCAATCATGAAAAAAAACAATTTCTTACGTTTGTTAACCATAGCAAGCGTAACCGCCATGACTATTTGGGCTTGCCAAACCAACGATTTAACAAGTCCTGTTTCGTCAAATGAAGAAACCAATGTATCAAGTGCCAAAGTGGCGGCTTGTCCTCCTGTGTATGCTTTGGTTTTATTGGGAAGTGCTGGCTCGCCTGTTCCTGCGGGTTTTGCATCGTATATTTATAAAGTAAATCCTTGCTCGTCGCCTGTTGGTTTTACACCAGTTTCACAAATTAAAATTGGAGGTACTCCTGTGTATTCGGTAACAGGTCTTTGTGATATGTATGGCGTAGCTGATATGGCTTGGGCAGTTACGGGCATTAATTCAAATTTCCCTCAAAAATTGTTGAGAGTAAAAATATCAACTGGAGTTGCTTCTGTGGTAAGCACAACGACTGCTCCTTTGCAAGATATTGAAAACTATGGCAATACATCCTTATTTGTAGCCATTAAGGAAGGAACTTCCCAGCTTTTGAAAGTGGCAGTTCCCAGTGGAGTTACGACTATATTTGCTCCTGCTGGACCAACAGCACAATATAATGGATTGACTGTGGTGGGTACTAAATTTCAAGCTATTTCGGGTTTAACCAATTTAATTTGTAGTCCAAACAGTGGAGATATTTTTGAGTATCCAAATACTGGAGGAGCCTATACAGGTAAATATTCGTATAAAAATTTACCTGCTAATGGTATTTGGACGATGAAAGAATTAGGCTTCCATTTTGATAGTTGCTGTAGTAAACGTTGGATGGTTGGTAGTTCGTCTAATATTCTGTCTCACAATATAAATGTTACCGCTTGTTTGCCATCAAATCCCGTATTGTTATTTCAAACTCGCCCAATTTATGATTTCATGGTAAAACCCTAAACGAGAACTTAAATTTTTATATTGGGGTTTAGTTTAATATGCTTTAGGCAGTAAGCCGTATGCAATAAGCAAGTTTAGCCTATTGCATACAGCTTACGATATTAACCAACCATTCACGATTATATCCCCGATGAAAATACTATTACGTTATCTGAAAAAACACCAAACAACCGTTTTTGGAGCTTTGTTTTTAGCAGCAATCAATCAAATTTTTTCTCTTCTTGACCCATTTATTTTTCGCAAAATTATTGACGATGTAGCAAATGTGTATCGCTCAAATACACATACCGTTGAAGATTTTTTACACGCTATTATTCCACTAACATTAGCGTCTATCGGAGTGGCATTTGTGAGTCGGGTAGCCAAAAATTTTCAGGATTATTTTATCAATACCGTTACTCAAAAAGTGGGGGCTCAAATCTATGCAGACGGTATTAGCCATTCTTTAGAATTACCTTATGAATCTTTTGAAGACCAACGTTCGGGAGAAACTTTAGGGAAATTGCAAAAGGTACGTACCGACGTTGAGAAAATTATCACCGTAGGAATTAATATTCTTTTCCAATCGGTTATTGCTCTAATTTTCATTTCGATTTATGCATTTTCGGTACATTGGATGATTTTGCCTTTGTTTTTGATAACGGGCCCACTCATTGCATGGATTAGTTCAGTGTTGAGCAAAAAAATCAAAACGATTCAGATTCAAATCGTGAAGGAATCAACGGGTTTGGCAGGTTCAACGACCGAATCTTTACGTAATATCGAATTGGTAAAATCATTGGGTTTGGCAAAACAGGAAATTGCTCAGTTGAATGCCACGACTCAAAAAATCTTAAAATTAGAACTCAAAAAGGTGCGTTACGTGCGTTCAATGTCGTTTGTACAAGGAACGGTCGTAAACTTCTTGCGTGCGATGATGGTGTTGGTTTTGATTTATTTGATTTACGAAAACAAAATTACACTTGGACAATTTTACTCCCTGAACATTTATTCATTCTTCTTATTTGGGCCACTCCAAGAAATTGGTAACGTAGTAAATACTTACCGTGAGGCGGAGGTTTCACTGCAAAACTTTGAAGATATTTTCAAGATTCCAGTGGAAGTAAAACCTGCTAATCCATATCCAGTGATTAGCATTGATTCGCTTGAATTTCAAGATGTTAAGTTTAAACATCAATCTGCGAATAAAGACGCTTTGCGTAAAATTAATTTCAAGGCACAACGTGGCGAAACCATTGCTTTTGTAGGGCCATCGGGGTCGGGAAAATCTACTTTGGTGAAATTATTGGTTGGACTTTATCGTCCGAAAGAAGGAAAAATTTTGTACAACGGACATAATTACGACGAAATTGACTTCGACCAACTCCGTGAACGCATCGGTTTTGTAACGCAAGATACGCAGTTATTTTCGGGAACAATTCGAGAAAATTTATTATTCGTAAATCCAACGGCAACCGACGAACAATGTTTGGACGTATTGAGAAAAGCCGCTTGTCATACCCTTTTAGACCGTGCTGAAAATGGCTTAGATACCATCATCGGAGAAGGTGGCGTAAAAGTATCGGGCGGAGAAAAACAACGTTTGAGTATCGCCAGAGCCTTATTACGTAATCCGAATTTATTGGTTTTTGACGAAGCAACCTCTTCATTAGATTCATTGACGGAAGAAGAAATTTCAGAAACCATCCGTGAAGTTTCGGAAGGCACAACGCATTTAACCATCGTAATTGCTCACCGCCTCAGTACCATCATGCACGCCACCAATATTTTTGTGTTAGAAAAAGGAAAAATAGTAGAAAACGGCTCGCATGAAGAATTATTGGAAAACAAAGGTTTGTACTATGCGATGTGGAGACAACAGGTTGGCGAAAAAGATTTAATCGAAGAATAATATCAGTAGAGACGTTGCCTGCAACGTCTTTATCGCAACGTTTTGACCCACAATGTCTTTATCACAATGTTTTGACCCACAACGTCTTTATCGCAGTTTTGACCCACAACGTCTTTATCGCAACGTTTTGACCCACAACGTCTTTATCGCAACGTTTTGACCCACAACGTCTTTATCGCAACGTTTTGACCCACAACGTCTTTATCGCAACGTTTTGACCCACAACGTCATTATCGCAACGTTTTGACCCACAACGTCTTGATAGCAACATTTTGACCCACAATGTCTTGATAGCAACGTTTAATTTAGATTATTCAATAAATTTATTATGAATATTGTTGCCTGTAATGCCCTCTAAGACGTTGCAGGCAACGTCTCTACTATAAATATTGATTCTCAAACACGCCACGATGAAACGGATTTTACCCATTATTGTCATTTCTCAATTTTTCTGTACGTCGCTTTGGTTTGCAGGAAATGCCATTTTACCTGATTTAGCCAAACATTTTAATATTGAGGCGAATAATATCGCTCATTTAGTAAGTGCCGTTCAGTTTGGTTTTATATCGGGAACTTTCGTTTTTGCTCTTTCTGGACTGGTGGATAGATTTGTGGCTACTCGTATATTCTTTGTTTGCTCCATTTTGGCGGCTTTGTGCAATATTAGCGTTGTGATTTTGCCAACAACAGAAGCTATTTTGTTGATTTCTCGCTTTTTAACGGGTTTTTTCTTGGCAGGCATTTATCCCGTAGGCATGAAAATAGCTTCCGACCATTACCAAAAAGGTTTGGGCAAATCGTTGGGTTTATTAGTAGGAGCTTTGGTATTGGGAACGGCTTTCCCGCATTTTTTGAAAGGATTTAATACCAATTATTCGTGGGAATTTGTCCTTTGGGCTACTTCTGGACTTTCGGTTTTGGGTGGTTCAATGATGTTAATTTTTGTACCCAAAGGTCAATTTTCATCAGTTTCTAAGAAAATTGATTTCAAAGCGATTAGTAACGGCTTTAAAATCCACAATTTCCGAAGTCCAGCTTTGGGATATTTTGGACACATGTGGGAATTATACACTTTTTGGGCATTTTTGCCCGCCTTGATTTTGTCTTATAAAAATCAGCATTATCAAACAGATATTAATGTTGCTCAATGGTCGTTTGTGATAATTGCTTCTGGTTCGGTGGCTTGTGTTATTGGAGGTTATCTTTCTGAATATTTTGGAATGAAAACTGTTGCTATTTCTGCTCTTGGTTTGTCTTGTCTCTGTTGTTTGATTTCTCCAATTTTACTTACTTATGCCAATGCTCCTGCTTTATTTTGTTTCCTATTATTTTGGGGAATGGTCGTTATTGCAGATTCGCCATTATTTTCAACTTTAGTCGCTCAAAATGCCCCAGTAGCATCAAAAGGGACATTGTTGACCATTACCAATAGCATTGGTTTTTCTTTAACAATTATCAGTATTCAGTTTTTAGGACTATTGTCAAGTGTGATAAATACCAATTATTTATACACTTTTTTGGCTATTGGTCCATTGTTGGGGATAGTTATGCTTCTTAAAAAAGAATCTTAAAATTTGAATTTATAGCCTAATCCAATAATCGCTCCAGATGATTCTGTTCCAACTAAATCCACATTAGAAAATACCGATACATCAACAGCATGGTGTTTGTTAAACTTATAAGAAATACCTGCTTTAGGGCGTATTTGGTCAATTTTTGCTCCAATTTCATAGAATATATCTCCCGAAATATAAGGCGTGAATTTCGACTTATTCGGATATGATATTTCTAATTTGTTTCTTAAATAACTGGTATCAAAATCAGTTTCTCCGTCATTATCTTTAAATTGACTTTGATAACGTAATCGGTTTTCAAATTTCAAAAAGCCTAATTTTCGTTCATAGGATAAATCTGCATAAAAACGATGACGACTTTTAAACTCCTTTGTTTCATTTTTTCTTCGCTCAGTATAACGGTAGTTTCCTGAAATTTCAAAGTTTTTTAGAAATTTATAAGATAAACCAATCTCTCCAATATAGGTCTGAGCATAAGAGACATTCTCTACAATTCTTGCTTGACCGCTGAGAGATACGGATAATTTTTTGGTTATTTTTTTCTCTACACTAATGCTATTCCACAAAGCTAAACCCTCATTTTGGGCATAGAGTTGATTGAAAGTGAATGTCAATAATAAGAGAATAATGAAAGGGTGAAATGATGATATTTTCATGTTTATTTTTCGTAATAATACATAATCAGTTGTACAGAGTCTTTCAAAAAATCATAATCCTGGATTTCTACTCGATGAATATTTAGTCCTGTTCTTGCACTCAAATCTTCTATTAAAAGTTCTCTATTGGCAGGACTAATCAATCCTATTTTATCATAAGTTACTACTTTTGTATGTTCTTTTTTGATAAGCCAACTTCCTTCTAATAAGGCAGTTATCAGTAATAAAATAGTTGTTGTAAATAGTAGCTCTTCCCAAGAATTCTTACTGATTGCCGAAATCAAACCGATAGCAATAACAATAAAAAGATAGGTCATGTCTTTGGTAGAAATCCCTTCAGTACGGTAACGTAGCATCGAAAAAACTGCAAACAAACCAAAGGCTGCTCCCATGCTCATTTCTACTTTATTGAGAAGGTAGGTAAGCAAAAATATAATTACATTGAACCCAAAAAAAGTAAGAAAATGGTCTGTCCGACGATAATGTCTGAAATAAATAATTCTGATTAAAATAAAAACTGCAATAATGTCAAATGCAAATTGTGTTAAAAATTGGGCTGACGAAGCACTAAGCCATTGAATATTCAGAAGGGTGTGGGATGAAAGTGTTATTGATTGTAAATAAGTCATATTGGTTAATGGTCTTTTGTAAATGTAAATATTTCGATTTGAAACGGTTATATTTTATGGTAGGTTGAGTGCTGATAACCCCCAAACAATACTTGCTAATTGAGCCTTCACGTAGGTTGTATTTTCTGAAAATATCAATAATTGGAGATGACCCCAATTGTTCTTGTTTTACCTCAGCAATAGCGATTTTAGGAAAATTTACTTCTTGATTATTTCCTTGAAATTGTAAATTAATATCAATCGTTAAACGCTCAGGACTTGTTCTGTTGACGAAGGTCATTCGACGGTAATTTACGCCTAAATTCTCTTGAATGTCATAAGGTCTGTACGGACTTGTTTTTTCTAAAAATTGAGACATTTGTGGGCTAAATACCTCATCAGGACTTCCTTCTATTCGTTTTTTGATGGTTCTTCCTTTATTATTTTTATGCTTAATTTCTAAAAACGATAATGACGAATTAAGATATGTTCGAAATCTGATTTTATACCGACTACCCCTTCCAGATTGATGATGATGATATAATTCCAATTGTTGAGTATCAAAATAGCGACTTTCATAAGCAGATAATCGTTCCCCTTTCACTTCTAAAATTCGGTAAAGTGGCAACGCTTCTTCCAAAATTTGCGGTAAAAGATGAATAGGAATAATATATTTTACGTCAACTCGATTCATCAGGCTAACACCATCCATTTGTTTGAGGTCAATTTTTTCAAACTTCGAGGTAATAACTTTAATTTCTTCTATATAAAATGCTGGATTCATAGTATTTGCAAAATCTATAACTGCTTGATTACAAGTGGAAACGACTTGTTTTGGTCGTTTTGGTTGAACTAAAGTTTGATAAATTTAAGATAGAGACATAAAATCAAATCGGAACTATCTACAATTTGTCGCAGAATAAAATTAGCCCACAGATTGTACTTATTCAACGGATTTACACGGATAAATTTAAAGAAAAATCAGTGTAAATCTGTTTTATCTGTTCTATCCGTGGGCTAATTTTGTCTTCCGACAAATTGTAGATAATTCCGAATCAAATAGATGTTCATTGGTCTTAATCAATGATATAAATTTTTGATTACAATTGCAAATCTCATGGATAAATGGCTCTCTTGGTTTATCAGATATACACAACATGACGTATAACTATTGCCAAATAATTGAAATGTTATGGATGTTTTATTTTTTTGTTAAAAAATGATTAATGTCTATTGGGTTAAAAATCAGTATTTTGTGCATGGAAAATGCCTGATAATTAATGATGTTTTTCTTTGAATTTTAAAATAACCGTTGACTAAATGCACTGTTTAATAAGTTTTTTCAACTTCCCGAAAGTGGAAAAAACTTTCGGGAAGTCCCCCAATCAAACATTTTAGGGTGAAAATTATTCAGAAAACTTATTAAACAGTGTACTAAATAGCAAGATCTGTACTTTGATTAATCTTAAAAAAGTTAGATATTTACCAAAAACTAAGGCAAATTTCTCTCCCCAAATCATTATTGTCATGAAAAATACTATTTACTGTTTTATAATCTGTACGTTCTTAATTGTTCAACAATCCTTTGCACAGTCTCCTGTTTCGTTTCCAGATGGAATTACAGTTGGGAATCCAACCGTTACTATACCTGCGGGAAGTTCTTATAAATTAGCAGTAAGTGGCGGAATTATTACTGAAAAAGTACGTGTAGCAACCAGTGGAACTACTTTTTGGGCTGATTACGTTTTTGAACCAGCTTATAAACTTCGTCCATTAAAGGAAGTAGAAACGTTCATTAAAGAAAATAAACATTTACCAGATATTCCTTCAACAGCAGAGGTTTCTCAAAATGGCATTGACCTTGCTCAAACACAAGCTTTACTTTTACAAAAGGTAGAAGAATTAACACTTTATGTAATCGAACAAAACAAGAAAATTGATAAATTAGAAAGAAAAGTACGTGTACTTAGCCATAAAAAGTAAGAGCGTTTACTTTCAGAATTAACCAAAATAAAAAAGCCAAGATTATAGCCCAAAAGGTAATCTTGGCTTTTCTATTTTACCAATCATAAATAACCAATATCTTCGATAACATCTTGAAAACCATAAACATAAATAATGTGTTAACAATATTGTTGCGGTAAATGGAAATGTAGATTGATAGAATTAAAATCAATTTATTAAAAATCAACAGGTTATATCGCTTAATTTTGTATTATGATTACGATAAGAGAAAGACCAATTGGTCATTGGTTGCCAATTACGAAGAAAGAAGTTGAACAGCGTGGCTGGGAACAATTAGATGTTATATTGATTTCGGGAGATGCCTACGTGGATCACCCTGCTTTTGGTGCGGCCGTTATCGGGCGTATTATTGAGAGTGAAGGTTTTAGAATTGGTATTATTCCACAACCTAATTGGCGTGATGACCTTCGTGATTTTAAAAAAATGGGTACGCCAAAATATTTCTTTGGCGTAACGGCTGGCTGTATGGATTCGATGGTGAATCATTATACTGCCAATAAAAGATTGCGTTCAAACGATAGTTATACTCCAGGTGGTGAAGCGGGTTTTAGACCTGACTATGCCACAACCGTTTATACCCAAATCCTCAAAAAGATTTATCCAGACATTCCTGTATTGATTGGTGGTATTGAGGCTTCATTGCGTCGTGTGACTCATTATGACTATTGGAAAGATGAATTATTACCGACTATTTTGGAAGATTCGGGGGCGGATATGTTGGTTTACGGAATGGGCGAACAACCCCTGAGAGATATTTTGAGATTGGTAAAAAGTGGTGTGCCGTTAAATGAAATCCGTGATGTAAAACAGATTGCTTACTTAGATGATAAGCCTGTTCCAGCTCATGAAACATGGGAAACCGTAGAATTAGCAAGTCATGAGGTGTGTTTGGAAGACAAAATAAAATACGCTTCCAATTTCAAAATTGTGGAGGTAGAATCTAATAAATGGCAAGCCAATCGTATTCTCCAAAAAGTGGGAGAGAAGACCTTGGTCATTAATCCGCCTTTCAAAACGATGGAAGAACAAGAAATGGATAAATCTTTTGACTTGCCATATACTCGTTTGCCCCATCCGAAATACAAAAACCGTGGAGCAATTCCTGCTTATGAAATGATTAAGTTTTCGGTCAATATGCACCGAGGCTGTTTTGGTGGTTGTAGTTTCTGTACGATTTCGGCTCATCAAGGGAAATTTGTAGCTTCTCGTTCCGAAGAATCCATCATGAAGGAGGTAAAGCAAATTGCCGAACACCCAGAATTTAAAGGGTATATTTCAGATTTGGGTGGGCCTTCTGCCAATATGTACCGTATGAAAGGCAAAGACGAATCTATTTGTGCGAGATGCCAAGCTCCAAGTTGTATCAATCCTGTGATTTGCTCAAATTTGGATACGTCGCATAAACCTCTCACGGATATTTACCGAAAAGTGGATGCTTTGCCCGAGATAAAAAAGGCTTTTGTGGGTTCTGGGGTTAGATATGACCTTTTGGTAGATGATTTTAATAAGAATAATTCCGACGGAAATCACGATGAATATATGGAGCAATTAATCACACGACACGTTTCGGGTAGATTGAAAGTTGCCCCCGAACATACTTCTGACGCTACGTTGAAAGTGATGCGTAAACCTGGATTTAAGTATTTTAGAAAATTCAAGGAGAAATACGATAAAATTCAGGATAAGCATGGTTTGAATCAGCCTTTGATTCCGTATTTCATCAGTTCTCACCCTGGTTGTGAAGAACAAGATATGGCAAATTTGGCAGCAGAAACCAAAGATTTAGGTTTTAGATTGGAACAAGTACAGGATTTTACGCCAACTCCCATGACCGTTGCGGAGGTAATTTACTACACAGGCGTACATCCATATACCTTGCAACCCGTTTATACAGCCAAAACCAAAGAGGAAAAACAAAATCAAAATAATTATTTCTTTTGGTACAAAAATGAATTTAAAAGTTGGATTAGACAACGTTTACAAAAACTAAAACGTCCAGATTTAGCCCAACAATTATTAGGAGACGTAAATCCAAATCCAAAAAAGAAAGAAGGTCCAAGAAAGGACTACACAACCTATAAACGAAAATGGTAGAGACGTTGCCTGCAACGTCTTTTTATTGCCTGCAACATCTTTTTTATTGCCTGCAACGTCTTTTTATTGCCTGCAACATCTTTTTTATTGCCTGCAACGTCTTTTTATTGCCTGCAACATCTTTTTTATTGCCTGCAACGTCTTTTTATTGCCTGCAACGTCTTTTTATTGCCTGCAACATCTTTTTGATTGTTTAAAGAGATTTTTATTATCCTTTCAACAAAGACGTTGCAGGCAACGTCTCTACAAATCACAAAATTTATTGTCAGCAAAATTGCCTTAAACCGCATCTTCAATCAACATGAGAAAAGCATTTGATTTTTTCCTCAGTAGTATTTATTTAGTGTATTTCCTTCTGATTTTGTTTATTTTTCATCCCATACAAATTATCTGCTTTGAACTTTTTGGTCAGCGAACACATCAAAAATCAGTTCATTTGTTAAATTTTTTTCTACTCAACGGAGCAAGAATTGTGGGTACACGCCTTTCATTTATTCAACAAACGTCACTTCCAACCGATAAACCCATTATTTTCATTGCCAATCACCAAAGTATGTTTGACATTATTGGCATGATTTGGTATTTACGCAAAAACTTTCCTGTATTTGTCTCAAAACGAGAATTAGCAAAAGGAATTCCTTCTATTTCTTATAATCTTCAAAAAAGTGGAGCTGCCCTCATTGACCGTGAAGATGGCAAACAGGCAGTTGTGGAAATTGCTAAATTGGCAAAAATGATAGAAGCAACAAAATTTTCTGCTTCGATTTTTCCCGAAGGTACACGCTCACGGACTGGAACAATGAAACCTTTTGCAGTAGGAGGAGTAGCTATTTTGATGAAAAAAGCACCCAATGCACTCATTGTCCCTGTTGCCATTGAGAATGTAAACAAAATGAATCCTAAAGGTTTTTTTCCTCTCAAAAGCTTTCAACATCTAAAATGGACTGCCCTTGCACCTATTGACAGAACCAATAAAACTCCAGAAGAAGTAGTAGAAGAAGCCCGAAAAGCTATTTCTGCTATTGTTGAGAATAATAGTAACAAACAATTTTAAATATTGACACTCCCATTCTAATAAGCATAAGTAGATTAGGGTTTTGTGTTGTAAGTCGTTATTAATCAGGATATTGTGACATAGTCAAAATAAACTAAATCCAACCCTTACTTAGCTTTAAATAGGATTAATGATAGCTATATATTTCTACCAAAATATTTTTGAAAAAAAGTTTAAATTAGGTAATTCTACGCTAAAACCACAAAAAGTTGCTTCATACCTTTGCCTATTATTAAACTTATAAAATAAACACCTCCATGCAAAACTTTGGAATTCGCTACAACAATGAAATAATTAGGGTTTTTCGTTATGAAAAAACCGCACTTAGATACAAAAACAATACTGATTTACCCGTTATGATTGTGCTTACGGATGAAGAACTTACGGAATTTCCAGAAGGCAGTCCATATTATGAGGATACGAGCAATATTTCTCAACAAGGTTCTTAATCTACTTTTATTTTTAGTGTGACTTCTTGTTTTACTCCAATCGGTGAAATTTACTCACCCTTCTTTGCTATTGCCTTCACTCGACTTAATCTCATCCCTTAAAAAAGGCGATGAATCGAATTAATATTCCCAATTGTCGAATATTTAATAACTTTCTAAGTTTTTTTTGCACTTTTACTCTCTTAAAATCAATCCCAATTATTACCAACCTTTCAAATGATGAAAAATTTATTGTTATGTTCTGTCAACTTACAAAAACCTAAACAGGCTCTTGCTAAGTTTTCAGCTTTTCTTTTCTGTCTAACAATCACTAATCTTTCTCTTGCTCAAAATGCTCCTGAAGAAAACCGCTTTACGAAAGTTGTTTTGGGGGATAAATTGGACGAACCAATGGAAATGACCTTACTAAAAGATGGTCGTGTTCTCTTTGTGGAGCGTAAAGGGGCTTTGAAGCAATTCGACCCAAACACGGGAGTTATCAAAACAATCGCTGCGATTCCTGTAAATACAAAATACACCAACGCCAAAGGACAAAAACGTGAAGCAGAAGAAGGTTTGATGGGTTTAATTCATGACCCAAATTTTGAAAAAAATCACTGGATATATATGTACTATGCCGACACTGCCAAAACGCAACACGTTTTGGCTCGTTGGGAATTGAAAGGTGACGAATTAGTAGCAAGTTCTAAAAAAGTCGTTTTGGAAGTCCCTACGCAACGTGAAGAATGTTGCCACACAGGCGGAGGAATGGTTTTTGATAAAGCAGGAAACCTTTATTTGACGGTTGGAAACAATACATCAAATAGTGGTTCAGACGGTTACGCAAACCTTGACGAAAGAAAAGGTTGGGCGTATTGGGACGACCAACGTGGTGCTGGAAATACTAATAGTTTAACGGGTAAAATATTGAGAATTACTCCCAAAGAAGATGGCTCATACACGATTCCAAAAGGCAATTTATACGAAACATTACCAAACAATGGCGATGGTTTAGTGAAGAAGGAAATTTATACAATGGGACACCGTAATCCGTGGCGACCAACTATCGACAGTAAAACGGGTTATTTGTATTGGGGAGAAGTAGGGCCTGATGCCTCGGTTGATGGAGAACAAGGACCAAGAGGTTACGATGAATTTAATCAAGCAAGAGGTGCTTCAAATTTTGGGTGGCCTTATTTTATTGGTGATAATAAAGTTTATACAGACTGGGATTTTGAAACAAAAAAAGTTCGTCCAGATTCAAAATATGACCCACTAAATCCAATTAATGATTCTCCAAACAATACAGGTTTGAAGAATTTACCACCAGCCCAAAAAGCATTTATTTGGTATCCTTACGGTATTTCAGAAGATTTCCCGTTAGTTGGAAGCTCAGGAAGAAGTGCTACGGGCGGCCCTGTTTTTCATAAGTCAGACTTTCCGAATGGACAAAGAGTATTCCCTGATTATTACGAAGGAAAATGGTTAATTACCGATTTTATGCGTGGTTGGATTATGTCCGTTTCAATGGACGAAAGCGGTAATTATAAATCAATGGAGCGTTTTATGCCAAATACAGATTTTGGTAGTGCCATTGATATGGATTTTGCTCCCGATGGAGATTTGTACGTTTTAGAATACGGTTCGGCATGGTTCAAAGGAAATGATAATGCCAGACTCGTAAAAGTTGAATATAATGGCGGAAACCGTATGCCAAAAGTGGTAGCTTCGGCGGATAATTTAACGGGTGCTGCACCATTGAAAGTAAATTTCTCTTCAAAAGGAACGATGGATTATGACGGAGATAAATTAACATATTTATGGGAAATTAAAAGTAAAGCAGGGAAACGTGTTCTTAAAACAGAAAACCCAAGTATAACTTTCGACAAAGCAGGAACTTACGATGTAACTTTAACCGTAAAAGATAGCAAAGGCGAAACAAATAGTGAATCATTGGAAGTAAAAGTGGGTAACGAATCACCTGCTGTGGCTTTTAATATCAAGAAAGGAAACAAAACTTTTTATTTCCCGAATAAACCAATCGAATACGAAGTGAGTGTTGCCGATAAAGAAGACGGAGATTTGAACAGCGGAAAAATTAAGCCTGACCAAGTATCGGTAAGTATTGATTATTTGCAAATTGGTTACGATAAAATCGAAGCATCTCAAAATCATCGTGGCGTTGATGCCTCAGCTTTTGCGTCAATGGGCGAAAGAATGTTGAACAAAAATGACTGTAAATCTTGTCATATTATTGATACTAAATCGGTTGGGCCAAGTTATCGTGATATTGCTACAAGATATAAAAGCGATGCCAAAGCGATTGAAAACCTTTCAAATAAAGTAATTGCTGGTGGCGGAGGCGTTTGGGGCGACCACAGAATGGCTGCTCACCCACAAATTTCACAAGCAGAAGCCAATATCATTGTTGAATATATTTTAAATATCAACGAACCTAAAACGGCAAAATCATTACCAACAAAAGGAAATTATGACACCAAAGTTCCAACAGGACAAAAAGAAAATGGTTCATACATTTTACGTGCAGCCTATAAAGATAAAGGTACAAAGGTGATGAAATCTTTGGCAACGGAAGATTTAATCGTTTTGAGAAATGCCAAATTGAACCCTGAAATTTCGGATAAATCAAAAGGTACACAATTGACCATTACGCCAATGCGGTCATTCTCAATGGTTGGCAATAATGCTTATCTTGCTTATAATAACGTGGATTTAACAGATATTAGCGAAATTGAAATTGCAGGACAAGCACAAACCAGAGTTGGGGCATCAGGCGGAATTGTAGAGATAAGATTAGATTCTCCAACAGGAACAGTTATTGGAAAAAGTGAACAAATTGAACCACAAGAAGTAAGGTTTGGTCCTGCACCTGCTGCACCTGCGGGTAGTGCCGCACCGGCAGCACCACAACGCAGACCACCGAGTAAATTCAAAATTGCTGTTCCCGCTAATTCGGGGCAACATGATGTCTATTTTGTCTTTAAAAATGATAAAGCAAAAGACTCACAGATAATTATGTCAGTTTCTGCTATCGAATTTAAACCTGTGGGGGCAAATTAATTTGACAAATTAGTATTTTTATCCTAAAAGGATTTAGGTTTGCAAAATCATGTAGAATAGCTTGTTGATAACTTATGAGTTCATCTATTGGCTTTTCTCAAATTGCTTTTCGCTTAATATAATACGGAACTATCTACAATTTGTCGCAGAATAAAATTAGCCCACAGATTGTACTGATTCAACGGATTTACACGGATAAATTTAAAGAAAAATCAGTGTAAATCTGTTTTATCTGTTCTATCCGTGGTCTAATTTTGTCTTGCGACGAATAGTAGATAATTCCGATATAATATTACTTTAAGGTCTTAACTATAAAACTTATCAATCAAGATTTTACAATGAAAAATGAAATTTCACGTCGTGGGTTTATGTCAATCATTCCTGCAGCAGCCGTTGGCGTATTATTGAGCAAGAGTTCTATTTTCGCCAGAAATGTAAATGGACCAGAATTAGGAAAACCTAATTCAAAATTTGGTGGAGTTCAAGTGGGCGTAATTACGTATTCGTTCAGAAGTATGCCACATGATATTGACCAATTATTACAATTTTGCGTAGCTTCTAATATAAGTGCTATCGAAATGATGGGCGACCCTGCCGAAACTTTTGCGGGAAAACCTGTAAGTCCGATTAAAATGCCACCAATTCCACCAAAAGGAGGTCAGCCACAAAGAACACCATTGACGGATGAGCAGAAAAAGGAAATGGCAGATTATAACAGAAGAGTAGCAGAATGGAGAGCAACTGCTTCGATGGATAAATTTGTTGAGATTGGTAAGAAATTTAATGAAGCTGGTATTACGATTTATGCTTTCAAACCAAATGCGTTTGGAGTAAATAATACCGATGCAGAAATTGAATATGGTATGAAAGCCGCTAAGGCATTAGGAGCGACTTCGGTAACAGTAGAAATTCCAACCGATAATACCCAAACAAAAAGATTAGGAGATTTTGGTTTAAAGCATAAAGTTTATGTAGGTTATCATGCACACTTACAAGCGAATGATACACTTTGGGATACAGCTCTTGCTCAATCACCATATAATTCATTGAATCTTGACTGTGGACACTACATTGCCGTAGGTGGAAAAAATACAAAAGAATCTCTATTGGCTTTAATTGAAGCAAAACACGATAGAATCACAAGTATGCACATGAAAGACCGTACTGCTGATGGTAAAAATAATTTAGCGTGGGGACAAGGAGATACGCCAATCAAAGATATTTTGTTATTGGTGAAAAACAAAAAATACCAAATTCCAGTAACCGTTGAATTGGAATACGATATTCCAGAAGATTCAGACGCAGTAAAAGAAGTAGGAAAATGTGTTGAATTTGCCAAGAAAATTTTAGTATAAAGTAAATAAAAAGCCTTATTAAAAGCTCTCAACTTTTAATAAGGCTTTTTTAATAGACTTCCTGCGAAAGTGTTTTATGATTGAAAAATGGTATATTTTCGAGTGAAAATAGCGGGAATATTGAAAGCATAGCAGAGAAATGGGGGGATGCCCAATCTTGAAAAATTTTTCGCTATTTGTAGCTGAAAAGATGTTGTTTTACGACTTAAAACACTTTCGCAGGAAGTCTAATGGACAAATATTCCCTTAATTCTCTGCAAAATACAAAAGCCTTCACTTGTATTTCAAATATTATTTTTGGAGATAAAATAATAACAAATCCTTAATAGGTTCAGATAATAAAATTCACGCTTATTGACAGATATTTGCATAAATATTTATAAATTCATCACTCATAAACGTTTTTATAATTTTATTTCATCAAAACCAACCTAAATCATGTTTCATTTCTCTAAAATTAAAGTCTCATTTGTTGCAGCGTTGACAATTGGAGCAATGTTGACGAGTTGTCACTCTGTTGACGAATTCGTACCAACAAATTCAAATCAAAGTAAATCAGCCAAAATTCAAGCAATTGCTCTTTCAGAAGGTTTTGAAGTCGGAGCAACAAGCCCCAAAACTGCTTATGATGTTGCCCCGACTGGCTCAAGTAGTGGTGACAATGTTACACTTCAAGCAAAATCATGGAATCTATATGACGGATTAATCGGTAATACAACCGCTGATAAAAAAGCAGGAACATGGTCTGCTCGTATCAGAAATACAGGAAAGCTTTCCATGTTATTTAATCAAACAACAGGAATTAGCACTATATCTGTAAAACACGCTACCTACGGAACAGATGCCGCTTCAACATGGGGACTTTGGTATTCTATAAATAGTGGTAGCACTTGGACTCAGTCTGGAACTAACGTAACAACTACCGCAACGCTCCAAACAAGGACATTTACCTTAAATATAACAGGAACAGTTCGTATAGAAATTCGTAAAGCAACAGGCGGAACCAACCGTATCAATATTGATGACATTGTAATCAACGATAATGCAGGTACTGGTGGCGGTGGAGGAGGAATTCCGGGAAAGAAGTTCCTTTTTGATGCTACAAAATATGAAAATGCAGGTAGTGCAGATTGGTTGATTGATGCCGATGGAACAGTAAGTGTACCCACATATACAGGAGGAACAACCATAGAAAGTTCAGCACAAAGAATTCCAACACCATCATATACAGGTATCACAGCATCAACACCAGAAACATATTGGAAAGGAGGAATGTCAGCTTGGGCAGTTGAATTGGTGAAAAGAGGACATTTTGTCGAAACACTTCCAGCAGGTACTGCAATTACTTATGGAAATACATCAAACCCTCAAGATTTGAGCAACTATGATGTATATATGTTAATTGAACCAAACAGATTATTTACTGCGGCAGAAAAAACAGCAATTATGAATTTCGTCGCTAATGGAGGTGGACTAATGCTCGTTGCAGACCATACCGCAGCAACAACAGCGGGTACAGATGCAAATGGCTATAACCCGTCAGATAGAGATGGAGATGGTTATGACTCTCCAAGAGTTATCAATGACCTAATGTTTAATAATGGAATCAATAATAATAATCCATTTGGCTTTACTATCGACTATGTTGATATTGACGAGCAACCAACAACTAAAGTTTATACTGGAACAAATACCAATGCACAAAAACTATTAAACGGATTAGCAGGCACAGCAAGTAAATTAGCATTTTATGGAGGAACTTCTGCCACTTTAAATCCCAATACAAATGCAAACGTGCAAGGATTATTTTGGAGAATGGGAGGAACTATCGGAAACAACGCACAAGTAATGGCATTATTATCAACTTATGGAACAGGTAGAATAGTCTTTGTAGGAGACAGCTCTCCATCTGATGATGGCACAGGTGATACTAACGATAATTTATTTAATGGCTGGTCAGGAGACGCACCAACTGGTTATACCTCACATCCAGCTTTACACTTGAATGCAGCCCTTTGGTTAGGGAAAGCACAGTAAGCGTAATGTTATCACTTTATATAAGACGAGTCACGACTTTAATCAACGTGACTCGTTTTTTTTATAATTATTTTTTGAAAAAGTTTAACTATTATGTTTGAGTATAATTGCTTATTTTTCAATGTACAAAAAACATTTATTTTTTTATTTTATAAGTATTTGATAGTCAATGCATTTGTGATTTCTTTTTATTTTTTTGTTATATAGTTTGGTAGTTTAAAATAAAAGGTAGAACTTTGCACTCCGAAACGACG